>NZ_CP104007.1:2692500-2992500 GCF_029201545.1 Devosia sp. FJ2-5-3 | reverse complement strand
TTGTGAGCGGATCCTGAAAGACCATGCCGATGCGCTTGCCGCGCAGTTTTGCCTTCTGCTCTTCTGACAGGTTGTCGATCCGCATGCCCTTCAGGCGGATTTCCCCACCCGCAATATGGCCTGGCCGCTCGATAAGACCGATGACAGCGGAGCCGGTCATGGATTTGCCGGCGCCACTCTCGCCCACCACGCCCACGACTTCACCGGGCATGATGTCGAAGGAGACTCCATCTACGGCACGGAACACGTCATCACGGAAGGGGAACTCTACGACGAGGTCCTTTATGGAAAGAACGGGCTCGGTCATCAGCGCAACTTCGGGTTGAGGGCATCGCGCAACCAGTCACCAAGAAGGTTGACCGAAAGAGCGAGCAAAATAAGGGTGGCGGCCGGGAACAGCAGGATCCACCATTCTCCCGAGAACAGAAATTGCTGGCCGATGCGGATCAGCGTACCCAGCGAGGGTTGTGTTGGTGGGACGCCTACGCCGAGATAGGAGAGCGTGGCCTCCTCGATGATAGCCAATGCCAGCCCGATCGTGCCGATGACCAGCACCGGACCCATGACATTGGGCAGAACGTGGCGCAGCAGAATGATGATCGGATTGACACCGAGTATTCGGGCTGCCGCGACATAGTCCTTCTGCCGCTCAACCATCGTGGCGCCGCGCACTGTGCGTGCGAACTGTGCCCAGTTCGCCAGACCGATGGCGACGATCAGGACCCAGACGGCCGTACCTTCCTGCTGATTGGGCGGAATGATCCCGCGTGCAACCCCGAAGATCAGAAGTGCGATGAGGATCGCCGGAAAGCTGAGCTGGACGTCTGCAACGCGCATGATGATGGCGTCGACGACGCCACCGACATAGCCGGAGACGAGCCCGAGGCCCACGCCCATGACCATTGCGAAAAGAGTGGCCATAACCCCGACGAACAGGGAGACGCGGGAGCCGTACATGATCGTCGAGAGCATGTCCCGGCCTTGGCTGTCTGTGCCAAGCGTGAAGTACTTGCCGCTCATCGACGTGGAATTGGGCGGGGTGAAGCCGTCCATCAAATTGAGCGTGGCCGGGTTGAACGGATTGTAGGGGGCCAGCCAGGGAGCAAATATGGCCATGAGGATGAGCAGCGCCGCGACGACGGAGGCGACGATGGTGATTGGAGAATGCCTGTAGGACCACACAATGTCGGATTGGACAAAGTTCTTCCAGCGCGACGACTTTGCCGCGAGTACGGGCGTATCGGGGGATTGGGGCAGATCTGTCACGATGCTACCTCCCGGTTTTTGCGCCGACGCGCAGTCGCGGATCGACGATGAAATAAAGGATGTCGACGATGAGGTTGATCACCACAAAGACGAGCGCCACGAAGACGAGATAGGCGGCCATGACTGGCACGTCGACGGCCGCAACCGAATTGACGAAGAGGGAACCCACGCCCGGCCACTGAAATACCGTCTCGGTGATAATGGCGAAGGCGATCACGGAACCCAGCTGAAGCCCGGTAATCGTAATGACGGGAACCATGGTATTCTTGAGTGCATGGCCGAAATTAATGGCACGCTTGGAAAGCCCGCGAGCCCTTGCGAAACGGATATAGTCGGTCCGCATCACTTCGAGCATTTCTGCCCGCACCAGGCGCATGATCAGCGTGAGCTGGAACAGCGAGAGCGTGATGGCTGGCAGGATCAGCGACCGAAGGCCGGATTGCGTGAGGAGACCTGTGCGCCACCACCCAATCTGCACGACTTCGCCACGCCCGAACGACGGGAGCCATTTTAGTTCCACGGCGAACACGTAGATGAGCCCGATGCCAATCAGAAAGGTCGGGATTGAAACCCCGATCAGCGACAGGGTCATGATAATGCCTGTCGAAACAGCCCTCTGGCGAAGGGCAGTATAGATGCCCAAAAGGACCCCGCCGATGAGTGCGATGATTGAAGAGGCGAATGCCAACTCGATCGTCGCCGGTAGCCGTTCAAGGATCAACTGGCTCACTGGCTGTTGCAGACGATACGATATGCCGAACTGGCCTTGGAGGGCGTTGGCGACAAAATAGAAAAACTGGACGTAGAACGGTTGGTCGAGTCCAAGGCGTTCGCGCGCCGCGTCGTAATCGGCCTGCTTGGCATCCTGGCTGAGCAGGGCAGCCAAGGGATCGCCAACATAACGGAAGACGAGGAAAGCGATGAAAGCCACGACTAGCATGACGATGACGGATTGCAGAAGCCGCCGGGCAATGAAGGCGAGCATGGCGCCCCCTCAAATGCGAACCGCCGCGGGAGACGGACTCTCCGCGCGGCGGCCCTGGATTGACGGAAATTAGTCGAAAGTGACCGTGGTCATGTTCGGCTGGTTTTCCGGCTGCACCGGCAGGGTGACACCTTCGCGCATTGCGTAGGCGAGCACCTGGTTGTGCACGGGCATCAGCACCCGGTCTGCCTTCACTACGTTCCAGATTTCGGCGATCGTCGCATCGCGTGCGGCGATGTCGTCCATCGTGCCGAGGGCGATGATCTTCTCGTCCAGTTCCGGATTGCTGTAGAGGCCGACATTGTACGTGCCATGCAGATCCGTCTTGGAGTGGATCAGGTCGTTGAAGACATAGGCGGAGTCAAAGGTTGGGACGCCCCAGCCGAGCAGATAGAAGTCGGAATTGTTGGCGAGAATGATCGGGCTGTGTTCGGCGACCGGACGCGAGGCCAGGGTCACCTTGATGCCGATCTGGCCGAGCATGCCGACATAGGCCGTGGAGATGGCTTCGTCATTGACGTAGCGGTTGTTCGGTGTGTCGAGCGTGACCGTGAAGCCATCCGGATACCCGGCTTCCACCATAAGCGCCTTGGCTTTTTCGATGTCGGGTTTCGGATAGGCGTCGAGTTCCGGGGTCCACCCGTTCACGAAGGGCGGGTTGGGAATGCCGGTGGGGATCGACTGGCCACGCATGACGACCTGCTTGATCGCATCTCGATCAAGAACCAGCTCCATCGCTTCGCGCACCTGCGGGTTGTTGAACGGGTTGCTGTCGGTGATGTTCGAGGACTTCAGCGGCTCTTCGCCAAAGCGATAGCCGAAATAGATGAAGCGATTTTCCGGGCCGATTTCGACCTTGAATCCCTCAGTATTGCCAAGGCGCTCAATGTCCTGCGGCGGCACGTCCTGGACGATGTCGACTTCACCGGAGAGCAAGGCCGAGACGCGGGTCTGGGCATCGGCAATGGTGAGATATTCGATATCGGTCACGGCGGGCTTTTCGCCCCACCAGCCGTCGTGAGACGTGAGGACCGTTTTGACGTCGACTTCACGCGATACCAGGGTGTAGGGACCGGTGCCATTGGTGTTCAGCACCGAGTAATTGCTCGCGCCGCTCGCGAAATCCTGGACGACGGCGAGATCGTGCTCGTCAGACCAGGTTTTGTCCATGATGAAAGTGTTGGTCAAGTTATTCGGGTAGATGAGGGCAGGGCCCTTCATCTGGAACTCGACGGTGTGGTCGTCTACCGCACTCACCGATACCACTTCTGCGTGCAGTTGCTTCATGTTCGAGAACTCGCTTTTCGCGCGTTCAATCGAATAGATGACATCCTCTGCAGTGAAGTCGTTGCCGTTATGGAACTTCACGCCCTCGCGCAGCTTGAACACCCAGACCGTGGGGTCGCCTTCCTTCAAACCCCATTCCGTGGCCAGGCGCGGCGTCAAAGAGCCATCATTGTCGCGACCAAGCAGCGTCTCGTAGATGTGGTGGGCGACGGTATGGGTGTTACCCTGGTTCTGCGAATGCGGATCCAGAGTGAGCGCGTCAGAAGAGCGCGCCCAGCGGATGGTTTCGGCATTGGCGACGCCAACAAGCACAGTCGACGCGATAAGCACCGCCGTTAGGCGGGCAAGTGACTTTTGCATCAATGTTCTCTCCGTTCCTGAGTGACGACCTCCTCGCTGAATTCATGGGAGGCTTGTGTCACACGAGAGCCCAGATTTTATGCCAAATCAATCAGTCATTACTGTTTTCAGTGGGCCGACTTTGCAAATTACACTTCTGCATTGCTCGGTGTCGGCCGATTTTTTCGGTAAATGGCAATTTTAAACTTGGTGATACGAAAGCTTGCGCAGCACGCTTCGTATACGGAGTGAACCCCGATTTTATTCCGGCGGTCTGACGATTTTTTCGTGAAAGCCGGAAAAGGATTTCGCGGCGAGCACAGCCGTGCTTCCGCACGGCTGTGCCGGCAGTGTCTGAGCCAGCATGAAGATCAGAGCATTATTGCGGTTTGCGCTGCGCCTAGGCGAAGACCAGGCTCCAGATCAGGATCAGGAAGCTTGTTAGGGCACCATTCAAGGCCATGGCAATTCCTGCGAACGCACCCGCAACGTCATTGACCTGAAATGCGCGGGCGGTGCCGATCCCGTGAGACGCAACGCCTACGGCAAAACCCCTTGCTGCATAGTCCTTGATACGCAGAAAGTTCATTAGCGGCGTGACGATCACAGCGCCCGTTATGCCGGTCAGGATGACCAGCACTGCGGCCAGAGAAGGGACACCGCCGAGGCTTCTGGCCAGTTCCATGGCAATAGGCGCGCTCGTCGATTTGGGGGCGATCGAGGCGATGATATCTGCTGGGGCACCGAACGCGGCAACGATGGCGACCGCGCTGCCGATCGCTGTCAGCGAGCCAGCGAGAAGCGCGCCTGCCATGGGCAGGAGGACTGGTCTGACCTTGTCGAGATTCTTGAACAGAGGCACGGCCAGGGCCACTGTCGCCGGGCCCAGCAGGAAGTGCACGAACTGCGCGCCTTCGAAATAGGTCGCGTAGGGCGTGCCAGAGACAAGGAGCAGGGCGATGATTATCGCCCCCGCAATCAGAACGCTGTTGGCCAGAGGCGAGCCACCCAGCTTTCTGCCGACAAAATGGGCGGCCAGAAATGCCGCGATGGTCACTGCCAGCCAAAGGAGGGGACTGGTGTTGAGATAGACCCAGATCGTGCTGATGCCGCTCATGGCGACTGCTTTCCAGTCAGCTTGGCGATCCAGAGGAACGTTCCAACCGTTACCAACAGGGTCGCCAGCGTCGAGAGCACAACCGCGAGCAGCAGTGGCCCACCCCAATCGACGAGGACGCCCCCATATTGGATTACCCCGACTGCCGAGGGCACGAAGAGCAGGGACAGCACGCCGATGAGCCCAGATGCCACCGCATTGGTGCTGGAGTCGAGTGACTTGCGGACAGTAAGGAAAACGAGCAGCAGCAGCATGCCCGCCACCGGCCCTGGAAAAGCGAAGGAGGGAAGGATCAGTCGCGTTGCGACAACAAAGATCTCTCCCGCCAGTTGGAAGCCAAGCAGAACCGCAAAGCCGGCCAAGATTGCCACCGGGGTCAGTGCCGGCCGGGCAGTTTCGGTTTCGCTTTGTGGGCTCATCGCCTTACCTTTGCTTGGCAGTGCGCGGACGGAGCGCTGATGGGTGGGGCTAGAGGGCGTGCTTGACCACCTTG
This sequence comes from Devosia sp. FJ2-5-3, assembly GCF_029201545.1. Taxonomy (NCBI): domain Bacteria; kingdom Pseudomonadati; phylum Pseudomonadota; class Alphaproteobacteria; order Hyphomicrobiales; family Devosiaceae; genus Devosia; species Devosia sp. FJ2-5-3. Next base: position 2,987,013 of record NZ_CP104007.1, on the reverse strand, counting down.
CCATTAGCCATGATGAGCGACATGTGCGCGCCGTCATCCTGCAGCAAGGTAATGTCCTCAAGCGGATTGCCGTCAATAACCAGCAAGTCGGCATATGCATTTTCGGCGATGGTGCCGGCGAGACCTTCCAGCTGGCAGAGACGGGCGCCGATCGTCGTGGCGGAGCGGATGATCTCGGCAGGGCTCAGTACCTTGGCAAGGAGTTCAAACTCCATGCAGTGATATTTGCGGAGCTGACCCAGAAGGTCCGACCCGAAAGCCATCGGCAGGCCGGCGTCGCGCATGATCTCGAGCGAGCGCAAGCCGCCGCTGCGAACGGTCTCGATCTTGGAAAACTCGGTGGCGCCGAGGCCGAGTGCCTCACCCTCGATAGCCAGGGCATCGTAGGCGACGAGCGTCGGCACGGCGATGCAGCCCTTTTCGGCGGCGAGTTTGGCCGTCTCCGGTTCGATCAGATTGCAGTGCTCGAGCGAATGCACGCCGAGTTCGACGCAGCGACGGATGGCCTTGTCGGTATAGACATGGGCCGAGACGTACAGGCCTGCATTGTCCGCCTCTTCCACCATGGCAGCGATCTCTTCGCGCGAATACTGGATGGAGTGGATCGGGTCATTGGGGGAGGAGACCCCGCCATTGGCCATTACCTTGATGAAGTTTGCGCCTTCCTTGATCATCGTGCGGCAGGCGGTGCGGACATTGTCGACGCCGTCCACGATGAGTCCCATGGAGCCGAGACGGTCCGACAGGATGCCGGGGCGATCATCAGTGCGCTTGCGCAGGTCAGCGTGACCACCCGTGGTGGTAAGGCCCTTGCCGCAGATGACGAGGCGCGGGCCATCGACGAGGCCTTCCTCGACTGCCAGAACCAGGCCGTAATCGGCGCCACCCAGATCCCGCAATGTCGTAAAGCCACGCATCAGCGCGTCGTTCATCACCCGAGCAGAGCGCAGTGCTGAAAGCGAACTCGGGGCGATCATGTTGCCCCAAAGGTCGAGCGTTTCGGCCACCACGTGGACGTGGCAATCGATAAGGCCGGGCATGAGGGTCTTGCCGGCAAGATCGATGATCTCTGCGTCGGCAGGGCGGGGAAGGGCGGCGCCGATGGCAGTGATCCGGCTTCCCGTCACCTGCACTTCGAGGTCATCCCGCAGCTGGCCCGCCTCGGCATCAAGAATATGGCCGCCGGTGAAAATAATGGTCTTGGTCATTGGATTACTCAGCGGTGGTGACAGGCGACAAGCTGCCCGTCTTCGCGCGCGGTCAGCGCGGGCTCGTCAGCCTTGCAGATATCGGTCGCCAATGGGCAGCGCGTATGGAACGGGCAGCCGCTCGGCTTGCGTGTGGCGCTGGGAATGTCGTCATTGGTGGCGCTGAAGCTGTGACGCTTGCGCGGGTCGCGCGAGGGCGCCGACCGCATCAATAGTTCGGTATAGGGATGGCGTGGGGTCGCAAAGATGGTTTTCTTCGGGGCTATCTCGACGATTTTGCCGAGATACATCACAGCCACACGATGGGAGATGAACTCCACCACGCCCAGATCGTGCGAGATGGAGAGATAGGACACACCGAGATCGCGCTGCAGATCGCTGAGCAGATTGAGGATCTGTGCCTGAACCGACACGTCGAGCGCCGAGACCGGCTCGTCGCAGACAATGACATCGGGATTGAGGGCCAGTGCGCGGGCAATGCCGATGCGCTGGCGCTGGCCGCCGGAGAATTGGTGCGCAAAGCTCTCGGCCTGGTCCGGGCGCAGGCCAACACGCTGCATCAGTTCGGAAACGCGGGCATCGCGGTCTTCGTTCGTGCCGACATTGTGGATGTCGAGCGGCGCGCGGATAATGTCCTTGACCCTCTGGCGAGGATTAAGGGACGAAAACGGATCCTGAAAGACGATCTGCATGCGCCGGCGATAGGATTTGAGCGCCGCGCGATTAAAGCCACGGATCGGTTGGCCGTCAAACTCGACGCGGCCGCCCGTTGGCTTGACGAGCCCCATAAGTGCTAAACCAGTGGTGGATTTACCGCAGCCACTCTCGCCCACAAGGCTGAGTGTTTCGCCTCGATTGAGGGAGAAGCTGACGCCATCGACGGCTTTGACCGCACCGATCTGGCGCTGGAACACGCCACCCCGAATGGGGAAATGGACCTGCAGGTTCTCGACGCTGAGTAGGGGTGTCTGATCAGGCTGCATCATTGTGCTCCCAGCAGGCGGCCCAGTGGCCCGGGCGTTTTTCCTCGAATGGTGGACGTTCCTCGAGGCAGCGGGCCGAGGCGTTGGGGCAGCGGGGCGCGAAGGCGCAGCCCTTTGGCAGGTCCCAGAGCGGCGGAACGGTTCCAGCGATATCGGCGAGACGGTCGCCCTCCTGCGAGGAAGTACCGGCGCCGGGCACGGCACCCATCAGGCCGACTGTATAGGGGTGGAGGGGATTGTCGAAGAGGTCGTAGATGCTGGCTTCCTCGACCTTGCGGCCGGCGTACATCACGATGACCCGATCCGCGACTTCAGACACCACACCGAGATCGTGCGTGATGAGAATCTGGGCCGTACCTAGCCGCTTCTGCAGATCGGAGATCAGCCCCAGGATCTGGGCCTGGATAGTCACGTCGAGTGCGGTGGTCGGTTCGTCGGCAATGATGATGCTGGGGTCGCAGGCAAGGGCGAGTGCGATCATGGCGCGCTGGCGCATGCCACCCGAAAGCTCATGCGGGAACTGCCTGGCGCGACGTTCGGGGTCGGGCATCTGCACGAGGCGCAGCACTTCGATTGCGCGCTGATGGGCGCTGTTGGCACTGCACTTGCGGTGAGCGCGCACGGCCTCGGCAATCTGCTCCCCGATGCTCAGCACCGGGTTGAGCGCGGTCAGTGGTTCCTGGAAGATCATCGCGATCTTCTCGCCGCGGAAATGCTCCACTTCACGCTGGTTCATGGCCAGGAAGTCCTGGCCGTCGATCAGCATCTTGCCGCTGGTCACCCGCGCCGCCTCGGGCAAGAGGCGCAGCAGGGAGAGGGCGGTCATGGACTTGCCACAGCCGCTTTCGCCAACAATGCAAAGGGTTTCACCCGGCCGCACTGAGAGGCTCATGTCTGAGACGACGGCGAATGACCCTTGGGCGCCCCTGATCTCGATATTGAGATCGGACACCTCTATCGCCGCTTTTTCAATAGCGCTTGTCTGGCTCATCGCCGTCGTCTCCTTTACCAGCCGGGGCAGGCCGATCTCGTCCGCAATCAGTCGGTGGCGCCGTCGAGGTTACCGACCATGTACGCATAGTCGCCGCTATGGACGAGATTGCGGGTTAGGTGCTGCATGATCATGATGCCGTTTTCGAAGGGGGTTTTGATCTCTTCGAGAACTTCGAAATTGTAGGGGCTGACGACCCGTCCAAGCAGTGCGCCGCCCTTGATGACTTCGCCATTTGCCGGCGCCAGGGTTTCAATCCAGCCACCCTGCGTCGGCCGCACGCCGGCCAGCTCGGTGACCACGATCTGCTTTGGATTCTCCCAAGGTTCTCCGGCGATGGTGCCGGTAGTCTTGAGCATGTTGAGCACACCGTCGACCGTCTGCTTGACGTAGCCCGTCTGCTCGACAATGCCGCCGCCCAGCTCGATCACTGCAACCGGGATGTTGCGGGTGTCGATGGTCACCGTCTTGGTGGTGCCGCCGAACACAGTGCCCTGCTTGTTCTCGACCGGACGGTAGAGGACCTTGGAGCCAAAGGCGCGCGACAGGCGCTCGTCATTCCAGATGTAGACATAGTCCACGGTCGGACGGTCGGTGCCCGAATGCAGATCGATATGAACGTCGATCTTATTGAGGAACTCATTGGTCAGTGCATGGGCGAGCTGCTGGCTGTGGGTGCCATTCGGATTGCCCGGAAACTGACGATTGAGGTCGACCTTGTCGATGGTCGAATAACGCTCGTTGACCGCAAATGCCGACGGATTTGCAACCGGCAGCAGGAGAATGCGACCCTTGATCGGCATTTCCTTGAGCACGCGGAAGAGATCGAGGATCGCCTGCGAACCTGTGTTTTCATTGCCGTGGATGGACGCTGAAATCCCGATGGTAGGTCCGTCTTCTTCACCGACCAGCTCGTGCATGAAGATCACGGCGTCGGAACCGTCGGCATTGGTGGTGAATTTGGGGCGAAGCTGATTGATGGCTTTTACCATGATGAATTCCTTAGTTACTTGGCGGACTTGCCGCCGCCGCGGGACAGCTGGCGGGGATCGAGAATGTCCCGAAGGCCGTCGCCGAGAAGATTGAAGCCGAGCACAGTGACCATGATGGTTGCGCCCGAAATAATGGAGAGCCACGGCGCGTCACGCATGAAGCGAGTGCCGTAGGCGAGGGTCCAGCCCCAGGTCGGCTCGGGGGGAGGAAGGCCGAAGCCGAGGAAGCTCAGCGCCGATTCAGAGATGATCGCGGTGCCCAGGCCAAGCGACGCCAGCACGATGATCGGCCCGAGAGCGTTGGGGAGGATTTCCTTGAACAGGATACGGATGGGACCCGCACCAAGCGCCCTGGCGGCCTGGACATAGTTCTGCTCGCGCAGAACCAGGGTGGTGGCGCGCACCACGCGGGCATATTCCGTCCACGCCACCACGATGATCGCGAGCGCGACATTGAAGACGCCCGGTCCCAGCACGGCGACAATGGCGAGGGCAAGAACGATCGCCGGGAAGCCGAGGAAGATGTCGGTAATACGCATCAGGAGCTGGTCTACCCAGCCACCGAAATAGCCGGCGGCAAGACCGACCACGGTTCCGATCACTGCCGAAACGGTCACGGAAATGACCGCGATGGTCAGCGAGATGCGTGCCCCAAAGATCAGGCGGGACCAGAGGTCGCGCCCAAAATTGTCCGTGCCCAGGATGTGGTCCATGGTGGGACCGGCGAAACGGTTGCGCATGTCCATTTGCTCCACCCCATGGGTAGCGAACCAGGGCGCGAAGACGGCAAGGACAATGATGGTGAGCGTGATCAACGCGCCCACGATCAGCGAAATATTGGTCAGAGCTTTCGGCAATCGCATGGGCGTTATCCGAGGCGTACGCGCGGATCGACCGCGGCGTAGAGAAGGTCGACGATCAGGTTCACGAGGGCGAACACGATGGCGAAGGTCAGCACGATGCCTTGAATGAGCGGCAGGTCACGCTGCGAGATGGCGGAGATGGTCAGCTGACCAAGGCCGGGCCAGGCGAAGATGGATTCGGTGAGCACTGCACCCCCGAGGAGGGCGCCGAAGCGCAGGCCGATGACGCTGAGCACGGGCAGCAGCGCATTGCGCAGGGCATGGCGCACGACGACACGCCCCTTGCGCAGGCCCTTGGCATAGGCGGTGCGCACGAAGTCCTCCCGCAGCACTTCCAGCATGGAGGCGCGGACGAGCCGGGAGATGATTGCCGCCGAATTGGCCGCCAGTGCCAGTGCGGGCAGGGCGATATGGCGGAAAGAATCCCAGAGCACCTGCGGCCGGCCATTCAGCGCCGCCCAGAGTGCCTCATGCATTGGCACGCCGCGGCCGATCGAGGGGAGCCAGCCCAGTTGCACGGCAAACAGCAGCATGAGCAGAAGACCCAGCCAGTAGACGGGCATGGAAACGCCAAGCTGGGCGAAGAGCATGGTGACGGTATCGACCCAGGAGCCCTGACGGATAGCCGCCAGGACGCCGAGGGTGATGCCGATCACGCTGGCAAGCAGAAGAGCAACGACGGCGAGTTCGATGGTCGCGCCAAGCCGACCGGCGATGATCTCGCTCACCGGCTGGTTCTGGAAGATGGAGCGGCCCATGTCGCCCTGCAGCAGGGCGGCAAAGTAGTTCCACAGCCGAATGAACCAGGGGTCATTGAGGCCAAGAGAATTGCGCAAATTCTGGATCGCCTCGGGAGTGGCGTCCTGTCCCAGAAGCACAGCGGCCGGATCACCCGGAATGATGAGCAACAGGCCAAAGGTCACCACGACCATGCCGATGGCCATGGGGATGAGGAGGAGCAGGCGGCGGGCAATGTAGGCGAGCATGGCGACCTACCTCAGTTCGAGCGGAAGAGCGTCATCCCAGGATGACCTCGTCCAGCTTGCGGGGATAATTGGTGAGGCTTTCCGGGCCCGATGCCGTCACGAGCACCGTATCGGCCAGGCGGAAGCCGCCAAGTCCGGGCACGTAGAGCGCCGGTTCGGAGGAGCAGACCATGCCGGGGAGCAGGACGGTTTCGTCGCCGCCTTCCACCCATGGGGGCTCGTGGAACATCACGCCCATGCCGTGGCCGACGCGATGCGGGCAGAACTGGAACACACCGTGATCCCGATAGAAATTGAGGGCCCGATCATCGGCGGAGGAACAAGTGGCGCCCGGTTGAAGGCCTGCCGTGCCGATGGCCTGCGCTTCCTGGGAAAGATTGTAGAACTTTTCCTGCTCGGCATTGGGTTCGCCGAGGATGAAGGTGCGCTCGCTTTCGGCGGCTCGTCCCCCAACTCGGCAACCGAGCGAGAGGATCATGCTTTCGCCGCGCTGGGGGCGATGGGCTGTGGGCATGCCGTGCGGAAATGCGGAGCGCAGGCCCGAGTAGACAAGGCCACCAGCGATGCCCGCGACATACATGATGTCCTCATGCTCGTTCTGCATGGTTTCGAGGGCATGGCTGATGATGTAGTTTTCGATCTCGATTTCGGTCGGCATGGTTTTGCCGGTGCGCAGCGCCTCGGAGATCAGTTCCGCACCGGCATTGACCATGCTGTCGGAGATGCGGGCTGCTTCGCGATGCAACACCAGCTCTTCGGGGTATTTGATATAGCGCTGCACGCTGACGAGGGACGTGGCAGCCATCCGCGCATTCGGGAAGGCACGCTGGATCTGCGCCACGCGGCCGTTGGACATGCCGAAACTGTGGCCGATCGTCCCCTTGAGATTACCCAGCGTGCGCGCCAGCACCGCAAATGCGGGGTCGCGGCCGGGAAATTCGAAATAGACCACCAGTTCTGCGTCATCATACTGCGCGCTGGCGTGGTGCCGCTCAAGCTCTGGGATGAGCAGATAGGTCGTGGTCGCCGTCAGGACGACGGCAATCGGCCGCTCATTGGAGTAGTGCGAGAAGCCGGTCGTGTAGACGACATCGTCATTGGAATCCAGAATGAGGACATCAATCCCCTGCTGGGACATTTTTGCGCGAATGTCGCGTTGAACCCGCGCGTAAAACTCGGCGCTGAGGCGCTGGTTGAAAGTCATGACGGTCGTCCTGCTCTGGAGCGTTCGGGGATGGGCCGGCGCCTGAGCGCCGACCCAAGCCATTGGCTTAGTCGTTGAGGCCGATCAGGCCGCGCAGATTGCCGCGCGGAGTGGCCTGCACTTCAACCGGCAGGTCCTTGCTGTAGAACAGCTGATAGCCCTGGGCCGAGACGATGTAGTAGGGCAACTCTTCGGCCAGGATTGCAGCGGCCTTCTGGTAGGCAGCGGCGCGTCCGGCCTGGTCGAGGGTCGAGCGACCTTCCTGCAGCAGGGCGTCGACTTCAGGGTTGGAATATCCACCCCAGTTGGTCGGGCCACCGGTCGAGAGCTGGGCGAACATCAGGCGATCGGGATCGACGATGTTCAGCCAGCCGAGCAGGGCGATCTGGTGCTTGCCCTGCTGGACGTAGTTGGTCGAGAAGCTCGGCCAGTCGCTGATCTGGGCCACGGCCTTCACGCCAGCCATTTCGAACATGGCCTGGAGGAACTCCACGGTCTGGACGCGGTTGGTGTCTTCCGAATGGGTCGACAGCACGACTTCGAGTGCCTTGCCGTCCTTGTCAAGGAAGCCGTCACCATTGGTGTCGCTCCAGCCCAGCTCGTTGAACAGCGCGACAGCGCCCTCAACGTCGAAGGTCGGCTGCACGATGTCGGCCGAATAGGCCCAGGACGACGGCAGGATGATCGAGGTCGCCACTTCGTCGACGCCCTGGAAGATGTCGTTGACGATGGTTTCCTGGTCGATCAGCATCGAGAATGCCTGACGCATCTTCGGGTCGGCCAGCAGCGGATCGTTGGCGTTGAAGTTGACGTAGGTCACGCCAAGGCCGGCCATGATGACATTACCGAAACGGTCGTCGTTCTTGAGGCGCTCGATGTCCTGGGGCGGCAGCGGTGACTGGATGACGTCCAGGTCTCCGGCCTCGAAAGCCTGCGAACGGGCGGAGTTGTCGCCGATGATCTTGAGCGAGACCTTCTCGAAGGCCGGCTCGGCACCCCAGAAATTCTCGTTCTTGACCAGGGTGATTTCGCTGCCGCGGTTCCAGCTGTCGAGCTTCATCGGGCCGGCGCCGACCGGGTTCAGGGCGATGTCATGGCCGCCTTCGACCAACGCCTTGGGGACAATGCCGACGTCGAGATAGCTCAGCAGCGGCGCATAGGGTGCGCTCAGGCTGAACTTGACGGTCTGCGCATCGACGGCCTCGATCGCGGTGATCGGAGTGTAGAGCGCGCGCTGGGGGGCGTTGAGATCCGGGTTGAGCAGCGTAGTGTAGGTGAACACCACGTCATCGGCCGTCAGCGGGCTGCCGTCGGAGAATTTCAGATCCGGGCGCAGCTTGAAGATGACCGTCTGCGGATCGGGGCTTTCCCATCCCTCGGCGAGGTCCGGAACGGCCTCGAGATTGGGGGTGATGTGCACGAGACCCGAATAGATCAGGTCATTGGCGCGCGAAGCCGTGGTGTCGCGCATGAGGCGCGGGTCGAGCGTGCCGGCATCGACGTCCATGCCGACGACGAGTGTGGTTGCGTCCTGTGCGATGGCTGCATGCATGGGCATGAAGCTCAGCGCGACAAGCGCACTGGTTGTCAGTAGAAATTTCTTCATAATGTTCCCTTCCTTGACATTAAGCTGTCTGTCTTTCAGATCCCGGATTTGCCTTTGATTGACGCAGTTGGGCGAGTTTCGGGACCAGAATTGTCTCCAGGGCGCCTGGGTCTGGCGCGTGCCGGAATTCGAAGCACTGGACGCCGGGCCGAACGATCTGGGCCACGTGATCGGCACCCGAGGCGAAGACCACTGCATCGCAGGTTGAAAGGATCTCGGCCAAATCCGGGGCCGAGGACCAGGTCACGCGAATATCCGACACATGCGGGGCAAATTCCCGCACGCTCGGCCGCATGATCGCGATATATTCCTGGAAGTGCGTCACCGCCGCGACGCGCGAGCGTGGGTCGAGGCCGGCAAGCGTCTGGCGCGTGCGTTGGGACGGTAGAAAGCGCAGACCCAGCACCAAGGCGCCCTTGACCGCACTGCGGACCTCGGCTTCCCGATGGCCGAAGGTAATCACGAGGTCAGCCTGAAGGCAGAGCCGATGCTCTGGTCCGTCGGCCTGGAGGGCTTCAAGAGTGACCAACTCGATGGTGTCGAGAGGGGAGAGTGCGGGACGGATATCGTCGACATAGTCGCGGCCGGGGCCCTCGAATATGCACACGAAAACAAGCTTCAGTCCGGTGTCCGGGCGCCGCATATGTGCGCGGGCATTTATCATGGCCACAAGTGACATGGGCGAAACGCCCAGCGCCTCGGCCTTGGCAATGATCGCGTCGATGTCGCGGCTCAACGCGTTGATGGGCTGGTTGTCATCGAGCGCCTTGCGCGGGTCGCGCATGGTGAACGCACCAAGGCCCTGCCGCATCTCCACCAGGCCTTCGTCGCGCAGCTGCTGGTAAACCTGGTTCACCGTCATCGGTGCCACGCCCAGCTCTGCGGCGAGCTGGCGCACCGAGGGCAGCTTGGTGCCGTAGGCGGCGTCGCTGAAAGACAGCACATAGCTCAGAAGACCGTGCAGCTGCGTCCCGATCGGTACGGGGAGGGACTTGTCGATGCTGGACGGGTCGAAGGTGAACATGTGTTCTATCCGGTTGATACACTGACCGTACCCATGCGTTCGCAGCAGCGCAATAGGGTGTGAGAGTTTTTCGCGCAGCTTGTGAATTAGCTGCTTTTATGAGCATCGTCTCCGGGGTTTTTGGGCTTTCACGCGCGGCTCCGCCGATGCTAGAGTCCAGATTTAGCAAGATTGCCGCGGAAGGTGTACTAATGGAATATGTCAATCTCGGTCGGACCGGCCTCAAAATCTCAAAATTGGGCTTGGGCTGCATGACGTTCGGCTCGCCGACATGGGCGCCGTGGGTGCTTGACGAGGCCGCCGCCCGTCCGATCATCGAGAAGGCTGTCGATCTGGGGATCAACTTCTTCGATCTGGCTGACATGTATTCGCTTGGTGCATCTGAAGAGGTTGTGGGCCGCGTGCTCAAGGACGTTCCGCGCCACAAGCTCGTCTATGGCTCCAAGCTCTACAATCCGATGAGCGGCGACGTGAACGATCGCGGTCTCTCGCGGAAGCATATTTTCGATTCCATCGATGGCACGTTGAAGCGCCTCAACACCGATTACATCGACCTCTATTCGCTGCACCGTTTCGACTACGAGACGCCGCTCGAAGAAACTCTCGATGCACTCAATGATGTCGTCCGCCAGGGCAAGGTCCGCTACCTCGGCGCATCGTCCATGCATGCCTGGCAGTTCATGAAGGCGATCGGTATCCAGCGCGCCAACGGTTGGGCGCAGTTCGTCTGCATGCAGAACCACTACAATCTGATCTACCGCGAAGAAGAGCGCGAAATGCTCCCGCTCTGCATCTCGGAAGGCATCGGCATTACGCCCTGGTCGCCTCTGGCCCGTGGTCGTCTCGCGGCACGTCCGGAAGCCGACACCACCCGCTCACAGACCGACAAGACCGCCCAGGCGCTTTATGATCGGACGAAGGATGCCGACGACGCCGTCATCGCTGCTGTCCGTGCGGTCGCGGAGCGTCATGGCCGTCCGGCGGCTCAGATTGCCTATGCTTATGTCGCGCGTCGCCCCGGCATCACCGCGCCGATCGTCGGTATTTCGAAGCTGCATCAGTTCGATGACGCGATTGCCTCGCTCGAAGTCAAGCTGACCCCGGAAGACATCGCGCAGCTCGAGGCTCCCTATGAGCCAAAGCGCGTCGCTGGCCACGTCTAAGGATATTTCGCGATGAAAATCGGCAAGGAACTCGCTGAACTCACGGCTGGCATCGATGCGCTCTACCGCTCGATGCAAAGCAGCGATGGCTTCCTCAACAAGGAAGGCCTGATCCCAGTCGCCATGGCAGAGGTCACCCCTCTGCCATTGGCCAGCTATGATGACGCCCGCGAAAAGCTCCGCGCTCTCGCGGCTCGGGTGCCCGCTGAGTCGGAGAGCCTGCTTCGGGCCGACTACGTGGCGGAAATGATCGATTCGCTGCTCGCCCTGCTCGACACCTTTGATGGCACGCCGATTTCTTTTGGAGATCGCGTAGCCCGTCAGATCCGTGTTCCGCAAACCCTTGTTCCGGATGCTGAAATCGAAGGCTATCGCACGACGATCCGCGAAAAGCTCAACGAGCTTGGCTACACCGGCGGTACGCTCTCCGAGGATTTTGAGCGCTACGAGGCGCAGGCCCGCGTTCCCACTGACGAGGTCCTCTCGGTTCTCAACGAGTTGATCGCCGAGGCCCGCACCAGCGTTACCGCCACCATGTATCCCTATGATCATGAGGGCATGACGCCGGAAGGCGTCACCGCGGTCCCATTCTCGGCCTATTGCGACTACCCCACGCGAAAAGTGCTGCTGAACCTCGACTTTCCGTACACCCGCTTCTCGCTGAAGCATCTGGCGACGCATGAAGTGTTCCCCGGGCACCTGGTGCACATGAACATCCGGGAAAACCGGGTGGCTGACGGCACAATGCCGCTCGATGGCGCGCAGGTGGTCACGAGTTCAGCCAGCTCCGCCCTCTTTGAAGGCATTGCCGACAATGGCATGGAGTTTCTCGACTGGATCAATGGTCCAGAAGATGAGCTGGGCGTTGCCCTCCAGCGTCTGCGCAGCGCCATGCGTTGCAATGCCGCCTGGATGATGCATGCGCAGGGAATGTCGCTGGATGAGATCGTCCCGATTGTCGCGAACAAGACTCTCCAGGACCCGGTCACCATGCGCTCGCGCCTGGCTTTCCTCAGCCACAATCTCCGCGCGCCGTTCGTCTACGCCTATTACGGTGGCGACATGGCGGTGAACGCGGTCTGGAAGACGGTCAAGCCCGAGCAGCGCAAGGCGTTCTGGGAATACCTCTACAACAACATGCACACGCCGACGACGCTGGCCAAATACTGGCAGCCGGAATAGCGCTCGCATTTCCGGTTCAGCACCAAAACTCTTGCGGCCCGCGACGTGGAAGTCGCGGGTCAGGCGTCAGACGGTGATTGCCAGCGCCAGCGCTTGCATCAGTTCATCTATGTTTCCCGGCTTTGTCACAACCGGAAAGTCGCGATATTTCTCCGGCAAATCGCGGGCCGAATATCCGCTGAAAAACACAACCGAAATGGACTTCTCACGGAGGCGCTCGACCAAGGGGAAGGCGGGGCCGTCTATCAGTTGAATATCGATAATTGCTGCGTTTAGTCCCGCGTCGACCAACTCGTCCAGCAAGGCGACACCCTCTGCCACCTGTGCGACGATTGCCAAGACCTGTACGCCCCGTGCCTCGAAGTCGGACGCAAGACTGCTTGCGAGCAGATACTCATCTTCGCAGATCAAAATTCTGACGTCTGTAACTGAGGACACGACACTCACCGCACACCACGACGATTCGCCCACCATACCGACGTCCGGCATTGATGCGCTAACATAGGTTAAGTAGAGGGTCGAAGGGCAGACGACGGTGCGATTATCCGCCGGTCTGATGATGCGGCGCCGCGACAGGCTTGGACTCGGGTGAACCGCGATGACGAAGGAATATGGAAAGGACAACCAGCGCAGCTGTCGCCAGGAATTCCGATTGCCAGTTCTGGAAGGATTCGAACCACAATTGCGAACTGGTCAAATGTTCCCAGAGCGAGACCTCCGGCATATTGTGCAGCGCTGCCTCGGCGTTCGCTGCAGCGGCGCTGCCGGTCCAGTGCAGAACGAAGGACATCACGAAAAGCCCAAAAAGCGCGGTTCCGAGAGAATAGGAGTAGAGGTATCCGATCAGCCCCCCCGCTCTGACCGGCCATGGGGAATCCGGACGTACTCTGTTGGACGGGCCATCCTCTGCCTCATCGCTGGCCGCGTCCGGATCGCGCGATTCCGCCGAACCTTTTTGAAAAAGCATTGCTGTGAGCAACACATAGGCTGCCATCTGGAGAAATTCGCTCTCCCAATTTTCGAACAGGGCCGACTGGAATTCTGGCGACGTCAGATAGCTGAACAGGCCCAGAACGGGACGGTGGTGCTCCGCGAGGAGTTCATTATTGGCAAGCCAGCCGGATAGAGCCATGCCAACGAGGCACATGAAGAATGCCAGCATAAGGGCGATTGTCAGGCCGTTGTTTCGGAAAAACATGACGACGAACCTCAAAACCTCCGGGAAAAAGCACGGGTGATAACCGCCGAGGGACGGCTATATGCGCCGTCCTCCCCAAGTGTCGGCCGCGAAACAGACGTCAGACGCGTACTTTCTATGCAACCTTCTCAGCGTTCGCGACTTAACCGTAAGCGCGTGGTCCATCGCGCATTGCTCTACGGATGTGTGTCCTGGTGCTCGAAGTGAAATCCAGGCTGAATCATTTGACGATGTTCCGACGGAAAGCCTGCCTAGAGTTCCATCAATATTTTACCCGAGCATCCCTCTTCCTATCGATGCCAGAATTAGAAAGAAGGCCGCACCACCGACCCAGAGTGCGCCTGCAATCAGGGCAAAGCCTTCGATGAAGTCTGCGCCAGAATCATGATTTTCCTGCATTTCGGCCTCGCTGCTTGTTCCAGGCAGTAACGTCCGGCCCGTTGTGAGGTTGCCAATGCTCCGGAATGGCAAGCCAATTTTGCGCACGGGAAATGATTGTTTTCGGGGCAATAAAAATGCTGTGTATGGTTGATGTCAGCCAGTTAGGTAGAAATGTTCCCGCAGACCCCCGTGCCGCCCAGCAATAATATTTCTGCGGATGATCATACCGCCTATCTCCTGGCGGCAATCGTCGACAGTTCCTTCGATGCAATCATCAGCAAGAACCTCGATAGCATCATCCAGACCTGGAACGCCGCCGCCGAACGCATGTTCGGCTATACCGCCGAGGAGGCGGTGGGCAAATCGGTGGTCATGTTGATCCCTCACCATCTGCAGAACGAGGAAGCGGAGATCATTGCGCGCATCCGGCGGGGGGAACGCGTCGAGAGTTTTGAGACCGTTCGCTTGCGCAAGGATGGCACCCGGATCGATGTTTCGCTGACCATATCACCCATCAGACATGCCGATGGCAGCATTGTCGGGGCGTCGAAGATCGCACGGGACATCACCCAAACCAAGGAGGCGGAACGGCGAATTCGCCTTTTGCTTCAAGAGGTCAATCATCGCGTCAAGAACCAGTATGCGGTGATTCTTTCCATCATTCGTGAAACCAGCAACCGATCTCAGTCGCCCCAGCATTTCGAACAGCAGCTTCGCGACCGGATCCTGGCCCTGGCACGCTCGCAGGACCTCCTCGTCAATTCCGGTTGGAGCGGCGCGAGCCTTGCCGAGTTGATTGAACAGCAGCTTGGGGCCTTCGGCAATGAGCACAAAGTGGTCACGCTGGGGCCGCCAGTCACGCTAAATTCCAATGCAGTTCAACACCTTGGCATGGCCATGCACGAGCTTGGGACGAACTCGGTCAAGTATGGTGTGCTGGGGCGCGGCCAAGGACAAATCGTCATCGAGTGGAAGATTTTCCCCAGCGACGGCGAGGACTTCGTCGAACTCTGCTGGAGCGAGATGACCGGAAGTGCGGTGGCCGTTCCGGATGACAGTGCGCGCCGGGGGTTCGGCTCGGTCGTTCTGGAACGTGCGGTGCCTTTTTCCCTTCGCGGAGAAGCATTTATCGACCGCGGCGCGGATTATATCCGCTGGACGCTCAAGGCGCCGCTGACCGAAATGATCTCTCAGCGTCCATCGGAGGCCTTGGCGTCAGTCGCAAAAAATCTGGGCGCCAGAGAGGCTTAGAGCTGATCGTTGTAACGGTCTTTGGTTTCCCCGACCATTTTGGTGAGTTGGGAAAAGCTTGCGGACGCGTCGGCGTCGCCGCGGTTGGCGAGCCGGAGGAGCCGGATCGGAAAGGCGATGGCGTCGCGATTGGCGGGCGAAAGCTCCTCGGTGGCCCGTTCATCGCCGATGACCAGCTGCTCTGACGTGGCGAGCGCCTTTTCGATCTCATCTGCCGTCAAAATCCCTTTTGAAACGAGTGTCTTATTGATGGAGGCGATGGCCATGAGCAGGCCTTCGAGCTGAAGATTGGCTGTGTTCATCTTGGTCTCCTTCACGCGGATGGCAATGATCTTAAGCGATATTCGTTGCCCGGGGATAAGCTCAGTCTTCTGGCTTCCAGATCGCTAAGGTGCTGATCGGCTTGCGGTTTGTGGAAAGGGATGGGCCCTCGAACTCCCAGGGATCGTAAAAAACCCTGTTGTCGGCATCATAGAGCATGAAGTGGTCATCGTGGACATGCATGACGGCGAGGCCCTGGACGTCGTCCCAGCTTTCGACTGCCTGCCGCGCAGCGAACCGCCAGCCGAACCGGGGCAGGATGCGGATGATGTCGTCCCAGGTCGAGCGGCGTAACTCCCCGTCTTTCCAACCGAAATGGGCTTCTATCTCGCCAAGCGGCCTGCCGGTCAACATCTGCAGGACGCTGGCGCCGCAGCCATCTTCAAGCGGGCGCTGGGTGACGAAGGGCAGGCGGATTTGGTCTGGACTGGGTCGGGTCAACGGGCCGCTCCTTGATTGGGCGCGCGTAGCATTTCGTGGTCTAGTGCTAACAGACGGTTAGCATTGAGACGCCTCAAATGTGAAATGGGCCGCTGATAGTGGACGCGTTGGGCCGAACGGTAAATTGGCCCACGACCGCGCTCCAACTCTGCTTGATTTCTATCGCACCATGGCATTGATATGCAGCGAGCAGTTCAGGGGAGGACAGCATGCTGGCTGGATTTGGCGCCGTACGGAATTTCGCGGCCGCAATGCTGATCGGCCTGGCGCTGATCGGGTCGGCCACTGCGCAGACCAAGATCACCCTGCTGGAAAACACCGACCTCCCCGGGTTCGACTATTCGATCCTCAAAAATACCGACCTCGAAGCCTGCCGGGCGCAATGCGCCGAGGACAATATCTGTCGCGCCTTCACCTTCAACGATAAGTCGAAATGGTGCTTCCTCAAAGGCGGCGTCGGCGATGAGGCCGCGTTCAACGGAGCGATCTCAGGGCGCGTGACCCGGGCGCCATCGCCGGCCGTCATCGAGGCGACGCGTCATTCCGAATTGCCATTCCCGGCGCAGGCGCTGGTCGACCAGGCGAAGCGCTTTGCCAACGACCTGCCGCAGACCGACGCGCCGGCTCCCAAGGCCGTTTATGCCGACCTCGTTGCCTCGGGTGACGAGGAAGCGGCCGCGGACAATTATGCCGGCGCCGTGGTGGCCTATCGCCAAGCCCTCGCCATCAACGCCAACGATCCCGAGGTGTGGCAGGCGCTTGCCGAGGCCGCATTGCGCCGCGCCGACGCGGTCAAGGGCCAGTCGACGGGCGACAACAGCTCCGAAATGGGGCAGGTGGCCACGGCAGCTGCCATGAATGCCTTCCTGCGCTCCACCGAACCGGATGCGCGCGCAATGGCGCTGCGGGCCCTCGCCAATGGCATCGAATATCGCCAGATGTGGCGGGAAGCCATCGCCACCTACCGCCTGAGCCTGGCGCTGTTGCCGGACGCGGTGCTGGAAGACTATCTGGACACAGTGGTGGCCCAGCACGGCTTCCGCATTACCGACCATGTGGTGGATGCCGAACCGGCCGCCCCGCGGGTCTGCGTCGTCTTCTCCAATCCGCTCGGCAGCACCGATCTTTCGGCCTTCGTCTCCGTCGCCAATGCGCCGCAGGCTTCGGTCGAAACCGAGCACGAGCAGATTTGTATCGAAGGACTGCAGCACGGCAACCGCTATTCGATAAAGTTCCGCGCCGGCCTGCAATCGGCCGATGGCGAGGAACTGAGCAAGGATGTGGACCTCAGTGTCTATATTCCCGACCGCACCCCCTTCGTGGGCTTTGCCAATAATGCCTATGTGATGCCAGCCGGTCTGGGCGGTGGTCTGCCCATCACCTCGGTGAATGCCGAGACGGCGGAAATCGAAATCTATCGTATCGGCGACCGCTCCATTGCGACGGCCGTGCGGGATGGGATTTTCCAGAACGGACTCGCCCCTTATGGTGCCGAAGACATTGCCGACCGGCTTGGCGAGGCGATCTGGAGCGGCGAAGTCGATCTGGCGCAGGGCGATTCCAATGCGCTGATGACGACGGCCATCCCCGTGGCCGAAGTGCTGGGCGAGGTTAGTGCAGGCGCCTATGTGATCACCGCCAAGGTGAAGGGCGAAGACGACGAGAATTACTGGTCGGATATGGCCACGCAATGGTTCATCGTCACCGATCTGGGGCTGACGACCATAGCCGGCGACGATGGCGTGCATGCCTTTGTGCGCGGCCTGAGTTCGGCTCAGCCCATTGCCGGGGCCACGGTCCGGCTCGTGGCGGTGAACAACGAAATCCTGGGCGAGGCCACGACCGATGACGATGGCCGTGCCGTGTTCGCACCGGGCCTGGCTCGCGGGCAGGGCGGCCGGGCTCCGCAATTGCTGGTGGCCGAGACCGGGGACGGCGACTACGCCTTCCTCAACCTTTCCCGCCCCGCCTTCGATCTCACTGACCGCGGCGTCGAGGGACGGCCATCCCCGGGCCCGCTCGACCTCTTCGCGACCACCGAACGCGGCGTCTATCGCCCGGGCGAAACGGTGTATCTGACCGCGCTGCTGCGCGACGAGCGCGCCAATGCCGTGACCGGCCTGCCGCTGACGCTCGAAATCGAGCGGCCCGATGGCGTCACCGCCAGCAGTCAATTGCTCAATGACGAAGGGGCGGGTGGCTATTTTGCAGCCCTGCCCATGGCGGCAGAGGCCATGAGGGGCTCCTGGACGCTGCGCATCTATTCCGATCCCAATGCCGAACCACTGGCGCGCACCAGCTTCCTTGTTGAGGATTTCGAGCCCGAACGCCTCGCCTTCGAGGTAAGCCCGGTGGAAGAGGGGCCATTCAAGGCCGGCGCGGTCAACGAGATCAATGTCGCCGCCAAATATCTCTATGGCGCCACCGCGCCCGATCTGCGGATCGAGGCCGATGCCATTCTGCGGCCGCGCACGACCCTGGCCGAATTCCCCGGCTACACGTTCGGCCGGCTGGACGACGCCATCGAGACCAGTCGCGAGCCCCTTGGTCTCGTCGGCATGACCGATGAGGCCGGCAACGCCATTGCCGAGGTGACCCTGCCCGAAGCGCAGGTGACGACCAAGCCGCTCGAAGCGCAGATCCTGCTGCGCCTGATCGATACCAGCGGCCGTTCGGTGGAACGCAGCATCACGCGGCCGGTTCTGGCTGATGGCATTCGCATCGGCATCAAGCCGGTGTTCAGCGACGCGACGGGCCTGGGCGAAGGCAGCAAGGCCGAGTTCGAGATCATCGCCGTTTCGCCCGAAGGTGAGGCGGTCGCCGAAACGGGGCTGAACTGGACCCTGTCGCGGATCGAGACCAATTATCAATGGTATCGCAACGGCAGCACCTGGAACTGGGAAGCCATCACCACGACGCGTGACGTGGCCAATGGCGAAGCCGACACCAGCGAAGGCAAACCGGCCATTGTTGGCGCCAATGTCGATTGGGGCCTCTACCGGCTCGAGGTGGAAAGCAGCGGCTCTGACCCGACCTCGTCGAGCTATGAATTCTACGCCGGCTATTATTATGCCGATGCCGGTTCGGATACGCCGGACACGCTGCAGGTGGCGCTCGACAAGCCGGCCTATCGCATCGGCGAGACCGCCAATCTCAAGCTCGACCCGCAATTTGCGGGCACCGCGCTGGTAATGGTGATCGACAATCGCGTCATCGAAATGCAGGCGGTGGACGTACCCGAAGGGGGCACGACCGTACCGCTGCAGGTGACCGAGGCCTGGGGGCCGGGCGCCTATGTGACGGCCATCCTCTACCGGCCGGCCGACGCCAGCGAAAAGCGCATGCCATCACGGGCGCTGGGTCTGGCTTTCGCCGATATCGATCCCGGCGAGCGCAAGCTCGATGTGAGCCTCTCGGCGCCGGACGTGACACTGCCGCGCGAAAGCTTCACCGTCGAAGTGGCGCTGGGCAATGTCGCCGCTGGTGAGACCGCCTATGTGGCCGTCGCGGCGGTGGATCTCGGCATCCTCAACCTCACCAATTTCAAGGTGCCGGCGCCGGACGAGTATTATTTCGGCCAGCGCCAGCTGGGCATGGAAATCCGTGACCTCTATGGCGCCCTGATCGACCCCAATCAGGGGCTCGCCGGGGCACTGCGCTCGGGCGGCGATGGCGAGACCGCGCGTCTCGGCACGCCCCCGCCGATCACCGTGCTGGTCGCCCAGCATTCGGGCATTGTCGAGGTGGACGAGAACGGCAAGGCGAGCCTCAGCTTCGACATGCCGGACTTTACCGGCACGGTGCGGATCATGGCCATGGCCTGGACCGATAGCGCCGTCGGCCATGCATCGACCGACGTCATCGTGCGCGATCCGGTGGTCGTGACGCTGAGCCCGCCGCGCTTCCTGCGGGTGGGCGATGAATCTCGCCTCTTGGTCGAGATCAACAATGTCGATGGCGAAGCGGGCAGCTATGGCGTTGCGCTCTCGACCGGCGAGGGCATTTCCACACCCGCTTCCAGCACGGAAATCGAGCTGGGCGAGGGTGAGAGGACGGCACTCGACCTCCGGCTCAATGGCATGCAGATCGGCGATTGGCCGGTGGTGCTGACCATTACCGGGCCGGGCGGGCTGGAACAGACCAAGGAACTCTTGCTGGGCGTGCGCCCGGTGAGCGCGCAGGTGACGCGGAGCCGTCTCGTTCCCATCGGGCCCGGCGAGCGGATCGAACTCGGGGTCGAGAGCTTTGAAGACCTGCTCGCCGATACCGGCACGATGACCCTTGCGGTCGGCCCGCTGGCGCGACTCGACGTGCCGGGCCTGCTGATGTCGCTCGACCGCTATCCCTATGGCTGCGCCGAACAGGTTTCGAGCCGGGCGCTGCCGCTGCTCTACCTCAACGAAGTGGCCGGCCTGATCGGGCTGGCCGAAGACGACAAGCTCAACCAGGTGGTGGCGGACGCGATCACCAATGTGCTCGCCAAGCAGACATCGGCGGGCGGGTTCGGGCTCTGGGGGCCCTATGATGGCGGCGACCTCTGGCTCGACAGCTTCGTCACCGACTTCCTGCTGCGGGCCAAGGCCAATGGCTACAAAGTGCCCGAAGAGGCCATGAGCATGGCGCTCGACAACCTCGCCAACCAGCTCTCCTACGCAGCCGATTTCGACAATGGCGGCGAGGATGTGGCCTATGCGCTGCACGATCTGGCGCGGGCCGGCCGGGTGGCGATGGGCGATCTGCGCTATTATTTCGAGGCGCGGCTCGACGCCTTCGCGACGCCTCTCGCCAAGGCCCAGCTGGGTGCGGCGCTGGCGCTCTACGGGGACAAGACACGCGCCAATCGGGCCTTTGCCGCGGCGGTGGAGAGCCTCGGCAAGCCGGAGAACACCAAGCGCTACCGGCTCGACTATGGCAGTAAGCTGCGCGACACCGCAGGCGTGATCGCGCTGGCGGCCGAATTCAGGGCCGAGGGTGTCGATCTGCTGGCGCTGACCAACCAGCTGGCGAAAATGCTGGACCGGGCCCGCTACACCTCCACCCAGGAGGAGAGCTGGACGCTTCTGGCGGCAGCGGCGCTGGGGCAGGGCACGGCCGACGGCACGATCACCCTCGATGGCGAGGCCCTGACGGGGCAGGTCTACCGCCGCTTCGAGCAAACTGGTTTTACCACGCTCGAACTCGTCAACGAGGGCACCAGTGCGACCGAGGCCAAGGTGAGTGTGACGGGATATCCCGCCGTCGCGCCTGAGGCGACCAGCAATGGCTTCACCATCGAGCGGGAATATTTCCTGCCCGACGGCTCGCGCGTCGATCCCGAGATGACCCCGATCGCCCAGAACGAGCGGCTTGTGGTGGTGATTTCGGTCCGGCCGACCGATTTCGGATCGGGCCAATATGTGATCGCCGACCCGCTGCCGGCAGGCTTCGAGATCGAGAACCCGAACCTCTCCGCGGGCGAGGGCGTCTCCGATTTCAACTGGCTCAAGCTCAATACGCCGACCCATGTGGAATCGCGCACCGACCAGTTCGTCGCCGCCTTCCGCTACTATTCGGAGGTCGAGACTTTTACGACCGCCTATATGGTGCGGGCCGTGTCGCCGGGGATGTTCGTCTTGCCTGGCGCCAATGTGGAGGACATGTATCGTCCCGAATTGCGGGCCAACACGGCCTCCGGCTCGGTCGAGGTGATCGCCGCAGGGCCATGAGCGAGAGTGCGCCAAAATCGGGGAGGAAGCCGCGCCCTTGGGTGGCGCGGCTGACCCTGCTTGGCTTTGTGCTGTTCACGCTGGGATTGGCCGGAGTTATCCAACTGACCGCCTGGGTGACGACGATCCGGGCCGAGCTGCCGGCGACGCCGGACCTCGCCGAATTGCCGGTTTCCGTCGCGGTGGTGGATCGCAATGGCGCCCTGCTGCGGCCGTTCACGGCCGGCGATGGCCGCTGGCGCCTGCCGGTGCGCAAGGCGGAGGTCGATCCGCGCTTTATCGACATGCTGATCGCCTATGAGGATCGCGGCTTTGACGGGCATGAGGGCATTGCCTGGAACTCGATGGCGCGCGCGGCGCTGCAATTTGTCGGCGCAGGGGGCCGGGTGGTGTCGGGTGGCTCGACCCTCACCATGCAGGTGGCGCGGCTGATCGAGGGGCAGCCGACCAGGAATGCCTGGGGCAAGCTGCGGCAGATGGTGCATGCCGACCGGCTCGAGGATGAACTGGGCAAGGACGACATTCTCGATCTCTACCTGACCCTGGCGCCCTATGGCGGCAATATCGAGGGCATCCGCGCCGCGAGCCTTGCCTATTTCGGCAAGGAGCCGACGCGGTTGACGACGGCCGAGGCGGCCCTGCTGGTGGCGTTGCCGCAATCGCCCGAGGCGCGACGGCCCGACCGCGACCCCGAGGCGGCGCGGCGGAGCCGGGACATGGTGCTCGACCGGCTGGTGACCATGGACGCCATTGCCGAAGAAGAGGCGCGGGCGGCAAAGCTCGAGCCGATCCCGATCGCGCGGCGCGAATTTCCCATGCTGGCGGCGCATACCGCAGAGGCGGCGCGAAAAGCGCAGCCGGGGGCGCGCACAGTTCAACTCACCATGGAAAAGCGGCTTCAGGAGGCGCTGGAGCGGCTCGGCGCGGCGCGGGCGCGGATGATCGATCCGAAGGTTTCGGTGGCCATCCTTGCGGCGGATATGGAGACCGGGGAGATTCTGGCGTCTGTCGGATCGGCGGGGCTGCTGGCGACGGAAAGCGCGGGGTTTGTCGACATGACCACGGCG
The DNA here is from genome assembly GCF_029201545.1 of Devosia sp. FJ2-5-3. NCBI lineage: Bacteria > Pseudomonadati > Pseudomonadota > Alphaproteobacteria > Hyphomicrobiales > Devosiaceae > Devosia > Devosia sp. FJ2-5-3. Next base: position 2,964,447 of record NZ_CP104007.1, on the reverse strand, counting down.
ATCCGGTCGCCCGGCTCGACGCTGAAACCACTGATCTACGGGCTGGGGTTCGAACTGGGGCTGGCGCATCCGCAAAGCCTTATCGAGGACCGCACAACGGCCTTTGGCGGTTATGTGCCGGTCAATTTCGACGGCTTCAATCGCGGCACGGTGACCATCCATGACGCGCTGACGCAGTCGCTGAATATTCCGGCCGTGGTGGTGCTCGATGCGGTGGGGCCGGCGCGGCTGGTGTCGCGGCTGCGGCGCGCCCATGCGGATGCACGCCTGCCGGTCGATACGGCGCCGAGCCTTGCCGTGGGGCTCGGCGGGGTGGGGATCAGCCTGCGCGATCTTGTCGGGCTCTATGCCGCCATCGGGCGCGGGGGAATGCCGGTGACGCTGCGGGACGGTGTTGGCAAGCCCAAGCCGGAGAGCAATGGCGTATCCGCGCCGGTCCTCGACCGGGTAGCGGCGTGGTATGTGGCCGATATTCTGGCCGATGTGCCGCCGCCGCTGAACGGCACGCCGGGGCGCATCGCCTACAAGACCGGTACCTCCTATGGCTATCGCGATGCCTGGGCCATCGGCTTTGACGGCAAGACGGCGATCGGCGTCTGGGTCGGGCGGCCGGATGGCGCGCCGGTGCCTGGACTATCGGGGATTACCGGGGCCGCGCCGATCCTCTTTGAAGCCTTTGACCGGCTGCGCAATCGCCGCGCGCCGCTGCCCAAGGCGCCGCCGGGCGTACTGTTTGCGTCGAATACCGAACTGCCCGAGCCGCTGCGGCGGTTTCGCCACCCGAACGATAATTTGGTGGCGCGGATCGCCTCGCCGGAGATCGCCTTTCCTGGGGATGGCGTCGATGTCGATCTGGGATTGCGGGAGGGGCAGGAGGCAGCGCTCACCGTAAAAGTGCGCAATGGCGTGCCGCCCTTCACCTTCTTTGCCAATGGCGCGCCTTTCGGGCGGCCGCGCTTTGCGCGAGAGGGGATCTGGCAGCCCGACGGACCCGGCTATGTCACGCTCTCGGTGGTCGATGCCGAGGGGCGCGGGGATAGTGTGACGGTGTTTTTGAATTAGGGGGGGCCAACACCGATGACCCCCAACCCAGCGCCGCTACGGCCTTGCGGCCCAGCTTTGCTACCCTCCCCCTGAACAGGGGGAGGATGCGCAGGAGTTGATGGGGTTGGTTCCCGAACGCTCTGCCTACTCGGTGTCATTCCCGCGAAAGCGGGAACCCCTGTTTAACGGAGGTCCCCGCTTTCGCGGGGATGACATTGTGGTGGTGCGAGATAGGGGCAGCTATCGGGAGTTGCAGCCACCCCCCCACAAACAAAAGATCAGGCGCCGGTGACGCGCCAGATGACGTCGCCGACGTCGTCGGCCATAAGCACGGAGCCGTCGGCGGCGTGGGCGACGCCGACGGGGCGGCCATAGGAATAGTTCTCATCTTCCGTCAGGAAGCCAGTGAGGATGTCGCGGGGCATGCCGACCGGCTTGCCATCCTTGAACTCGACAAAGGTCAGCTTGTAGCCGGAGAGCTTGCTGCGGTTCCACGAACCGTGCTGGCCGATGGCCATGCCGGCGGGATAGCCGGGCAGTGTGCCGTCGGGTAGCCAGCAGAGGCCGAGCGAGGCGGTGTGGCCGCCCAGGGCGAAGTCGGGTTGCAGGGCGATTGCGACCTTGGCTGCATCCTGCGGCACGCGATCGTCGACGGTGCGGTTCCAGTAGCAATAGGGCCAGCCATAAAAGCCGCCATCGACCACCGAGGTGAGGTAATCCGGCGGGGTCTCGTCGCCGAGGCCGTCGCGCTCATTGACAACGGTGTGGAGGGTCTGCGTGGTGGGTTCGAAGGCCATGCCGACCGGATTGCGCAGGCCGCCGGCAAAGAGGCGGTGCGTACCGGCCGCGATGTCATATTCGAAGATGCAGGCGCGGTCGATTTCGGCCTCCATGCCGGCATCGCCGATATTGCTGAGCGAGCCGACGGCGACATAGATCTTGGTGCCGTCCTTGTTGGCGATGAGATTGCGCGTCCAGTGGCCACCGGGCTTCATGCCCATCAGCTTGCGGCCCTGGGCGGTGATCTTGGTCTGGCCCAGTTCATAGGGATAGGCGAGCAGGGCATCGCTGGCGCCGACATAGAGAGTGTTGTCGAGGAACACCATCCCATAGGGCTGGCGCACGTTTTCCAGCAGAACGTGGCGGACTTCGGCCACCCCGTCGCCATCGGCGTCACGCAAGAGGATAATGCGATTGGGGCTGTCGCCCGAGGCGCGGGCCCGTTTCATCGTCGCGGACATGGCGTGGTCGAAGACGGTCTTGGGATTGCCCGACTCGCCCATGGATTCAGCGACGAGAACGTCGCCATTGGGCAGGATATAGACCTGGCGCGGATGATCGAGGTCCCTGGCGAAGGCATTGACCTTGAGGCCTGGCGCGGGAACCGGGGTGCGGCCGTCCTGCCAGCCCTTGGCGGTCGGCATCTTGAGGGTCGGGATGGAGCCCTGCGGCTTGGGCCCGGGAATGGTCGGTTTCAGCCCATAGGCCGGTGGGCGCGGACCATCGCCGGAATGGCGAATGGCGACGGCAACCGAACCGACTAGAGCGACAAAACGGGCGAAAACGGCACTGGCATCCATCGGTGATCACTGCTCGCAAAATCGGGAAAGCTGGAGACTAGCGGCAATATCGTTCTCGGACCAGATATTGATCGCCAGAAGTATGATTTATTCGGGGAATTGCTGGCGGTGCAGGAGGTTATGGGAGCGGTAAGGAGGCGGTAGGGGCACACCGAGCCCTCATCCTCATTCCCGCCCCATAAGGGGGGAGGCGCAGGGGGATAGGATCGCGGGACGAGACGGACGGTCGATGGGTTAGCCCGTCTGCGGCAGCTTTTCGATGTCGCAATTGGCTTCCATCGGGGGTGACCCGAGGCAGCGCCGTGAGCGGACAGGCGGTCCAATAGAAAAGGCGCTCATCAAGCGCCTTTTCGGAGGAGTTTCGGGCCGGTCAGCTCCAGAGCTGGGACCACTGGCCGTAGGTGACAGCCAGGAGTTCGGGGCCTTCGTGGTTGCCAAAGGCCAGGTGGCGATTTTCTTCGCTATAGGCGAAGGACATCAGCAGGTCGGCGCGGGTGGCGCCGCCGGCAATCTGGTCCTGCCAATAGGCCAGGCCATCGGCCTCGCCCTCGCGGCCAAGAACGTTCTTGTAGAGCACGTCGACGAAATCGTCGTCGGACATGGTGTCCGGGGTGCCGAAGCGATCGGCGAATTCCGGGCTGTCGATCAGGCTGAGGGCCATGCGGTCGAGATCGGTGCCGTTCGAACGGGCCGAGAACCAGAAATCGAGACCACCCGCGTCGAGGTCGCGGCCGAGGCCGGCGCGATAGAGCAGGGTGATTTCGTCGACGAACTGGCGGTCGCCCAGTTCGGCAATCGGGCCGACCAGCGAGAAGATGCCATCCTTGACCGCAAGGATTTCGACGCCGCTGAGGGCAACGCTGCCGCCGTCATGGACGATGTTCATCACCCCATTGGGGTCGCCCGAGATCTTGAGCGCCTTGAGCGACAAATCGAGCACGAGCGTATCGGTGCCCGCGCCGCCGCGAACCTCGTTGCGGCCGAAGCCGGGGATGAAGATGTCGTTGTGTTCGCCGCCGATCAGGATGTCGTTGCCCGCCTGGGCTGGGGGTGTCGGCAGGGTGACGGAGATGAAGTCGCGGATGTTGAGGCCGATCAGCGAGAGTTCCTTGCCGATGCTGTCGCCGACGAGGAGATTGCGACCTGCGCCGCCATTGAGCGTGTCATTGCCGGCGCCACCGACGAGGACGCTGTCGGCGCCATTGCCGATGATCACATCGTTGCCGCGACCGCCAATGGCGTTCTCGATGAGGGCGAGCGGGTTGTTTTCATGCAGCAGGGCGACGGCGACATTGCCGGGGGCCACCTGGCCATTGCCCAGATTGGCGCGCTGGCTATTGCCGAAGCTCGACCAGCCGCCGGGCGTGAGATCGATCCGGAGATCGGTCGAATATTCGGAGAAATCGAAGGTGTCGCGGCCGCCGCCATCCCAGATGGCTTCAAAGACCTTGTTGCTGCCCGGAGCGCCCTGGCCGACGCCATTGATGAATTTCTCGCCGGTGGATTCGCTCCAGCGATAGACGGTGTCCCCGGCGCGGGTGTTGTAATTGGCGCCGTAGAGATACTGGATGGCGGCGATATCGCGCACCATCGGGGTCTGGGCATAGCCATAGGTCTCGTTGGTGTAGCCGACCGAGACCGACTGGCCCTCATAGGAGCGGTAGCTCATGATGGTGTGCGCCATGGCGTCGATAACCGAGGCGGTGGCGGCAGAGGGCACGGACTGGGCGCCGCTGATCTGGCCATGGAGCGCGCCGGCGCAGCAGGGGCACAGACCATCATCGGGCGCGGCGCCGGAGGCCGACAGCGTGTTCGCCTCATGCGGATGCGCCAGGCCGAGCGCATGGCCGATCTCGTGCATGATGGTGAGATAGGCGTAATTTCCCTTGGCGGGTGAAGCGAGATAGGTCGTGCCCAGCCAGACATCACCGGCCTGGGTGGTTTCGGACGGGGTGTAGGCCCAGGCCGTGCTCGGCATGGTCGAGACGCCCATGCGGATTTCGGCAGTGTTGGCGTTGGTCTGGACGAGGTCGAGCGCGATCAGCTCGTTCCACATCGCGAAGGCATCGAGCGCGGCTTTCTGTTGCCCGCTGTGGAGGGCGGCAAAGCTCTTGTTTTCGCCGCGGCCATAGCTGGTCGCATAAACCGATGCGGACTGGGAAAACCCGAAGGAGATGGCCTCGCCTGCCCATTTGCGGCTGGTCAGGAGGTCGTCGATGTACTTGGTACCCGAAGAGAGGACGCGGTCTACTGCCGACATGATTGACATCACCCCAAAGCATTCTTGCCTGGGTCTGGTGATATCGATCAGGAATTCAGGGTCGGTTGGAACGCGCGGCGCAATTTTATCGACCCGTTTAAGGGGTCAGAAACTCTGTTTCGCCGGGGGTACTGAAATATCGAAGAAAATGCCCGCCAATGCTGCGGGCAAATTGTTTACCCTAATGATTTTTCTCAAGTATTTTCGTCGGGCAGCCAGCGATCCCCGGCCGTTTTGTGGAAGCGCGGGGTGGCCAGCGGGGCAATGATGCGGTCGAGCCAGGGGGTCAAGGCCGACCGCCAGGCCGAGCCCTGCAGCATGGCGCAACCAATGGCGATGGGCGTGATGCCGGCATGGCCGAGCAGGCGCAGCACCGCCTCCATGGACTGGCCGGTGCTGATGACATCGTCGATAACTGCGATCCGCCGGCCTTCGAGCAGGGGCAGCATGCGCGGATCGATATAGATGGTCTTGCCTGCGCCGGGGCTGGTGATCGATTTCAGCGGCTCGGAGAGTTCGTCGCGGTACCAGAATTTTCGCGAGGTGCCGAGCGGGACCATGCGGGTATGGCCGAGGCGGCGGGCGACGTTGGACGCCAGGGGCAGGCCGAGCGTCGGCACGCCGATGATGATTTCGGGCGCCAGCGGGCGGAGCAGGTCGGCCAGCGCCCCGGCGAGGCCGTCCTCGACGGCAAAGCTCGCCTGATTGAGAATGAGCGAGGACACGGCGGCAGTGCCATCGCCGGGCAAGACGCGGAGCGGCAGGGGCAATTGGCGGCCATCGGGCAGGGTGGCGGGATAAAAGCCGACATGTCCCTCTGCCGGGGAAACGTCATATGTGCCCGGCGGAACAAAGCTCTGCCAGAAATCATGCGGCTCATAACTCATGCCTAATCCTTGATTGTGCGGCCTGCTGGGCGCAAAGGTGCGCCGACGCGAGCTATGCCAAGACGGACTGAACTATGCAATCGGCCAGCAATGATCCCTTTGAACTTGATGCCATGATTGCGCTGCGGCGCGATCTGCACGCCAACCCCGAACTCGGTTTCGAGGAAGTGCGCACCAGCGCCATCGTGGCGGAAAAACTGGCCGAGGAGGGTATCGAAATCCATCGCGGGCTGGGCAAGACCGGCGTGGTGGGGACGCTGAGAGTGGGCGATGGCAAGCGGCGGATTGCGCTGCGCGCGGATATGGACGCACTGGCCATGCCAGAGCTGGCCGACCGGCCCTACAAATCGAACACGCCAAACGTGATGCATGCCTGCGGCCATGACGGGCATACGGTGATGCTGCTGGCGGCGGCGCGGCATCTGGCGCGGACGCGCAATTTTTCAGGCACAGTGCATTTCATCTTCCAGCCCGCCGAAGAAGGGCGCGGCGGCGCCAAGGCTATGGTGGAGGAAGGGTTTTTCGAAAGATTCCCGGTGGATGCGGTCTATGGCCTGCACAACATGCCGGGGCTGGCGACGGACGAGATGGCTGTCGTTGCGGGGCCGCAGCTGGCCTCGTCGGACAGCTGGACGGTTACTTTTCGCGGCGTCGGCACCCATGGCGCGAAGCCGCATCTGGGGCGCGATGCGGTAACGGCGGCGGGCCATTTTCTCGCGGCCATCCACACCATCGTGGCGCGAGTGGTCGATCCGCTGCAGCCGGCGGTGATCAGCGCCTGCGCGCTGGAAGCCGGTGACTTCAAGGCGCTCAACGTGATCCCCGATATCGTGCGGGTCGGCGGAACGGCGCGGGCCTATTCGGCCGAGGTGCGCAACCAGCTGGAAACCGAGATCGGCATCGTGGCGCGCGGGATCGCCGCGACCTTCGGTATCGAGGCCGAATATGAGTTCCTGCGGCGCATACCGCCGGTGGTCAATGATGCCGATGCGACGGCGCGGGCATTGCGCGCATCGCAGGCGGCCACGGGCCGGCCCGTGGTGACGGATTTCCCGCCCTCGACGGCCGGCGATGATTTTGCTTTTTTCGGCGCGGAAGTGCCCGGGGCCTATGTCTGGCTGGGCAATGGCCCCGCCGTGGACGGGGCGCTGCACCATAATACGCGCTATGATTTCAACGACGACGCCATTGCCACCGGCGCCCGGTTCTGGACCACCCTGGTGGAACAGGAACTCGCGGCCTAGAGCGTTTCACCGCGTCGTTGAAACGATGAAATTGCTCAAGGCTCTCGTTTTGTCGCGGTTCCGAACCACAAAGCTGGAAACGCTCTAGCGCAGGCCGCTGGCCAAAAGTGCCAGCACGGCCGGTGCATCGACACGCATCGCGACATTGACGGGGCTGCCGGTGTCGCTGCGGGTCAGCGCTCCGGCATCGGCACCGTCGCCGAGATTGACCGAGAGGCGCAGGAAGTCGATCCCGAAGAGGTCTGGCGCGACGGCGAGGAGCATGACACAGGGGTCGTGCAGGGGGCGGCTGCGCTTGTCGTCCTGGAGATAGGCCATCAGCATGTCGGCGGCGATATTGCCGGCCGGGCTGGTGCGCAGGGCTTCCACATAGTCGCGATCGGCGCGGACCCGGCGGGTCACGTCTAGCGGAACGATCGTGGTGCGGATATCGGAATGCAGCACCAGGGCCACGGCCTCGGGATCGCTGGCGAAGTTGAACTCCGAGCCCGGGCCGGAATTGCCGGGCTCGTCGATCGTGCCGCCCATGGCGATGAGATGGCCGATGCGCTGGGCGGCGTCGGGGTGCTCATCAATCAGCCGGGCGATATTGGTGAGGGGCCCAAGGGCCAGGATGTCGATCGAGCCCGAGGGTTCGCGGCGCAGCGTTTCGGCCAGCCATTCCACGGCATTAGTGTCGATGGGAGCGGCCGGCGGGGGCAGGGTGACGCCGCGCAACCCGTCATCGCCATGGACGACGATGGCGTCGATATTGTCACGCAGGAGCGGCGCGTCGGCACCGGAATGGAGCGGGATGTCCGAGCGCCCCATGGCGGCGAGCAGGCCGCCGGCATTCTTCGTGCTGCGTTCGAGGCCGATATTGCCGGCCACGGTGGTCAGACCAAGGACTTCGAACCGTCCGCTGGCGAGCGCAAAGAGAATGGCAACGGCGTCGTCGAGGCCTGGGTCCGTGTCGATGATGACGCGTCTTGTCATGGTGCTGTTTTCCACGCTGGTGTGCCTGTTCAGGCGCGTTGATCGATGTCCCGCATTTCGGATTTGAATTGCCCGGCAATCTGCAGGGCATCGGCCACGACGCGGCGGCTTTCGAGTGTCTGTACCCTACGGTCGCGCATGAGCCATCGGCCTGCAACCATCGTATCGGTGACGTCGGTGGGCATGGCGGCAAAGACGAGGGCCGAATAGGGATCGTAGATCGGGTGCAGGCGGGGCGCATCGAGGCTGATGCGGATGAGGTCGGCCTGCTTGCCGGGCTCGAGCGAGCCGGTCTTGAGGTTTAGCCCGAGGACGCGCGCGCCTTCGATGGTCGCCATCCGGATGATCTCGACGGCGGGCAGCGGCTTGCGCGAGCCGGCGAGGAGTTTTGCGAACATCGAGACGGGGGCGAACTGGCTGAAGAGGTCGAGCGTGTTGCCGCTCATGGCCCCGTCGCTGCCAAGGCCGACGGGCAGGCCGGCATTGCGCATCTTTTCGACCGGGGCAATGCCGCGACCGGCCTTGCCATTGGAGCGGGGATTGGTGGCCACGCAGACCTGATGCTCGGACATCATGGTGATGTCGGCATCGTCGAGCTGCAGGCAGTGGGCGCAGATGAGATTGGGTTTGAGCAGCCCCGCTTCCGCGGTCACGGCGACGGTGGATTTGCCGTGGTTCTCAAGCGCCCAATTCACCTCGAGGGTGGATTCGGCCAGATGCATCTGGACCGGCACGTCCGGGTGGTCGGCGGACCATTGGGCGATGCGGGCCATGACATCCCGGCCGGTGGAATAGGGCGCGTGGGGGGCGATCGAGGGGGTGACGAGCTTGTGGCCGGTATAGCGGTCGACCAGTTCTTCGACGCGGGCAAACCCTTCGTCGAAATTGGTGTGGTCCGGCGGGGCGAAATCGGCCAGCGTCTGCCCGACAATGGCGCGGAGGCCTGCCTCGGCGCAGACATCACCCACTTCGGTTTCGAAATAATACATGTCGGCGACAGTGGTGACGCCGCCCTGGATCATTTCGAGTGCAGAAAGGGCCGAGCCGGCGCGCACCATTTCGGGGGAAACAAATTTGCGCTCGAGCGGCAGGATGTAGCGATAGAGCCGGTCATCGACATCCTCGCCAAGACCGCGGAACACCGACATACCCATGTGGCAATGGGTGTTGACCATGCCGGGCATGACGAAGTCGCCATTGCAGTCGATGGTCTCGGCGCCGGGAATGGAGGGCGGCGTGCCCGAGCCGAGGGCGGTGATGATGTCGTCATCGATCTGCAGCCAGCCGCGTTCGTGGACGGTGAGGGCGTCGTCCATGGTAATGAGCTGGGCGTTGGTGAGGATGCTGGTCATGATTGGTCCCTCGGGCAGATCGTGCGTGTATGGAGAGATTGGGGCTCTCGGTCACCCCCACCTAGCCTCCCCCTTCAAGGGGGAGGTGGCGCATCGAGTGCTTGGTGCGGTCGGACCCCAAATGACGGCCCTGACAAATCTCATTGGGGCACTATAGAGCTACACCCACCGGCCGGCACCTCCCCCTTGACGGGGGAGGGTGGGAGGGGGTGTTGGAAGCCCGGATATTGGGGCTCTCACCCCCCCACCCTTGATCCCTCCCCGCAAGGGGGAGGGAGACGACTGAGACATCTTGAAAGGTGGTGAAGGTTACCCTTCTCACTCCACCGCCAGAATAGTGCACTGCTCGGGGACGGGGACGAGCTTGGCGTTGGCGCCGGGCTCGAGGATGCGGGTGAGGGGGCAGTTAGCGAGGAGGGCGCCGGCTTCGGTTTCGGCCTGGTACTGGTAGGCGCGGCCGAGATAGGTGCGGAGGCCCAGTTTTGCCGGAATGCCTTCGGCGGCCATGTCGTCGGTGACGGCAAGGCCATCGGCGCGGCAGGCAAGCACGAACTCACCGGGGATGGCGCCATAATGCTCGAGGCTGAGCGTGAGGCGGACGCCACCGGCAGCTTCCGCCGTGACCTTGGCGCCGTCGCGGGCGACGACCTTCATCGGCACGAGGTTTTCAAAGCCGACGAAGCGGGCGACGAAGGCATTGGCCGGACGCTGGTAGAGATTTTCCGGCGTGTCGAGCTGCATGATCTTGCCGGCATGCATGATGGCGACGCGATCGGAGATCGAGAAGGCTTCTTCCTGATCGTGGGTCACATAGACCGAAGTGGTGCCATTGGCGCGCTGCAGTTGGCGGATTTCGACACGCATGTCGATGCGCAGCTTGGCGTCGAGGTTCGACAGCGGCTCATCGAACATCAGCAGCGGTGGCTCGATGACGAGGGCGCGGGCGAGTGCCACGCGCTGCTTCTGGCCACCCGAGAGGGCGCCGGGCAGGCGCTCGGCCAGATGGGCGAGGCCGACGCGCTCGAGCATGGCGGTGACGCGCTTGGTCTTGGCTTCGCCGGAGACGCCGCGCTGCTTGAGACCGAAGCCGACATTGTCGGCAACGGTCAGGTGCGGGAAGAGCGCGTAGTTCTGGAAGACGAGGCCGATATCGCGCTGGTGGGCGGGCAGGCGGGTGAGGTCCTTGCCCCCGAGCGTGATCGTGCCGGAGGTCGGCTGCAGGAAGCCGGCGACGAGGCGGAGGGTGGTGGTCTTGCCGCAGCCCGAGGCGCCGAGCAGGGAGACCAGTTCGCCCTCTGCGATATCGAGCGAGAGGTCTTCGAGAACCTTGGTCTGGCCGTAGTGGGCGGTGATGTTGCGGATGGAAAGGGGCTTGGTCACGGCGAGACCTCTATTTGGCAAGGAAGGTGAGGCCCAGTGTGCGCTCGACAATGGCCATCACGGCCACGGTGAGCACCATGAGCAGAACCGAAACCGAAGCCACGGTGGGATCGAAGAATTGCTCCATATGAGCAAGCAGCTGGATAGGCAGGGTGGAAATGCCCGGTCCGGTGAGGAAGATCGAGATCGACACATCGTTGATCGAGGTGATGAAGGCCAGGATGAACGCGGCGATGACGCCCGAGCGGACATTGGGCAGCAGCACGGTGAAGAAGGTCTTCAGCGGCGGCGAGCCCAGGCTGATCGCGGCTTCCTCGATGGAGAAATCGAAGGAGGCGAGCGAGGCCGAAATGACCCGGATCACATAGGGCAGGATGAGGATCGTGTGCCCGATGATCAGCGAGATGAAGATCGGCGCATTGAACTGGAAGGCAAGGTTTTTCAGAAGCGAGAAACCCAGCACCAGTTCAGGCACCAGAACCGGCAGCACGAAGAGCGTCGACAGCCAACCCGGAAGCTGGATGCGATAGCGGCTCATGGCGTAGGAGGCCGGAATGCCGATCAGCAGCGCCACGAAGGTGGCGATGAAGGCCACCTGCAGGCTCGTGGTGATCGTGCGCCGGAAGGCGTCGATGGCAAAGATGTTCTCGAACCACCTCAGGCTCAGTCCCTGCGGCGGGAAGGTGAGGAAGGTGGTGTCGCTCAGCGCCGAGCCGAGGACGATGACGAGCGGCCCGACCAGGAAGAAGAAGACGAGGACGGTAAAGCCGATCAGTGCGGGATGGAGTTTGGTTGGCATCAGACGGTCATCGGGTTGAGGCGGCGTGCCGCTGCGTTCATCGCCATGACGATGGCGATCGTGAAGACCACCATGATGGCCGCGATGGTGGAAGCGCTGACCCAGTCAAAGGTGACCATGGCCTGCTGGTACATGAGGGTGCCCATCATCATCACCTGTTCGCCGCCGAGAAGCTGTGGCGTGGCGTAGGATGTGAAGCTGCCGGTGAACACCAGCACGGCGCCGACGATGAGACCGGGCACGGCGAGCGGCAGGATGACCTGGGTGAAGGTCGCCGACGGCTTTGCGCCGAGCGAGGCCGAGGCCTGGATGAGGTCGTCCGGGATGGCTTCGAGCACGCCGACCAGCGTCAGGATCATCAGCGGCACGAAGAGATAGACCATGGCCACGATGACCGAGCCCTGGGTGTAGAGCATTTGCAGCGGCTCGGTGATTATGCCGAGATTGACGAGGGTGGTATTGAGAATGCCGTTCTTGCCCAGGATGATGAGCCAGGCAAAGGAGCGGACCACGACGCCGGTCAGCAGCGGGAAGACGGCGGCGATGATCAGGATGGATTTGAGCCAGCCCGGCGCGCGCGACACCACATAGGCGGTGATGAACCCGACCACGAGCGCAATGGCGGTGACAATCAGCGAGACGTTGATGGTCCGGATCAGCACGGTGCGGCGGAAATTGCTGCCGAAGAAGGCCTGGTAGGTGGCGAGCGGGCCACCCGGCGTGCCGAACGTGGTGTAGATGGTAGCGGCAACAGGGACCACAAGGCCCAGGAGGACCAACAGGGTTGCCGGCGATGCCAGCGTCCAGCCTGCGAAGCGTTTCATATTTTCGCCTTCACAATGACGGTGCGCCCGCCAATGGCGGGGCCTCTTTCCTGCCGGGCAGGAACTTAACGGAATTGCGGTGTACTACAGAAGTCGCACCCGCTCGGAAATGGCAGAAAGCGGCTGGCTCAGTGCCTAATCGTCACACCCTTGTTACGGTAGCGACAGGCGCGCAGCTCTGCAATCGGGCGCCGGCGATGCCGGGAGAGCAGATGGCGTAGCGAAAAGGGGCGTGACGATAACCGCCACGCCCCCGATCAAATCTTACATGCCGAAGATTTCGTTCCAGCGATCAACCCAGCCGCCCTTGGCGGCGTTCATCTTGGCGTAGTCGATACGCTGCAGGCCATCGATCACGTCGGCGCCGTAGGTCCAGAGCGAAGCCTGCTCGGGCGTGAGCGTGACGGACTTGACCACGGGAGCATCGACGCCCTGTTCGGCCAGCTGCTGCTGGATTTCGGTGGAGAGGATGAAGTTGATGAACTCGTGAGCCAGCTCGGGTTCGGCAGCGCCCTTCGGAATGTTCACCGTGTTGAGCGTGGCGATGGAGCCTTCCTCGAGATCTGCCCAGACGACGGAGGGAACCGCAGCCTGGATCTGGCCCAGGGTGAAGTCCTGCGCGATGGCGGCGGTGATCTCGCCAGTCGAGAAGAGGTTAATCATCTCCGAGCCGGTATTGTAGTTCTTGACCACGTTCGGCTTGAGCGCTTCAACGCCGGCAAAGGCGGCATCGGCGTTCTCGAATGCGTCGACGCCTTCATGATCGCCGGCCTTCATCACGACCATCGGGCCAGCCGTGGTGGTGATGCCGGGGAGCGAGAGCGAGGAGGCGAGGTCGTCGCGCCAGAGATCGTTCCACGAGGTGATCGGGGAGGCGATCTTTTCGCTGTCATAGACGACGCCCACGCGGCCGATCGTGTAGGCCGGGCCGTAGCCGCCCTGAGGATCCTTGGCGAGGTCGTAGATGCCTTCAAGGTTGGGGATCTTGGACGGATCGATCTTCTGGAACACGCCCAGATCGATGCCCTGCTGGCTGAAGCTGTCGGAGAAATAGGCAACGTCGACACCGGCGCCGTTGCGGATCTGCAGCTTGTTCAGGCGCTCGCCATTATTGCCGGTTTCGAACTGGATCTCGCAGCCGCACTGTTCGCGGAAGGGAGCCAAGACGATGGATTCAAGCTTTTCGCCGTTAAAGCCCCACCAGGAGATGGTGAGGGTCTTGGTCTGAGCGAAAGCGGGCGTTGCGAATGCGGCTGTGGCGGCGAGACCAAGCGCGAGAGTGGTGGCGACGAACCTTGACATTTTTCGAGTTCCTTTTGCCCAAACCGGGGAAAGTTGGGCAAGCTGATAGTGATGTCCCTGCGGAGAAGAGCCTATTTTTTCAGCGCTTGTAATACAAGTTCAATTCTTAGGCTTTCCTCACCTTGCTGATCGCATTCAGGGCCATTGGGAAGCGATCACGGACCCGTGTTAGCGGGATCGTGGGCGGCGGCAAGCGCGACCTCCAGGCTTGGTTAAAGATAGAGGTGCGCTAGCTCGCCTCGGCGATATCGACCGCATTGGCATGGAAAAGGGCGGAGACCACATCGGTCTGGGTCACAATGCCGGCCAGCGTGCCGTTGTCGGTGACAACGGGCAGATGGTGGTGGCCGCTGCGCAGCATGAGCTGGATGACCATGGCCAGCGGCATGGCGGCGGGGATGGTGGAGACAAGGGGCGTCATCACATCGCGCACCCTGCCGCGCAAGGGGCGATCAGCGCGGGGCAGAAAGCGGCTGGCACTGGCGCTCGGGCCCCAATCGGCTTTGTCGAGAAGATCGGTCTGGGTGAGAATGCCGACCACGCGTCTGGCGTCGTCGATCACGGGAAGGGCCTTGATGCCTTCCCTGCGGAGGAGGCGCAGCGCGACGCGCAACGATGTGCCGGGGGCGATGGTGGTGACCGCGCGTGTCATGATCGCTGCGGCGGTGATGTCGCCCGAGCGGCGCGCAAAGGCGATGATCTCGGCGCGCTGCAGGACATCCCCCAGATCCACGGGGTCGACGCTGACCACTTCGTCGCGCTGGGCGATGGCCTTTTCGAGATCAGAGACGGTAACGCCGAGGCTGAGCGCTTGAGGGGCGGTCTCCGAACCGGCACGCGCGGTGACGGCCGGGCGGTGCGGATAGTCCTTGCCGGTCAGCCGGTTGAAGGCGACCGCAATGGCAAGCAGCAGTAGCGAATTGACCGCGACCGGCCAGGCGACGAAGACATAGCCGAGGTCTGTGATGGCCGGGCCGCCGATGACCGCGGTCAGCGCAACGGCGCCGCTGGGCGGGTGGAGGCATTTGAAAGTCAGCATCAGCCCGATGCTGACTGAGACGGCCAGCGCCGCTGCAAGCGGCACATCGCCGATCCACTGCGCGCAGGTGACCCCGACTATGGCAGCCAGGCAATTGCCGCCGAGGATGGACCAGGGTTGAGCCAGCGGGCTGGCCGGCACGGCAAAAAGCAGCACGGCCGAAGCGCCGATGGGCGCCATCAGCAGCGGCCAGTCCGGGCCATTGCCCAGCGCCAGTGTCGTCAGAGCCGCGGTGGCCAGCAGGCCGATAAAGGCGCCAATGGAGGCGCGCAGCCTCTCGCGATGGCTGACGGGGACAAGATTGGGCAGGAAACGGGCAAGGCGGGACATGGCGCTGGCAATAGCATTGCCGTCGCGCGGCAACAAAGGCGGGGAATGCGAAGTTCGGCGGGTTTGGGTAAAATCTTGCTGGGGGGATACCCGCTCCTAGCCTCCCCCCGATAGGGGGAAAGATCTGCCGGTGGTTCATAAATATCGCGGCAAACGCGATAGGTTAGGGGGGGATCCCCCAAACCCTACTCCGCGTGGTCCTTGACCGATTCCATCGAGACGTGGGTGGAGGTGTGGGCGACGTGGGGCAGGGCGGAGATCTTTTCGCCCAGCACTTCGCGATAGGCGGCGATGTCTTTGGTGCGGACTTTTAAGAGATAATCGAAGCTCGAGGCGATCATGTGGGCCTGCTCGACCTCGGGGAGGGCGCGGACGGCCTTGTTGAAGGCGGCGAGCGCGGCCTTGCGGGTGTCGGAGAGCTTGACCTCGACAAAGGCGACATGGGGCAGGCCAAGGCGCTCGGGATCGATGACGGCGCGATAGCCCAGAATATAGCCTTCTGCCTCGAGCCGCTTGATGCGGGCCTGGCAGGGCGTCTTGGATAAATTCACCCGCCGGCTCAACTCGGCTATGCTGAGGCGACCATCGCGGGAGAGCTCATCGAGGATACGACGATCGATCTGGTCCAAAGTCTCGTGGGTGATGGTTTTCATGGTCGTTTCGCCTAAGAGAGGCCGCCATATTACCAGCATTGATGGCGCTGTCCCAGATGATCAGGCGAAACGCCTGTGAGAGGTCTGGCATATCTGCTGGCAACGATTTTTGAGTGATGTCCATGACCGATATCGACGCCATCCGCGGGGAAATGCGCGCCCGCATCTATGCAGATGAAAACCAGCTGGTGCCCCAGCTCATCGAGGCGACGGGCCTCGACGAGGCGCAGCGCCGCGCCGTCTCGGGCCATGCCGAGCAGCTGGTGACCACGGTCCGCAGTGGCAACAAGCTCGGGCTGATGGAGAGCTTCCTGGCCGAATATGGGCTCGCGACCGATGAGGGCGTGGCGCTGATGTCGCTGGCCGAGGCGCTGCTGCGCGTGCCGGATGCCGAGACCGTCGATGCGCTGATCCATGACAAGGTGGGCGGTTCGGACTGGGCCAGCCATTTTGGCGGTTCGTCCAACCAGCTGGTCAATTTCTCGTCCTGGGCGCTCAGCCTGACGGCAGATGTTCTGGGTGATCCGGAAGTCGGCCCCAAGAACGCGCTGCACCGCGCCATCGCCCGTCTGGGCGAGCCCGTGATCCGCACTGCCGTTGCGCAGGCGATGCGCGTGCTGGGCAGCCAGTTCGTCTTTGGCCGCACTATTGATGAAGCCATCAGCAATGCCAGGAAGCCCGAGGCACTGGGTTATCGCTATTCCTACGACATGCTGGGCGAGGCCGCCCGCACCAGTGAGGACGCCGAGCGCTATTTCGAGAGCTATGCCAGCGCCATCGCGAGCCTTGCGCCGCACTGCACCTCTGATGCCGTGCGCGACAATCCGGGCATTTCGGTAAAACTCTCGGCGCTGCATCCGCGCTATGAATTCGCCAAGCGCGAACGGGTTCTTACTGAACTGGTGGACTCGACGCGAAAGCTGGCGCTGGCGGCTCGCGCCGCCAATATGGGCTTCAATATCGACGCCGAAGAAGCCGACCGCCTCGATCTCTCGATGGAAATCATCGAGGCCGTTCTGGCAACGCCGGAACTCGCTGGCTGGGACGGTTTTGGCGTGGTGGTGCAGGCCTATGGCAAGCGTGTCCTGCCGCTGATCGACTGGCTGGAAGCCATTGCGGAAAAGCTCGATCGCAAGATCATGGTGCGCCTGGTCAAGGGCGCCTATTGGGATGCCGAGGTCAAGCGCGCGCAGGTGCTCGGGCTCGACGACTTCCCGGTCTATACCCGCAAGGCGACCACCGACGTCAGCTACATTGCGGCGGCGCGAAAGCTCTTTACCTGCAAGCGCATCTACCCGCAGTTTGCCTCGCACAACGCCCATACGGCGGCGGCAGTGCTGCATCTGGCCGCCGAAGCCGGGCGGTTCAACGACAGCTACGAGTTCCAGCGCCTCCACGGCATGGGCGAGCGGCTGCATGAAGTGCTGCGCACCAATCATTCGACCCGCACGCGTATCTATGCGCCGGTCGGTGCGCATAAGGACCTCTTGGCCTATCTGGTGCGCCGTCTGCTCGAAAACGGCGCCAATGGCTCGTTCGTCTATCAGATTGCCGACGAGGATATCCCGGCCGCACAGGTCGCCGAGGACCCGATCGGCAAGCTGCTGGCACTGGAGAGCTTTGCCAACCCGGCCATTCCGTTGCCCAAGGACATTTTTGGCGGGCGGGACAATTCGGCTGGCCTCGATATCACCGACCCGGTAGCGCTCGGTGCTGTCGACGCGGAGCGGGCAAAATTCCGCACGCATAAATGGCTGGCGACCACGATCCCGGCTTCGGCCGGAGAGGGCGAGGTCGCTGGTTCTGCGGCCGCGGTGATCAATCCGGCCGATCCCGACGATGTCGTCGGTCACGTCGTTGCCGCGACGGTCGAAGAGGTCGGTGCAGCGATCGGGGCTGCGGCGGCGTCCAACTGGGCCTGGACGCCCGTGGCAAGCCGCGCCGCAGCGCTGCGCAAGACCGCCGATCTCTATGAAGCCCATCGCGCCGAGTTGTTTGCGCTATTGGCGCGCGAGGCTGGCAAGAGCTGGTCGGACGCTGTGGCGGAAGTGCGCGAGGCTGTCGACTTCCTGCGCTACTACGCGGCGCAGGCCGAAGAGGGTGAACTGGGCGCGCCGCGGGGTGTGTTTGCGGCGATCTCGCCGTGGAATTTCCCGCTGGCCATCTTTACCGGCCAGATCGCTGCTGCGCTGGTGACCGGCAATGGCGTGGTTGCCAAGCCCGCCCCGCAGACGCCGTTGATCGCCTTCCGGGCGGTGCAGCTGATGCATGAAGCGGGGATTGCTGCCGACGCCATCCATCTGGTGCCGGGTGGCCCGGATGTGGGCACGGCCTTGACCTCGGACAGCCGGATTGCCGGCGTCGCGTTCACCGGCTCGCTGCCGACAGCGCATCGCATCGACCGCGCCATGGCGGACAACCTCGACCCCAAGGCCCCGCTGATCGCCGAGACGGGCGGGCTCAATGCGATGATCGTTGATTCGACAGCGCTGCCCGAGCAGGCGGTGCGCGATATCCTTGCGTCCGCTTTCCAGTCGGCCGGCCAGCGCTGTTCGGCGCTGCGCGTGCTCTATGTGCAGGAAGACGCGGCCGAGCGGACGCTGACCATGCTCAAGGGTGCGATGGACGAGCTGACGCTGGGCAATCCCTGGGACCTCGCCACCGATATCGGCCCCATCATCGATCAGCCGGCGCGCGAAAAGATCGAGACCTATCTGCGCGTTAATGCGGCAAAGGTGATTCACGCGCTCAAGACGCCGGCCAAGGGCAATTTCGTCGCCCCGACTGTGCTCAAGGTGAATGGCGTAGAGGATATCCCGGAGGAAATCTTCGGGCCGGTGCTGCATGTGGCGACCTTCAAGGCCGATGAGATCGACAAGGTGATCGCCGCGATCAACGCCTCGGGCTATGGCCTGACCTTTGGCATGCACACTCGCATTTCGAGCCGGGTTAAGAAGGTCTCCGCCTCGGTCCACGCTGGCAATATCTACATCAATCGCAACCAGATCGGTGCGGTGGTGGGCAGCCAGCCATTTGGTGGCGAGGGCCTGTCGGGCACTGGGCCCAAGGCGGGCGGGCCGCACTATCTGCCGCGCTTCACCACAGGGTATGCGGATTTGCAATCCGCTGCGCTGACGCTGCCCGGACCGACCGGCGAGAGCAATGTGCTCCATGTCGCGCCGCGCGGAACCGTGCTGTGCCTGGGACCGAGCGGACAGGATCTGGTGACCCAGCGACGTATGGCAGAGACGGCCGGTTGCGTGCCGCTGGTTGTGCCGGTGGATCTTGAGATGCTGGCAAATGCCACGACGTTCGAGGCGGTGGCGTTCTTTGGCGAAGGCGAGGAGCTGGTGCAGATCCGCAAGGCGCTGGCCGCGCGCGATGGCGCTATCCTGCCGCTGCTGACCGGCCCGGGCGATGTCGCCCGCCTGCAGTTGGAGCGCCAGGTCTGCATCGACACGACGGCAGCTGGCGGAAATGCCAGCCTGATGGCCGAAGCGGGTTAACGGGAACGGATGGGGCGGGGGTTTCTCCCGCCCTTTTCTTTTTGACGGGCGGCGCGGTACACCCACCTAACCTCCCCCTGATAGGGGGAGGGACGCATCGAGTTTGGACTGTTAATTTCCGCGATGACACGGTGGCGATAGGTGACCCGGTAGGCGCCCAGAGTGCGCTCTCTCCATGAGATGGCGAAAGCACTCTTCCAAGAACCCAAAAACTCAGGCGCGCAGCGCGACCAGCATGGCGAGCTTGGCCGGGATCGAAATGAGGTCGCGGATCTGCTGGACGCGCTCAGGCGTGTAATA
The DNA here is from genome assembly GCF_029201545.1 of Devosia sp. FJ2-5-3. Lineage (NCBI taxonomy): Bacteria > Pseudomonadati > Pseudomonadota > Alphaproteobacteria > Hyphomicrobiales > Devosiaceae > Devosia > Devosia sp. FJ2-5-3. The sequence continues at coordinate 2,944,972 of NZ_CP104007.1, read as the reverse complement.
GTCGGTGACATCGAGCATGTTGACGGTGCCAACCAGCACGTCGCCGACAATCACTGGCATATTGACGACCGACTGGCAGCCGAGCGAATTGATCAGCTCATGGTCGAAGAACACCTTGGCGATGTCTTCGATGGTGTTGGTGACGAAATATTCGCGGCGGCCGTGCACGACGTCGAACCAGGGGCCGTAATTGAGCGGCTTGGTGCCCGAGGCCGGGTAATTGGCGGGGTCGCTGGTATAGGCGCGGCGCGACAGCTCGGCGGCCATATCGACTTGCATGACAGTGAAAAGCTTGGCGCCGACAGTGGCCTGGACGAGGTTCTGGAGGGCGGAGAAGGCCTGCTCGGCACTCTTGGCCTTGGCGATTGCCACGTCGAAAGTGGCGAGGGCGGCCTGGTGGTCAGTCATTGAGGGTAGTCCTTGGTCTGGTAGATGCGGAGGCTCGTTGGGCCGAGCCGGTTTCTCCTCCCCAACACTCCCCGCGAGGGGAGATAGCGGCAGCCTTGGGCCCTAGCCGCCTTCAGTGGCGGCGAGCAGTTCCATCGAATAGGGCTCGTTGAGTTGGCCGGCCTTGAGCTGGGCGACGTCGGCGACTTCAACGATGCGGCCATGGCGCATGACGGCAAGGCGATCGCAGAGGAAGCTGACGACGGGCAGATTGTGCGTCACCATGAGATAGGTGAGATTCTGCTCGCGGCGGAGGCGTTTTAAGAGATTGAGGATTTCGGCCTGCACCGACACGTCGAGCGCCGAAGTCGGTTCGTCGAGCAGCAGCACCTTGGGTTCGAGCATCAGCGCGCGGGCGATGGCGACGCGCTGGCGCTGGCCGCCCGAGAGCTGATGGGGGAAGCGGAAGCGGAAGCGCTGGTCGAGACCAACCGAGCGCAGGACGGCGTCGACCCGTTCGCCACGATTGCCGATGCCATGGATGGCCAGCGGTTCGGTGAGGGCAGCATCGATGGTTTTTCGCGGGTGGAGCGAGCCATAGGGGTCCTGGAACACCATCTGGACCTGGCGCGAGACAGCCCGGTCGATCCGGTGGCTCCGGGGCTGGCCAAGGACGGAAATCTCGCCCGTCCAGTCCGGCGCAAGGCCGGCAATGGCGCGCAAAATGGTGGATTTGCCCGAGCCACTTTCCCCGACAAGGGCAAAGCTCTCGCCCTCGGGAATGGACAGGGTGACATCATGGACGACCTTGGTGTCGCCATAGGAGATGTCGAGATTCTTGAGGTCGATGGCGATCATGTGCCGGCCCATTGTGTCCGGTCGAGCACCGGCAGTTCTTCTCTTATTTCATCGATGACGGGCATGGCTGCGAGCAGGCCCCGCGTATAGGGATGCTGCGCCTTGTCTAGCTCACCGGCGGCGCATTCTTCGACCACGCGGCCCGAATTCATCACCAGCACGCGGTCGCAATAACGACTGACCAGAGCCAGATCGTGGCTGATGAGGATGAGCCCCATGCCCTTGCGGGTGACGAGGTCGTCGATGATGTCGAGCACCTGCGCCTGGACGGAGACGTCGAGCGCCGAGGTCGGTTCGTCGGCGATCAGCAATTCAGGCTCCGGGATCAGCATCATGGCAATCATGATGCGCTGGCCCATGCCGCCCGAAACTTCATGCGGGTAGAGTGTGGCGACGCGCTGGGGATCGTTGATGCGGACGGCACGCAGCATTTCTAGCACGCGGGCCTGCACGTCGCGGCGCGGCAGTTTCTGGTGGGTCACCAGGGCCTCGGCGATCTGCGCGCCCACCGTCATGACCGGATTGAGCGAGAATTTGGGGTCCTGCATCACCATGGAAATGCGGGCGCCGCGGATCGAGCGCATCTGCTTTTCGCTCTGGGCGAGAATGTCGATGCCATCAAAGCTGAGCTTGTCGGCGGTGACCTCGCCTGGCTTGCGGATGAGTTTGAGGATCGAGCGGCCGGTCATGGATTTGCCGGAGCCGCTTTCACCCACAATGCCCAGACGCTCGCGACCGAGCGTGAAGGAGAGGCCCTTCACCACTTCGACGCGGCCGGAGTGGGTCGGGAAGGAAACGCGAAGATTTTCGACTTCGAGAAGGGGCATGGTCATCAGCTCTTGCCCTCGTTCTTGGGATCAAGGACGTCGCGCAGACCATCGCCGAGGAAGCAGAAGCCGAGGGAGACGATGATGATGGCAAAGCCGGGCATGGTGGCGACCCACCACTGGTCGAGGATGAAGGTACGGCCGCGCGAGATCATCGCGCCCCATTCGGGCAGGGGCGGCTGGGCGCCAAGGCCGATAAAGCCGAGACCGGCAGCGGTGAGGATGACGCCAGCCATGTCGAGGGTGACGCGCACGATCATCGAGGAGGTGCAAAGCGGCAGGATGTGCTGGACGATGACGCGGATGGGGCCGCCACCGGCCAGCTGCACCGCCGAGATATATTCGGCATTGCGGATGGTCAGTGTTTCGGCGCGGGCAATACGCGCATAGGCGGGCCAGGAGGTGATGGCGATGGCGATGATGGCATTGTTGATGCCCGGGCCAAGCGCGGCGACGAAAGCCAGCGCCAGGATCAGCTTGGGCAGCGACAGGAAAATGTCGGTGAAGCCCATGAGGATGCGGTCGATCCAGCCACCGAAATAACCGGCAATGGCGCCGACGAGGAGGCCGAGCGGAGCCGAGATCAGGGCCACCAGCAGCACGATGGTCAGCGTGATCTGGGAGCCATAGACGACGCGCGAGAAGATGTCGCGGCCGAGCTCGTCCGTGCCCATCCAGTGCTCGCCCGAGGGCGGCAGCAGGCGATTGCCGAGGTTCTGCCCGGTGGGAGAATAGGGGGCAATCCACGGCGCGAAGGCGGCCGTGAGCAGCAGGACGAGAATGATGAGGCCGCCGAGGACCGAGAGCGGATTGCGCAGCAGGGCTGTCAGGACGCGATAGGCGCGCCCGGCATTGGCCTGCCAGCGGGAAGTGGGGCTATCGGCGAGGAGCCAGTCGCGAGTGGTCATGCGGAGACTCCTTTTTGAGACATGAACGAAAGGCCCCTCACCCCAACCCTCTCCCCAGAGGGGCGAGGGGGCTCGGCCGGTGCATTTTTCATTCGCCGCGGCAAAAGCCGCATCATCCTTGCGCGCACCGCTCTATCCCATGCGTCCCCTCGCCCCTCCGGGGAGAGGGTCAGGGTGAGGGGTGTGGCCGCGAAAACAGAACTCACCATCACCGGGCCCTCGGGTCGAGGACGCGGTAGAGCACGTCGGAGACCTTGTTGATGAAGATGAAGACGGCGCCGATCACGAGGGTCGAACCGAGCACGGCGTTCATGTCGGCGTTGAGCAGGGCCGTGGTGAGGTAATTGCCGATGCCGGGCCAGGAGAACACCGTCTCGATCATCACCGAGCCTTCGAGAAGACCGGCATAGGAGAGGCCGATGACGGTGATCAGTGGCACGCGGATGGGGTTGAAGGCGTGGCGCCAGATCACGATCCGCTCGGGCACGCCCTTGACGCGCGCCGTGGTGACGAACTCCTGGTTGAGCTGGTCGAGCATGAAGGAACGCGTCATGCGAGCGATATAGGCGAGGCTGAAAAAGCCGAGCACGGACGCCGGCAGGACGATGTGCCAGAGCGCATTCCAGAAGATGTCGATCTCACCGCGAATGAGGCTGTCGATGAGGATCATGCCGGTGACGGGCTGGACGAGGCCGTCATAGAAGATGTCGAGCCGGCCCGGGCCACCCACCCAGCGCAGGCGGGCGTAAAAGACGGCAAGGCCGACAAGGCCCAGCCAGAAAGCGGGGACGGAATAGCCCAGGAGGCCGACGACGCGGATCGCCTGGTCGAGCCAGCTGCCCTGGCGGGCGGCCGCGGTGACCCCGAGCGGTACGCCCAGCGCGATGCCGATCAGAATGCCGAGCGTGGCCATTTCGAAAGTGGCGGGGAAGAAGCGGCTGAGGTCTTCGGCCACGGGGCGGCCGGTCGAAACAGAGCGGCCGAGATCGCCGGTCAGAACATTGCCGACATAGGAAATGAACTGCTCGTAGATCGGGCGGTCGAGGCCCATGGCGCTGGCAGCGGCATCATATTGAGCCTGCGTCGCCCTGTCGCCGACGACTGCCAGAACCGGGTCGATCGGGATGACACGGCCGATGAAGAAGGTGATGGCCAAAAGGCCAAGAAAAGTGAGGAAAAGCGTGATGAGGAACCCGGCGAGCGCCGAAAACCGTCTGCCGACGCGCTTTGACGTCGAGACGGAGGAGGGCGCTACTTCAACGGGTGGCTGATCAACGCTCACGCGAAAACCTCTTGTACAAACAAAAACTTATCGCCGCAGGATGACTCTCTTGCGGAGCGGGAAACCTTTATATTTCACTTCCACCATACAAGAAACTTTGCTTATATCAAAAAAATTTTGGTGAGGGACAATGGCGGAAGAGGCCACTGCACGAGCGCAAGGGAGGCACCCAAAAGTGGGCGCGTTGATCCGTGCCCGCCGCCGTCAGCAGCACATGACCCTGATGCAATTGGGTGAAATTGCCGAAGTGTCGGTAGGATATCTCAGTCAGGTGGAGCGTGACCATGCGACGCCTTCGCTCGGCACGCTGGCGCAGATCGCGCGGGCCCTGGGCGTTCCCATCGACTATTTCATTTCGGCGCCTGCGCCGCAGAATGCCCTGACCCGTTCGGAAGAGCGAAGCCGGTTTTCGATCGATGGTTCCTCGGTGGTCTATGAGCGGCTCGGCGCCGATTTTCCGGGCAACCAGCTCTCCAGCTTCCTGATGACCGTGCCGCCGGGCTATCGCTCGGAAACGGTGGCGCATGAGGGCGAGGAGATTCTCTTCGTGCTGGACGGCTCGATCACCCAGCGGCTGGACGGCGAGGACATGGTGATGAATGCGGGCGACAGCCTGCATTTTCGCGGCAACCGCCCCCATTCCTGGTCCAACCACACGGACCGGCCTGCGCGTCTCCTGTGGACGGGCACGCTGGCACTCTTTCGGTCGACGGCCCGCCCGCAGCGGTCGGCAGTCGCGAAACCCAAACCCGGCACCAATAAGCCGGCCAACAAAAAAATCACCCCAAAGGAGAAACACTCATGAAGCTCTTTCGCGCTGCCTTGCTGGCCTCAGCGCTGACCCTGCCGCTGGCGGCAGGCGCAGCCTATGCCGCTACCCCCGCCGATGCGCTGGTCATCGCCCAGAACATCGACGATATCGTCGCGCTCGATCCCGCACAGGCCTATGAATTCTCGGCCGGCGAGATCAACGCCAACCTCTATGACAAGCTCGTCCAGTACGACGCCGCCGACACCACGGTGCTGGCACCGGGTCTGGCGTCGGAATGGGTTGCCGACGAAGCCGCCAAGACGCTGACCTTCACCATGCGTGACGGCGCCACTTTCGCCTCGGGCAATCCTGTCCGCGCCGAAGACGCGCAGTTCTCGTTCAAGCGCGTCGTGACGCTGAACCTGACCCCGGCCTTCATCCTGACCCAGCTTGGCTGGACCCCGGAAAACATCGACGAGATGGTGACCGTGGACGGCAACAAGGTCGTCGTGAAGTGGGATGGTGATTTCGCGTCGGCCTTCGTGCTGAACGTGCTTGCGGCCCGTCCGGGCGCCATCGTCGACGAAGTTCTTGTGCGCGAGCACGAGGAAAATGGTGACTGGGGCAATGCCTGGCTCAACACCAATTCGGCCGGTTCCGGCCCGTTCGTCCTGACCGACTACCGTCCGGCCGAACTGGTTCGCCTCACCGCCAACGAGACCTATTGGAACGGCGCGCCGGCGATGAAGCAGGTGCTGATCCGTCACGTTGCGGAAGCGGCAACCCAGCAGCTGCTGCTCAACTCGGGCGACGTCGATATCGCCAAGAACCTGACTTCCGACCAGGTGGCGGGTCTCGCGAGCGATGCGGTCAAGGTCGAGACCTATCCGCAGGCGGCCGTGCACTTCCTTTCGTTCAACCAGAAGACCGAAGAGCTGACCAATCCGGCCATCTGGGAAGCTGCGCGTTATCTCGTCGATTATGACGGCATGACCCAGACCTTCCTCAAGGGCCAGATGGAAAAGCACCAGGCCTTCTGGCCCAAGGGTTTCCCGGGTTCCTATGACGAGACCCCGTTCACCTATGACGTCGAAAAGGCCAAGCAGATCCTGGCCGATGCCGGCATCGAGACGCCGATCAACGTCACGCTGGACGTGATCAACTCGACCCCGTTCACCGACATCGCGCAGTCGCTGCAGGCCGGTTTCTCAGAAGCGGGGATCAATTTCGATATCCTGCCCGGCACCGGTGCCCAGGTGATCACCAAGTACCGTGAGCGTACGCACCAGGCCATGCTGCTCTATTGGGGCCCGGACTTCATGGATCCGCACTCCAACGCCAAGGCGTTCGCCTACAATTCCAACAATGCGGACGACAACTACACCGCGACAACGACCTGGCGTAACGCCTGGGCCGTGCCTCAGGAAATGAATGACGAAGTGACCGCAGCCTTGGCCGAAGCCGATCAGAGCAAGCGTAACGAGCTCTATATCGACCTTCAAAAGAAGGTTCAGGCCGAAAGCCCGATCGTCATCATGTTCCAGGCGGCCCTGCAGATCGCCATGGGCAGCAATGTTGACGGTTATGTGAATGGCTCCAATTCGGACTTCGTGTACTACCGCCTCGTAACGAAGAACTGATCCGCCAGCGGATTCTATGCGGGGTCGATGGCCCCGCATGTTCTCGAGATAGACGACGGCTGTCCCTCATGTCGTCGTCTCGCGGAGCCGGGCACTCCTCCTCCCGTCCGGCTCCGCCTCCTCTTTTGAAAATTGATAGACCCCTCACCCTAGCCCTCTCCCCAGAGGGGCGAGGGGACTGGATCGAGTTTGTGGCACAATCTCTGCAAGCGCGCCGGTCGTCTTCCATCGCCCCCCGGGGAGAGGGTTAGGGTGAGGGGCCGCGCCCCATAAGCAAACCAGCGAGTTATTCTCATGAATCCAACACTATCCGCCCGCATGGCCAAGCTGCGCCAGCGCATGTCCGACACGAATACGGACCTGGTCGTGATCGGCCCTTCGAGCCACATGACTTATCTCGCCGATCTCTCCCCGCATGGCGATGAGCGGCCGGTCATGCTGCTGGTGAGCAAGGATTTTGCCGGTTTCCTGATGCCGGCGCTCAATGCCGACAGCTCGCGCCAGCACACGGATCTACCGTTCTTCTCATGGGCAGATGCCGAGGGCCCGAACGCGGCGCTGGACCAATTGATCGACGCCACCGGCATTTCGCGGGTCAGCCCATCCGTGGTGATCGACGAAACCATGCGCGCCGATTTCGCGCTGCTGCTGCTCGATGCGCTGCCCGGGGCTTCGCGCCGGTTCACCCAGGACACGGTCGGCTATCTGCGCTCGCGCAAGGACCAGGCCGAGTATGATTTGCTCAAAGCCTCGCACCTGCTCAATGACGGGGCCATGGCGGCCGGTTTTGCCGCGCTGAAAGAGGGGATCACCGAGGTCGAAGTGGCCGAGGTCATCGCCAAATTCTACAAGGATAACGGCGCGACGACCCAGTTCATCTCGGTGTGCTTCGGCGCCAATGGCGCGTTCCCGCATCACCACACCGGTGCAACCAGGCTCAAGGCTGGCGATGCCGTGCTGCTCGACATTGGCGGCCGCATCAATGGCTACCCCTCCGACATGACGCGCATGGGCTATTTCGGCAGCAAGCCTGAGGGCTATGACGAGATCCATGACATCGTGAACCGAGCTGTTGAAGCCGCGCTTGCCGCGGTCAAGCCGGGTGTTCAGGCCAAGGAAATCGACAAGGCAGCGCGCGATGTCATCACCGCTGCCGGCTATGGCGAAAAATTCCTGCACCGGACCGGTCATGGCCTCGGCATCGACGTGCACGAAGCGCCCTATATCACCGGCACGAGCGAAACCGTTTTGGACGAAGGCATGGTGTTCTCGATCGAGCCGGGAATTTACCTGCAGGGGCGCTTCGGCCTGCGGCTCGAGGAGATCGTCATCATACGCAACGGCAAGGCGGAGATATTCTCCGAAATGCCGCGGACTGCCGTGGGGGCTTAAGGCTCCACCGAAAATGGTGGGTGCCGAAGCCACCTCCTAACCTCCCCCGGGAGGGGAGGGACTGGTTCTTTGGCGCACAAAAATTGCGGCAGACACGATTTATGCCTCTCCCTATCAGGGGGGAGGTGGGGGGCCTGGTCGATGGCGAGGATGAGGCCGGGAACGGTCATTTCTTGCGGGCGATAGTCTGGCGCACGGCGTCACCAATGCCGGCTTCATTGAGCCCGAAATTGTCGAACAGCCACTCGGCCGAGCCGGTCGGCACGAAGCCGGGGAAGCCGAGAATGCGCATGGGCACTGGATTGGTGGTGCTCACCACTTCGGCAATGGCGCCGCCGAGACCGCCGCGGACGGAGTGCTCTTCGACAGTGACGATGGCGCCGGTGTCGATGGCGGCAGCAATAGCCTCATCATCGAGCGGGTTGACGGTCGACATGTTGGCGACGCGGACCGAAATGCCCTCCGCGGCAAGCGTCTTGGCCGCCGCGACGGCGCGGTGGACGGTGGTGCCGCTCGCGATGATGGTGGCGTCCGAACCCTCAACCAGCGTTTCGGCCTTGCCGATCTCGAATCTTGCCCCGGCGGGACGCTCCAGTGCCGGCACGGCCATGCGGCTGACGCGGACGAACACCGGGCCGTCATGATCGGCGGCGGCCTTGATCGCCTCCGCCGTCTCCCACGGGTCAGCCGGCACGATCAGCTTGAGATTGGTGAAGAGGCGCAGCCAGGCGAGGTCTTCGATCGAATGGTGGGTCGGGCCGAGCTCGCCATAGGCGACGCCGCTCGACTGGCCGATGAGCTTCACATTGACATTGGAATAGGCAATGTCGGCCTTGACCTGTTCCAGCGCGCGGCCGGTGATGAAGCACGAGGCAGCCGAAACGAACGGGATTTTGCCGCCATTGGCGAGACCGGCACCGACAGCCACCAGCGTCTGTTCGGCAATGCCGACATTGACCATGCGCTCTGGGAATTTCTTGCGGAAGCCACCCAGCTTGGACGAGCCGACGCTGTCGCTGACCACGGTGACGATGCGCGGATCGGCTGCGGCCAAGGCCTCGATGGTCGAGGCAAAGCTGTCGCGGCAATCAAAGAGACCGGCTTTTGCAGGGGCAGTAGCGCTCATCAGACCAACTCCGCCATGGCTTGCTCAAACTGTTCCGTGTTGGGCACGCCATGATGCCAGGCGACATTGTCGTGCATGAAGCTGACGCCCTTGCCCTTGAAGGTATTGGCAATGATGCAGAGCGGCTTGCCGCGACCCTTGGGCGAGGCGGAGAGGACATCGAGAAGCGCACCATGGTCGTGACCATCGACGATCTCGACATGCCAGCCGAAGGCGCGCCATTTGTCATCCAGCGGATCGAGCGAGGCGGTGTCCTCGGTGCGCGCACCCTGCTGCAGCCGATTGCGGTCGATGATGAGGGTGAGGTTCTCGAGCTTGCGGTGCGCGGCGGTGAGCGCCGATTCCCAATTGCTGCCTTCCTGCAGCTCGCCGTCGCCGGTGAGCACGAAGGTGCGGAAATCGGCATTGTCGAGCTGGCCGGCAATGGCAATGCCCGTCGCGACCGGCAGACCATGGCCCAGCGGGCCGGTATTGGTCTCGACCCCCGGCAGATAATTGCGGTTGGGATGGCCGTTCAGCCTGGAGAGCGGCTTCATATAGGATTTGAGATCGGCCTCGGGGAAGAAGCCTGCGCGGGCCAAAACGGAATAGAAGGCGCCGGTGCAGTGGCCCTTGCTCATCACGAACCGGTCGCGCGCGGGATCGCGGGGATGCTTCGGATCATGGCGCAGCACGCCGAAATAGAGCGTCGCGAGAATATCGGCGGCGCTGAAATCCCCGCCGGGATGCCCCTGCCGCGCCTCGTACACCATCTGGAAACTGCGGCGGCGAATCCACAGCGCCTGGGCGGCGATTGCGGTGACGCGATCATTGCGGAGATCGAGGGCGGGGGTGGGCACGGGCGGATTGTTCCTGTCTGGGCAGCAGTCGAAGTCGCTTGATCAGCTTGCTGCAAGCCTAGCCTTCGACCTGACCGGCTATCAACTAGTATTTGCGATTTTTGCGGTTTATTTGTGAATGTCTGCATTTTGGTACTTTATGCGCGGCGAAACCGCATTGACCTTGCGAATGCCGGAGGCCAAGGCTAAGTCCTTGCCGGAAGTGATCGGGAGGGCAGGATTTGGCCGGTTCCACCACAAAGCCAGTCGACCCCGCAGCGCGTAGAGGGCGAAAGCCCATGGCGGACGCTGGCCGACAGAATTTGCTCGCCGAACCGAGGCGGATGAAAATTCTCGAGTGGTTGCAGGAAGAGGGGAGCGCCCGCGTGCGCGATCTCTCCGTGGCCTTCGCCGTTTCGGAAGCGACGATCCGCCAGGACCTCGAGCGCCTCGACGCCGAGGGCTTTGTGACCCGGGAGCATGGTGGCGCGCACCTGAAGTCCGTGCCGCAACAGGTGCAGTCCATGTCGCTGCATCACCTGGTCAATATGGACAGCAAGCGCAAGATTGGTCGAGCAGCGGCTGCCCTGGTCGGGCCTGGCGAGACCATTATCCTCGATGCTGGATCAACCACGACCGAAATCGCCAACAATCTGGTGTCCCACCAGAATTTGAACGTCATCACCAACGCGATCAATATCGCGCTTCTCCTGGGCGCCTTGCCCAGCATGACAATTCATATGTCCGGCGGTCAGTTCAAGGCGCCGACCCTGTCCTTGTCAGGCGAAAAAGCCGGCGAGTTTTTCCAGGGCGTATTCGCCGAAAAGTTGTTCCTGGCAACCGCCGGGGTGTCGTTCGATGCCGGGCTGACCTTTCCCGCCATGGCCGACCTCTACGTCAAGCGGGCCATGATCAAGGCGGCGTCGAAGGTCTATCTTGTGGCGGACAGCACCAAGATCGGGCGGACCTCCTTTTCGTCCCTCGGGCCGCTGGATGTTTTGACCGGCTTTATCACCGATGACGGCATCTCTGATGAAGACCGTCGCGAATTCGAGCGGCGGGGGATTGAAATCATCGTCGCAATCTAGCGCGCTTCGGGGCCGTGATTGGCGTGTGATTTGACAGCGCGCGGCCATCTCGCGCATGGCTTATGCCTGAACGAAAAAAAGCGAAAGCGTCATGCTTCGATTTTTGCGGTTTAATGTGGATGGCCGGGTTTTGTAGTGATAGCTGTTCCCGTCGGCAAAGGGGATGGGTTCAGGGCCAGTGTCGAGGGGCCCAGCGAGGGTAGTCCCTTCGTACGATTGCTTCCCGCGTGAACCGAATGCCGTGTTCGCGGTGGAATTGCCGGGGCGGCCCTATCTGGCTATTCGGGTCCCGCCCGGCGCAGTAGAGGGGTTTCCGGCCGCCCCCTGGTGCGTGCGGCCGGGCACCGAACGGGGCTCAGAGTGTCTTGGCCAAGGCCTCCATCTGCGTGGCGCAAAGGCCCCAGCCTTCGTGAAAGCCCATCTTCTCGTGGGCCTGCTTGTCCTCAACCGTCCAGTGCCGTGCCGTGGCCGTGTACCGCGTCTTGCCGCTTTCCTCCTCGAACGTCAGAACGCAGGTGAAGAACGGTTTTGAAGAGGGCTGCCAGTCCCCGACATAGGCGTCGGTAAAGACGAGCTTCTTGTTGGGAATGACTTCGAGATATTGCCCCGGATTGGGGAATTCGGTGCCGTTCTCGTCGGCCATGACGATCTCGCTGCGGCCCCCGGGGCGCAGATCGACCGAGGCGCGCGGCGTGCTCCAGGGTTTTGGCGCAAACCACTGGGTGATCAGGGCCGGTTCGGTCCAGCAGCGATAGAGCGCCTCGGGCGAGGCGTCGATCAATCGGGTGAGCACGAGATCGCGCGAACTGTCCTGGGTCATTTCTGGTCCTCCTGACGTTTATTGTCTGCAATGACGACGAGAGCCGGTGATGGCGTTCGACATATTCGATATGAAATATGCGAGCCCAGCCACCCCTTCATTGCGCCGTCCGTCAGGAGGCCGTTGCGGTCTTGTCGCTGAACCGTGTTTCGCCGGGTTCGGACGGTGCATGTCCGAGCGCCGCCAGGGCAGGGCGCAGGACGCCCCCGTGGGTGTCCAGCAATTGCCTGGCTGCGGCGAGATCGGGTGCACCGGCGGCAAGAAGCACGGCGGGCTTCACAAAGCCCTGGCTGGTGTCGAGCGCCCGCGCAGCGACAGTGTCATCCACCCCCGCAATGGCCGACACGATCGCCCGGGCCCGATCGCGCAGCTTGATATTGTCTGCGACCAGATTGACCATGTACCCGTCATGCACATGGCCCAGTTCGATGGCCATCATGGTGGAGAGCATGTTGAGGGCGATTTTCTGAGCCGTGCCGGCCCCCATGCGGGTCGAACCCGCGATCAGCTCTGGCGGCGTCGGCAGGCAAATGCCCACATCGGCGGCCGACAGAATGGGCGAACCCTCATTATTGGCGATGGCGATGGTGGCGCCACCGGCTTCGCGAACGGCCGCCAGCGCTGCCATGGGGAAAGGGGTCTGTCCGCTGGCGGTCACGGCAATGAGACAATCGCGATCGCTGGGTGCAAGGGCTTCGATCGCCCGGCGCGCGGCGTCGCTGTCATCCTCCGGTCCCCCGGCCATGTTGGTGAGGGATTGCAATCCCCCAGCCAGTACGACCGCGATCCGGTTCTGCTCGATGCCGTAGGTTCCGGGCAATTCCAGTCCGTCCGCGAGCGCCATCAGGCCCGAGCTGCCGGCAGCGGCATAGATGAGCCGGCCGCCTGCGGCAATTTTGGTGGCAGCGAGGTGGGCGCCGCGCGCAATGTCCGGGATCGCCGATTCGACGCTTTGCGCTGCGGCGACCTGACCATGGGCGAGAAGCCGAAGCACGCGATCTGCGGGGAGGGTTTCGAGCCCCTTCGCATCCATATGACGCATCTCGGTCTGTCGCATGAATTATCTCCTCCTCGGGAGATAATGCCAAAAAAATACCACTTGTCGAGTAGGGCGGCCGGAACGGGTCATCGTCCCCCCTTGTGTGGCGCCCGCGGGCTGAGACGCACAGCAATCTTCTCTGCCAAGTCAGTTTCGGCTTGGTGAATGGTATTTTATTGGTATTGTCAAAGCGAAGCGCTCGGTCTATCTGCGGAGATAACCGGTACCATCGTCAAGCGAGGAGAAAAGCGTGGCAGAGACGTTTGAAACGTTCTTCTCCGGCAATCCGGTGACCCTGCCGCAGGGCGGGCCCCTCTATCTTCAGCTCAAGCGCTGGATAGAGGATGCCATAAAAAGCGGCGCTATCAAGCCCGGAGATGCCCTGCCATCCGAGCGGGACCTGGCGCTGCGGGTCGATGTTTCGCGGGTGACGGTGCGCAAGGCGGTGCTGCATCTGGTGCAGGAAGGCTTGCTGGTGCAGCGGCACGGTTCCGGAACCTTCGTTGCGCCGCCGACCCAGCGGGTGGAGCAATCGCTCTCGCAGCTAACTTCCTTTACCGAAGACATGGCGCGCCGCGGCATGGCCGTGCGTGCCGAATGGCTGGATCGCGGGCTTTATGCGCCGTCGCCTGAAGAAACCATCATTCTGGGCATGTCTCCCGGCGAGCAGGTGGCGCGAATTGCGCGGCTTCGCCTCAGCGGCGACACGCCGCTCGCCATCGAGCGCGCCAGCCTATCGAGCGACATCCTGCCGGATCCCGGCCAAATCGCAGATTCGCTTTATAAGCACCTCGATCGCAGCGGCAATCGGCCGGTGCGCGCCATCCAGCGGATCCGGGCCGCAAATCTAGGCGAAGACGATGCGCGTTTGCTGCATGTATCGACAGGGTCGGCCGGACTCAATATCGAGCGCACATCCTATCTCGCGTCCGGCCGTGTCATCGAGTTCACCCGCTCCATCTATCGGGGTGACACCTATGATTTTGTCGCCGAGCTCCGGCTGGGTGACGCGCCGACCAACGGAGCAGGGCGGTGACAGGCCTCATGAGGGGCGTGTCATTCGATGGATTTTTGGATTGCGGGTTACGGCAAAAAATGCCGGCGGCATTCAGGACAGTAACGGAGACAGCATGAGCGACCTGACGGCTTTTATGGGCGGGCGGCTCTTCGACGGGCATGATTGGCACGACAATGCGGCAATTCTGGTGGAGTTCGGCCATGTCTGCGCCATCCTCCCACGCAGTGAAATCCCGGAAAACGCCGAAAAGATAGACCTGGGCGACGGACTGATCGTGCCGGGGTTCATCGACCTGCAGGTCAATGGCGGCGGCGGGGTTCTATTCAACAATCAGACCGATCTGGCCGGTATCCGGACCATCTGCGAAGCTCATGCCCAGTTTGGCACGACCGCACTGATGCCGACGCTGATCACCGACACTGCAGCGGTGAATGTTGCAGCCATCGCAGCCGGGAATGCAGCCGTTCAGGCGCGCGTTCCTGGGTTTCTTGGTTTGCACCTCGAGGGGCCGCACCTTGCCCTTGCGCGCAAGGGGACGCACGATCCCGCCCTTATTCGCCCCATGGACGAAAGTGACCTCGCGCGGACGGTCGAGGCAGCCCGGACATTGCCCAATCTGATCTGCACGGTCGCCGCGGAAACCGTGACGCCCGATCAGATCGCAACCCTCGTCGAGGCCGGGGCCGTCGTCAGTATCGGACATTCCGATGCCAGCGCCGAAGTGGCGGGCGCCGCCTTCGACGCGGGCGCGAGCATGGTGACGCATCTCTTCAACGCCATGAGCCAGATGGGCAATCGCGAACCCGGCGTCGTCGGCGCGTCGCTGGCCAACGATCGGGTGTTTGCCGGATTGATTGCGGACGGCATCCACGTTCATCCCACCAGCATCGAAATAGCCCATCGGGCCAAGTCAGGCGCCGCCGGCCGGCTGTTCCTCGTCACCGACGCCATGTCGCAGACGGGAACGGATCTGACGGAGATGACGCTGAATGGTCGGAAGATCACTCGCGCGGATGGCGCCCTGCGCCTGGCGGATGGAACACTGGCTGGGGCCGATCTCGACATGATCGACGCGGTGACCTTCATGAACCGGAAGATTGGCGTGCCGCTCGAGGAAGTATTGCGCATGGCGTCGCTCTATCCCGCCGAGGCGCTCGGCATTGAAGAGACTTATGGCCATTTGCGGCCTGGCGCTCTCGCCAGCTTCGTTCACCTCTCGGGCGATATGGACGTTCAATCCACCTGGATTTCCGGCGAGCGCGTCTGGCAGAAATAATGGCCTGGCCCCGCAGAGAATTGTGTGGGGCCAAGCTATATCCATCGAAGTCCTAGCCGCGGCCGATATAGGGCATGGCCGTGGCCATCACGGTCATGAACTGAACATTCGCCGAAAGCGGCAGTCCCGCCATGTAGCGCACGGCTTCCACGACATGGGCAACATCGAAGGTCGGCTCGGGCGCCACCGTTCCATTGGCCTGCAGCGAACCGGCGTTCATGTGGCTGGTCATATCGGTCGCCGCATTGCCGATGTCGATCTGTCCGCAGGCGATGTTGTAGGCCCGGCCATCGAGCGAGATGGCTTTGGTCAGCCCGGTAATCGCATGCTTGGTCGTTGTATATGAGGCCGCCTGCGGCCTGGGGACATAAGCCGAGATCGAGCCATTGTTGATGATCCGCCCGCCCTGTGGTTGTTGCTCGCGCATCATGCGGAATGCCTCGCGGGCGACATAGAAGGCGCCGTTGAGGTTGGTATCGACCATCTCCCGCCAGACCTCTATCTCGATATCGCCAAAGGGGCGGGCGGGGGCAAAGCGGCCTGCATTGTTGAAGACGAGATCGAGGCGGCCGAATTTTTCCTTGAGACCGGCGAACATCCTTGCGACCGAATCCGCGTCGGCGACATCGCAGGTGAGCCCGACAAATCCGTGCGCGTCCGACAATTGCTCGACCAGTTCGCGACGCCGCCCGCAGATCGCCACCTGCCATCCCGATTGTGAAAGGCCGCGTGCCGTGGCCAGCCCGATGCCTGAAGTGCCACCCGTCACAAGTGCGTATCCGCCAGGCGTCATATTGCTTTCTCCCTTATTCCAGCCATGTCGCTGCCATGTGTCGGGCAAAGCCAATCCGGTGTCAAACGGCCCCCGGCATGGGGGCTGCGAAGCCTCGACAGGTCCGAAAAAGCCCGGAAGACGGGGATTCTTAAGCTGGTATTCAGAAGTGTTAACGAAAGGTTTCCAACTGTGTGCTGAATCTGCAACATCCGGTTCGCAACCATATTGTGGCGAGCTTGAATCCGGCTTTGCGTGATTGCGTCCGCATCTTCCATGCGTAGAGTGGGTCTTGCGAATCCATGCATGGGATCGTTTGTCGGTCGCAGCGCGACGGCAACACACTGCACCACGAATAGTGTGGTCGCGTTTCGACAAACCGCTGGGTAACCGGCACCAAAAATGACTGACTTTGGAGGTCAATTAATGAAACTCAAGAGCCTTATCCTCGGTTCTGTCGCCGCCGCTGGTCTCTCGACCGCAGGCTTCGCTGCCGATCTCGGCGTTCTCACCTCGCTGGACGTCTGTGACGCTCTCGGTCTTTCGGGCCTGACCATCTCGTCCGACACCAACTGCCTGCAGATCTCGGGCGAAGTGAAGTACGAATTCATCTGGGGCGACTATGCCGGCACGTTCCCGGGCATGGGCATCCTTGCACAGGCTGGTTCGCGCAACGTTGACGACAACAACGCCGTCGTCGTCGGTGGCTCCACCTTTGACAACGACTGGCGCACGAAGGTCGAGACCTGGCTGAAGTTCGTCGGCACCGCCGACAGCGATTTCGGTCCGGCCAAGGCCACCATCAAGCTCAAGTCCTGGTTCGACCAGGTCGTGACCAACGAAGGCTATGACGCCGCTGGCGTTTATGTTGGCCCGACCGTTGGTGGCGACGCTACCGTGAACGGTGTTGGTTCGAACGGCGCATGGATCATCGACGAGGCTTTCGTCTCGGTCGGCGACACCACCATCATCTCCGCTGGCCGTAAGGGTTCGATCGCGAACCTCGGCGACGACGAGCCCTTCAACTTCCTGGGTCTCTTCAACTCCGACGCAGTTGACAAGGGCGTTCGTTACGCTGGTCAGCACCCGCGCACTGGCAACTATGCCATCCAGGTCGTTTCGGATCTCGGCAACGGCGTGAACGTCGGTGTTGGTCTCGAAAACCTCGGCAACGAAGGCACTGGCGCATTCGGCACCAACCCGGCTGGCTTCTACAACGCCACCACCGGTGCTCAGGCTGCTGGTACCCTCGTCGGCGTCGTGAACTACGCTGGTGAAGGCATCACCGCACACATCACCGGCGTTGCTGGTGGCGTGCTCGACGGTATCGTTGAAGATTGGGGCGTCCATGCTGGCGTCACCGGCACCTTCGACGCATTCAAGGTCCGCGTTGCCGGTGCTTATGGCGCCAACAATGCTTCCGACACCTACTGGAACGTCCTTGGTTCGGCTCAGGCCACCTTCGACATGTTCACCATCGCTCTGTCGGGTGAAGCAACCGGCGGCCAGAACGCTGGCGTTGCTATCCCGAACCAGGCTGGTCTCGGCGGCTCCATCGGTGCAGCAATCACCGAAGGCGTGAGCGTCAACCTCGGCGGTCGTTGGTTCGACGAGAACACCGGCCTTGCAAACGACGAAGGCTACCAGGTCGCTCTCCAGCTCGTGGCTGCTGTCACCGAGACTGTTAAGCTGACCGGTGAAGTCGGTGTCTATGGCACCAACAAGCCAGTTGCTCAGCAGTCCGACTTCTACGGTTCGGCTGAACTCGCATGGGCTCCGGGCGGTGGTTTCACCTCCTCGCTCAAGGGCGAAGCTCACCAGAACGGTGCCTACAAGGTCACCTTCAAGGCTGCCAAGTCCTTCCAGTAATTGGAAGCTTCGGTATTCCGAACGGAAAGGCCCGGCATTTGCCGGGCCTTTCTGCTTTTGGGCCGTGGGATAGATCACGGTCGTGGATCGACGGGATAATCAGGATCGAACCCAACCCATCCGGGACGGACCGATTGGCTCGGCGGACCCCGCGAACTTTCGCTCAAAATTTTGACTTGGCCTGGCGTCTGCCCAAGTTCAGTCTGACTTCTCCGTCCCGATATCGCCGGGCACCAGCGTCAAAGTGCAAAACTCAAAACAGACGGTGCCAAGCTTACTGAGCCTGCGCCTGTCCTCGTGCATTTTTCTTTGTCACCCGCGCGAAATCATCTAGGGTCCGCAAAATTGCGGGATTCTATAGGTTTGGCATGAATAGGCGGCTCCTTACCTGGGCAGCGGGCGGTGTCTTCGTCGCTCTCGGCTCAATCGTTCTTCCGGGTGCCGCTATTGCGCAGAATTCGGTGGTCTCAGTCCCTCCACCCCAAATTTACGAATATTGGCTGAGCATCTCACGGCAAGCGGGTGGCACCCTCGTTTTCGACGGTTACGCCCCTGATGAAGCGACCCGCCAGCGCCTGTCCCAGGTCGACGGTGCCGACACGACCTGGTTGAAACTCGGTGCCGGCGCGCCGGCCCGCTATGACGACATAGCCGCTTTCGGTCTCGGCATTCTTGGACGCCTGAATGAAGGGCGCTTCGCGGTGCGGGGAAACATCGTCTCGATCTCCGGTGTCGCGGCCAATGCCGACGCCTATGCGACAGTGCGCTCCCAGCTTGCGACCGAACTGCCCCAGGGTCTGATCCTTGCCATGGCCGAAATTTCCGCCCCACGGGTGGATCCTTTCGAGTTCTCGGCGAAGCGGTCCGAAGGCGCTGGAGTGACGCTCACGGGTTTCGTGCCGAGCCCCAATCTGGAAACAGCTCTGATGGGCCTGGCCGGGGATGGCGCCGTATCCAGCCTTCGATATGGGTCCGGCGAACCCGTCAATTTTGAAAACGCTGCCCGTCAGGCTCTGGCATTTCTTCCGCAAATGGCCGAAGGCGAGGTGCGATTTGACGGCAGGGCCTGGGTCATTTCCGGCACGCCAGCTTCCGCCGAGGCGGCCAGGTCCATCCAGTCTCAGTTCAGCGAGCGCAAGCTGGCCGAGGCAGGATGGGGCTTGAGCCTGGCGACGCCCGCGCCAATTGCCGTCGCAGAGGCCGTTCCTGCTCCGCCGCAGCCAGCGGCCGAGCCGGTCCAACAGGCGCAGCCTGCGGGGGCGGTCGCCCCGGCGCAGCCGGAAACTGTTCCCTCTGTGCAGCCAAGTGTCCGTCCCAGCTTGTCCCCCGCAGCACAGCGGACCCAATGCGCCGAGCAATTGGCCATCCTGTCGGCTCAGAACGCTATTCTCTTCCGGTCCGGCGCAGCAATACTGGCGGTGGAAGCGGGAACGATGCTCGACCAGATCGCCGCCACACTGCAAAATTGTCCCGAGATCATGGTCAATATCGAAGGACATACTGACAGCGACGGCGAAGCGCGCGCCAATCTGGCTTTGTCCGTAGCGAGGGCTGAAGCCGTGGCCAACGCTCTTGTCGAGCGCGGCATTGTCTCCGATCGGCTTTACGTCCTTGGATTTGGCGAGGCGCAGCCCATCTCGGACAATGCTACGCAGGCCGGAAAGGCGCAGAACCGGCGCATCGTGGTTTCGGTCAGGGACTGATCCCGACCGAACCGTCAGGCAGCCTTGCCGCGCCGGCCCGATGCCAGATGCGAGATAAACCGCGCAATGGCCGCGATCTCCTCGGGTTGGTCGAACAGGGCAGGGGAGCCCTGACCGGCAATGGTGTATGCGATCGCGTCCGGGCGTCTTCGCACCATCTCTTCGAAAGTCTCGCGCCGCAATTGATCGGTGAGGTGCGTCCTCAGGATCATAAGCGGCGCAATGGATAGAGCGTCGTAGAACGGCCATTGCGGTGCCAGGACATCATCGAAATTGATCGCAGCCAGCGGGGCGAGAAGGCGACGATCATAAAGGGGCTGGGCGCGCCCTCGCTTGTCGAGATGGTGGCTCCGCAGGGCCAGGCGATCCAGGGCCTCGTCGCTTAGCCCCGGATAATCGCCCCCCAGCATCCGGCGAAACCCCGCTGTGACAAGCTTGAGGCCTCGCAGGCTTTCGATATGTGCGAGATTGTTGCGTAGCCGTACGATCCCCCGCGAATCGACGACAGGTCCGGCATCGAGCAATATCGTGCCTGCAACCAATAGTGGGTGCGCCGCCGTCAGTGCCATCGCGACCTGACCGCCATGGCCTTGACCAAGGAAAATGGCGCGGGGGACGCCGAGCGCGGCGAGCCCGTCGGCAACATCCCTGGCGTCGGCGAGCGAGCTATAGTCGGATGCGGCAAGGCGATCGTCGGCGCGACCGCGACCGGGCAGATCGATCAGCAAAGTCGGCCATCCGCCCATTTCTGCGCGACGGAAATAAGCCAGAAAATCGGAGAAATCGCTCATGTTGCGATTGAGCCCGGCCAGACACACCAAGGGTGGGCGCGGATCGGAGAGCGAGCCGGATATATGCACGGCCATGCGCACAAGCGGGTTGCGCGTTTCTATGAACGCAACATGCAGATTGGCGAAGGGCGGGTGGTCCGACGGTACGCTTCGGCTCTTGCGCAAAACTCTCTCCAATCGTTCCCGTCGGGCCCGCCCATGTGGCCCCAGCGAAGGGGCTCGTTCAAGCCTTTTGCGGCGCGATGCACAGTTGCGGGCAAGTGGGCAGAGTTTGTCGCCATCTGCCTTGTGATGGGCAAAAGTTGAAAGTATGGTGCGCCTCTCTCAAGGGCTCGGCCCGGACATCCAACTCTTCGCCGACCCCAGGCTCGGCATAAACCAGGGAATACCGACAAAATGCTGCGTGGCTCAATTCCGGCTCTCATCACTCCCATGCGCGATGGGGCCGTTGATGAGAAAGCCTTTGCCCGCTTTGTCGAATGGCAAATCGAACAGGGTTCGCACGGCCTGGTGCCGGTCGGCACCACGGGGGAAAGCCCCACGGTCAGCCACGAAGAGCACAATCGCGTCGTCGATATCTGCGTGGAAGTCGCCAATGGCCGCGTCCCGGTTCTGGCCGGCGCCGGCTCCAACGCCACCGCGGAAGCCATCTCCCTCGCCCAGCACGCCGAAAAGTCGGGTGCCGACGCCGTCCTGTCGGTCGTGCCCTATTACAACAAGCCCAGCCAGGAAGGCCTGTTCCAGCATTTTTCTGCCGTGGCGCGCTCGGTGGGGATCCCGGTCATTCTCTATTCCGTGCCCGGCCGCACAGTGGCTGACCTGACGGTGGACACGATTGCGCGCCTCCACGAGGCACATTCCAACATCATCGGCGTCAAGGATGCGACGGCCGACCTGGGCCGCGCCAGCCTTCAGCGCGCCAAGCTTGGCACCGATTTCATCTTGCTCTCGGGTGAGGACATCACGGCACTGGGCTTTAATGCCCATGGCGGCAATGGCTGCATTTCGGTCACTGCCAATGTGGCGCCCAAGCTCTGCTCGCAATTGCAGGAGCTCTCGCTGGCGGGCGATTTCAAGGGCGCGCTCGCCATCCAGGACAAGCTGGTGCATCTGCATAAGGCCGTCTTCGTTGAGCCCAGCCCGGCGCCAGCAAAATATGGCGCGAGCAAGCTCGGCTTCTGCGCCAATGAGGTGCGCCTGCCGATCGTCCCAGCAACGTCCGCCGGCGAAGAAGCCATGGACTTTGCAATGCGTCACGCCGGACTTATCTAAGGCCCATGGCTCAGAAGAACGACAAGAACAAATCAAAGAGCGGTCTCATCAGTCACGGCCTAGTGGCTGAGAACCGTCGTGCGCGTTTCGACTACGAAATCGGCGACACGATCGAGGCCGGCGTCGTTCTCACGGGCACCGAGGTCAAGTCTCTGCGCCTCGGCAAAGCCCAGATCACCGAGGCCTATGCTTCCCCTGAGAAGGGTGAGCTCTGGCTGATCAACGCCCATATTCCTGAATATCTGCAGGCCAACCGCTTCAACCATCTGGAACGGCGCCCGCGGAAATTGCTGGTGAGCAAGAAACAGCTTGCCCATCTCGATGCCGAAGTCTCGCGAGCCGGCAATACCATCGTGCCGTTGAAACTGTTCTTCAACGACCAGGGCAAGGCCAAGCTTCTGATCGGCCTGGGCAAGGGCAAGAAGAATTATGACAAGCGCGCCACCAGCCGCGATCGGGACTGGAACCGCGACAAGGCGCGCATCATGAAGGAAGGTGGGCGCGGATAGGCTTCCGCGCTAGGCGTCCGGATTGACCGGACGAGTGACCTGGGGCCGGCCCACGGTCTTGGCAAGGTCGACGACATCGAGGAAGAAGTCCGCCTGGCGGCGCAGATCGTCCGAAATCATGGGGGTAGAGGTGGTCAGGGTGGAGACCACGGTCACGCGCTTGCCCTTGCGCTGCAGTGCGGCCACGAGGGCAGTGAAATCGCCATCACCGGAAAACAGAATCAGGTGATCGTAAAAGGCTGAAAGTTCGAGCGCATCCACGGTGAGCTCGATGTCCATGTTTCCCTTCACCTTGCGGCGGCCAAGAGCGTCGGTGAACTCCTTGGCGGGCTTGGTGACCACGGTGTAGCCGTTATAATCCAGCCAGTCGATCAGCGGCCGGATGGAAGAATATTCCTGATCTTCCACCAGGGCGGTATAGTAATTAGCCCGCAACAGATAGGCGCGAGCGCCGAACTCGGTGAGAAGTTTCCGATAGTCTATATCGATCCCGACTGCTTTAGACGTGGCATATAAATTGGCCCCATCAATAAAAAGCGCAATCTTCTCGCGAGGATCAATTCCCATACTAACAAACGCTCCAATGAACAGCGCGAATTCTGTCTGGTTGCGAACAATTTTGCAAGAGGGCGTCGTGGGGCCGAATAAGTTCACGGCCAGACTTTAATCTTCGGCCGCTCTTCGCATATTTCCATGGAGGCGGCAAGGCAGGGTGGGGCGCCCGCACGGTCACCAAACTTGTCATCCCCCGCCGCATGGTGTATGGCCAACATTCGTTCCGCAAATTATTGGAGACGTTCGTGGCACGCGTCACCGTTGAAGACTGCATTGAGAAGGTCGAGAATCGTTTTGACCTCGTCCTCATGGCCGCTCATCGCGCGCGCATGATTTCCTCCGGCGCCCAGATCACTGTAGCGCGTGACAACGACAAAAATCCCGTCGTTGCCCTGCGTGAGATCGGTGATGGCACCATTTCGCCTGAAGATTTGCACGAGGACCTGATCCACTCGATGCAGAAATATGTCGAAGTCGACGAGCCCGAGAGCCACGCCGCTCCCTTGCTCGATGGCTCCGGCGACGACGACTCGATCAATTTCGACACGATCAGCGAAGAAGAACTGCTTCGCGGTATCGAGAGCCTGGCTCCGCCAGAGCGTCGCGACGACTGATTGGTTCCCGCCGGTGCCCCTGCTGACGGCAGGCGGTCGAAGGCGAGAAATCCCAAAGTCCAAAACACTCCACCCCCGGACCATTCCGGGGGTGTTTTTGTGTTGGATGAACAATCTCTTGGCGCGCGACCCTTCCCATTTCCAATCGACGCGCTAAGTATGGAGACAGAGCGAGAGCAGCCACCTCCATGATGCGTCAGTACGAACTCGTCGAACGTGTTCAGGCTTACAACCCGAACGCCGACGAACAATTGTTGAACAAGGCCTATGTGTACGCCATGCAGAAGCATGGTTCGCAAAAGCGTGCCTCTGGCGACCCCTATTTCAATCATCCCCTAGAAGTGGCGGCGATCCTGACCGAGCTCAAGCTCGATGACGCTTCGGTTGCCGTTGGCCTGCTGCACGACACGATCGAAGATACCGACGCGACCCGCGCCGAGATCGATCAGCTTTTCGGCGGCGAGATCGGCAAGATCGTCGATGGCCTGACCAAGATCGATCGGCTGAACCTTGTCAGCCGCGAGGAGGCCCAGGCAGAGAACCTGCGCAAATTGCTGCTTGCCGTCAGCCAGGACGTGCGCGTCCTCTTGGTCAAGCTGGCCGACCGGCTGCACAATATGCGCACGCTGCAATATATGCGGCCGGACAAGCAGGTCCGCATTGCGCAGGAAACCATGGATATCTATGCCCCGCTCGCGGGCCGCATGGGTATGCAGGATATGCGCAACGAGCTGGAGGATCTGTCCTTTCGGATCCTGCACCCCGAGCAATACGCGGCCATTGTCGAGCGCCTCGAGCAATTGCAGGCCGACAATCGCGAAGCCATCGAGACCATTACGCGTGAGCTGACCGAACGTCTTGGCGCCGAGGGCATCAAGACGCGGGTGAAGGCGCGGGTGAAATCGCCCTATTCGATCTTTTCCAAGATCGAGCGCAAATCCATCGCCCTAGAGCAATTGTCAGACATGATCGGCTTCCGGGTCATCGTGGAGTCGGTGGAGCAATGCTACCGCACCGTGGGACTGATCCACACGACCTGGAAGGTCGTCCCCGGGCGGTTCAAGGACTATATCTCGGTCCCCAAGCACAATGATTATCGCTCGATCCATACCACGATCGTGGGTCCCAGCCGCCAGCGCGTCGAGCTGCAGATCCGCACCGAGGAAATGGACCAGATCGCCGAATTCGGCATTGCGGCCCATGCCCTCTACAAGGACGGCGCATCGGCCAATCTGACCCGCATCGAGAACGAGTCCCAGGCCTATGGCTCGCTTCGGCAGACCATCAGCCATCTCATTTCCGGGATCTCGGCCGAAGATTTTCTGGAATATACCAAGCTTGAGCTGTTCCAGGACCAGGTGTTCTGCTTTACGCCCCGTGGGCGGCTGATCGCCCTGCCGCGCGGCGCGACCCCGATCGATTTCGCCTACGCGCTGCACACCGATATCGGGGACACCTGCGTCGGCGCCAAGATCAACGGCCTCATCCTGCCGCTGGTGACGCAATTGCGTTCGGGCGACGAAGTGGAAATCCTGCGCGACCAGAACCATCGCCCGCCCTCCAACTGGATCGGCATTGCGGCAACCGGCAAGGCGCGGGCGGCCATCCGCCGAGCGGTGCGTCTCGCCGCCACGCAGCGCGCGCACGCCCTTGGTGAGCATGTGCTCAACATGATGCTGGAGCGCGAGGGCGTCATGCTCGACGAGGCCGAGGCCAAGACGCTTGCCGAAGAACTCCACATCGGCAATCGCCGGGATCTGCTTATCGCGCTGGGCGAAGGCAAGGTGGGCAGCGAGGATCTTGGCAATGCCCTCGCTAAGGTAAAGGGCATTCGCAAGCGTCGCCGCAAGCTCGACCTGCCTGTCGCTGATACCGCCGATGGCTGGTTTGCGCTCCGCGCGACCGAGCTCTTCAAATTCCGTGTGCCCGGTGGCCAGCATGGCGGGCCCGCCGCCAAGGCCGCGTTGGCACAGCTTGATTTCCATACCCCTGTTCGCATCACGGGGGAGGGTGTCGTCCCGGGGGATCGTCTCGTCGGCATTCTCCAGCCGGACGCGCCGATCGTCGTCTATCCCATCCATTCCGAAGTGCTTGCCCAGATGCATGACAAGGACGTGGCCTGGGTGGATGTGCGCTGGGACCTGACAGGCGAGGAAGACCGCCTCTTTGCCAATGTGATTTCGATGGAATCACTGAACAAGCCGGGATCGCTGGCGCAGATTTCTTCGGCCATCGCCGCGTGCGACGCCAACATCAACAATCTGGTGATGCGGATGATTTCGCCCGACTTCCACCAGATGATCTTTGAAATCGAAGTGCGCGATCTTGCGCAACTCACCGATGTTCTGGCAACGCTCAAGCGCAGCCCGGGCCTATCCGCCGTCCAGCGGGCCGGCGCCCGCGAAGCGGGCATGATTTCGACCCTCGAGTGGGACGGCAATGTCGACAGGAGTGCGCGTGATGACGAAAGATGAAGTCCTCGATATTTTCCGCCAGTGCGGGGCCATGCTGGAGGGGCATTTCATCCTGTCCTCGGGGCTGCGCTCTCCCGTCTTCCTGCAGAAGGCGAAAGTCTTCCAATATGCCGAGCACACGGAAACCCTCTGCAAGGCTCTCGCCGCGAAAATCCGCGACGAGGGTTTCGGTGACGTCACGAAAGTCGTGTCCCCGGCCATCGGCGGCATAATCCCCGGCTATGAGACGTCGCGTCATCTCGGCGTTCCCGCCCTTTATACCGAGCGCGTCGACGGCCAGTTCGAACTTCGCCGCGGCTTCGAGATCGAGCCGGGTGACAAGGTCATCGTCGTCGAGGATATCGTCTCGACCGGCCTCTCGATCCGCGAATGCGTCGATGCCCTGCGCAAGATCGGCGCCAATGTCGTGGCTGCGGCCTGCCTGATCGATCGCTCCGCCGGTGAAGCCGATGTGGGCGTTCCCCTCGTCAGCCTTATCCAGTATAAGGTGCCAGCCTATCCCGCCGACCAATTGCCGCCCAAACTGGCGGCATTGCCGGCGGTAAAGCCGGGCAGCCGGGGTATTCAG
This sequence comes from Devosia sp. FJ2-5-3, assembly GCF_029201545.1. Lineage (NCBI taxonomy): Bacteria > Pseudomonadati > Pseudomonadota > Alphaproteobacteria > Hyphomicrobiales > Devosiaceae > Devosia > Devosia sp. FJ2-5-3. Next base: position 2,918,615 of record NZ_CP104007.1, on the reverse strand, counting down.
GGCGTCAAATGATCATTGGGCTAGGTTCCGATCTCATCCAGATTCATCGCGTGAGCGAGGTGCTCGACAAACATGGCGAGCGCTTCACCAATCGTTGTTTCACCGAGATCGAGCGCCGGAAGTCCGATCGCCGCGCCCAGCGGGCGGCCTCCTACGCCAAGCGGTTCGCTGCCAAGGAGGCCTGCTCGAAGGCGCTTGGCACCGGCCTTAGTTTTGGCGTTTATTGGCGAGACATGGGCGTTGTGAACCTGCCGTCAGGCAAGCCCACAATGCATTTGACCAATGGGGCCTTGCGGGCGCTGCAGCGGCTTGTGCCGCCTGACCACGAGCCCCATATCCACCTGACGATCACCGACGATGCCGGGCTTGCCCAGGCCTTCGTCATCATCGAAGCGCTACCCAGAACCGTTGACCCCGCTTCGGCAACGCTCTAACGCTTCCGCATTGCCGTTTCGGGGACGAAGATGACCCAATCTGCCGACAAGACCACCAGGAAAACCGCCTCCAACGAGTGGTGGGATACATGTGTGGTCGTGGTGGAAGCGCTGCTGATTGCCATCGTCCTGCGCTTTTTCCTGTTCCAGCCTTTCTCCATCCCGACTGCCTCGATGCAGCAGACGCTGATGATCGGCGACTATTTCGTCGCGAACAAATTTGTCTGGGGCTACGGAAAGCATTCGTTCTCGCTGGGCCGGTATGGAAATTTCAGCGCGCTGGATTTCGAGCTGCCCATCTCCAACCGTATCCTGGGCCGTGACCCCAATCGCGGCGACATCGCCGTGTTCCGGCCGGTGCCGCAGGACATCGAATACATCAAGCGCATTGTCGGCCTGCCCGGTGACCGCATCCAGGTGACCAATGGCCGGCTGATCATCAACGGCACCATGGTTGAGCGCGAGGAAATCGGCAAGACGATGGACGTCGACAGCAATGGCGATGCCCGTGAAGTGACGGTCTACCGCGAGACCTTCCCCGAAGGGACGACGCACATCATCCAGGAAATCGGTGACAACCTGCCGCTCGACAATACGCCGGAATATGTCGTGCCCGCTGGCCATTACTTCATGATGGGTGACAATCGAGACCGCTCTGCCGATAGCCGTGTGCTGAGCCAGGTGGGCTATGTGCCCGCGATCAACCTCATCGCCAAGGCAGAGGCGCGCTTCTTCTCGATCAAGGACAATCTGCCGCCCTGGCAGATCTGGCAGTGGCCGGCCAATGTTCGCTGGGATCGCATGTTCCAGTATGTCGACACCGACCAGCCGTATGACACGACGGCGACGCCGTGAGTCGCCGCAGCAATGGACATGAAAAGCTCCAGTTCCGGCTCGGCTACCGATTTGCCGATCCGGACCTGTTGGAGCGGGCGCTCAGCCATTCCAGCGCCATTTCACCCGGCAAACGCGTCGAACGCTCCTATCAGCGGCTGGAATTCCTGGGCGACCGGGTTTTGGGTCTCGTCGTCGCAGACATGCTCTATCGGCGCTTTCCCAAAGCCAATGAGGGCGAGCTGAGCCGCACGCTCAACTCTCTGGTGCGCAAGGAAACTTGCGCCATCATCGCGCGCCAGCTGGACCTTGGCCCGGAGATGATCCTGGGCGATAGCGAAGCGCGCACGGGCGGGGCCGAAAAGGAAGCGATCCTGGGCGACGTGACCGAAGCGATCATCGGCGCCATCTATCTCGATGGCGGCATGGGCAAGGCCTATGAATTCGTCGAGCGTCACTTCGAGGAATTCATCGCCGATGGCCAGACCCATCGCGCCGATGCCAAGACCACATTGCAGGAATGGGCCCAGGCCAAGGGTCTCGAACCGCCGAACTACGAATTGGTGGAGCGGACCGGGCCCGATCACGCGCCCGAATTTACCATTGCCATCGATTTGGCCGGATATGGGCGCGTTGCCGCCACCGGCCCCTCCAAGAAGATCGCCGAGCACAAGGCGGCCCAGGAATTTCTGGTCCAGCAGAATGTCTGGAAGGAACAAAAATGACCGAACCCGCCGATCTCACGAACACATCCTGCGGCTTCATCGCGCTTGTCGGTGCCCCGAACGCCGGCAAGTCGACCCTGCTCAACGCGCTGGTTGGCACCAAGGTCTCCATCGTCACGCACAAGGCTCAGACGACGCGAAGCCAGGTCCGCGGCGTGCTGACGCTCGACACGGCGCAATTGGTGTTCGTCGATACGCCCGGCATTTTTGCGCCCAAGCGCCGGCTTGAGCGTGCCATGGTGGACAATGCCTGGGGTGGGGCAGGGGACGCGGACATCGTCGCGTTCATTCTCGACGTCGGTCGCGGTATTGCGCCCGATATCGAGCTCTTGCTCGAAGGGCTCGAGAATATCCGCCAGCCCAAGGTTCTGATCCTCAACAAGATCGACACCGTCAAACACGAGAGCCTGCTGGCACTGTCGCAGACGCTCAACGAACGCACGCGCTTCGAGGCGACCTTCATGCTGTCGGCTCTCAAGGGCAATGGCGTCCAGGATTTCATCGACTGGTGCGTAAAACACATTCCGCCGGGGCCATGGCACTTCCCGGAAGATCACCTGACCGATCTCACGATGGCGATTACCGCCGCCGAAATTACGCGCGAAAAACTGTTCCTGCGCGTGCACGACGAAATTCCCTACAATTCCACGGTGGAAACCGAGAGCTTCAAAATCCAGAAGGACGGCTCCTACAAGATCGACCAGGTGGTCTATGTCACGCGCGACAGCCACAAGAAGATCGTGCTGGGCGCGGGCGGCCAGACCATCAAGGCCATTGGCGCCGAAGCGCGCAAGGAGCTGATGGGGATGTACGACGTGCCGATCCATCTCTTCCTCTTCGTCAAGGTCCGGGAGAAATGGGCTGACGATCCGGAGCGCTATCAGGAAATGGGGCTCGATTTCCCACACGAGAAGAAATGAGGTCGCGCCCCGGTGTGTTATCCGGGGCGTAAGTCGCCATGGAATGGACTGGTGAAGCGCTGCTCATAGGTGTCAGGCGCCATGGCGAGAGCAGCGTCATTGCCGAGGCCATGGTGGCAGGGCGGGGGCGGTATCTCGGCCTCGTGCGGGGCGGGCGGTCTACGAGGCTCGCAGCAACCCTGCAGGCGGGCAACACGGTGCAACTCACCTGGCGGGCCCGCATCGAGGATCATCTTGGCAATTTTACCGTCGAATTGCTGCATGCCCGCGCCGCCGAACTGATCGCCGACCCGGTTCGGCTCTATCTCAGCCAGCTTGTGTGCGAACATCTCCGCCTCTTGCCCGAACGCGACCCGCATGATCGGCTGCTTGGCATGGCGCTCGACCTTATCGACCACCCTCCGGATGGTGCCGCCCTGGCCAAGTTCGAACTGGCCGTTCTCGATGAGCTTGGCTTCGGGCTCGATCTCGAAAGCTGTGCCGCCACCGGCGTGACCAGCGACCTCACCCATGTTTCCCCGAGATCGGGACGGGCGGTGTCGAGGGCCGCAGCTGAGCCCTATCGCGAGAAGCTCTTGAAACTGCCGAGCTTTCTCGTGTCACGCGGCAATGCTTCACCGGGTGATATCCGGGACGCCTTTCGCCTCTCCGGCTACTTTCTGGACAGGCATGTCTGGGGGCCCCGCCAGATGGACGTCCCCCCTGTGCGAGACATGCTGCTCACCAAGTTGATGTCAAAAGCGGAATGATGTCGACGCTGGTTGAAAAATCGGCTGTTTCTGCGGGAAAACCTTGGGGAAATAGGCTTCCGCGCCTCTAGCTCGCTATACTCTGCTCCTGATTCGTTCTCATTTCGAGCCACCATGTCCGATACCGATACCAGTCCGCCGGCCGACGATCAGCGTATCGTCGATCTCAAGCAGGCGCTTGAGGAGCGGTACCTGAGCTATGCGCTCTCGACCATCACGCAACGTGCGCTTCCCGACGCGCGGGACGGCCTCAAGCCGGTCCACCGACGCATCCTGCATGCCATGCGCCTGCTCAAGCTCGATCCGAGCCAGGGCTACAAGAAAAGCGCCCGCATCGTTGGCGACGTGATCGGTAAATTCCACCCGCATGGCGACTCTTCGATCTATGACGCGCTGGTGCGTCTGGCGCAGGATTTCTCGCTTCGCTATCCACTGGTCGACGGGCAGGGCAATTTCGGCAATATCGACGGCGATAGCGCTGCGGCCATGCGATATACCGAAAGCCGCATGACCGAGGTGGCAACGCGCCTGCTCGAAGGCATCACCGAAAACGCCATCGACTTCAAACCGACCTATGACGGTGAAGACGACGAGCCGGTGGTCCTGCCGTCCAATTTCCCGAACCTGCTGGCCAATGGCTCGACCGGCATCGCCGTGGGCATGGCAACTTCGGTGCCGCCACACAATGTGGTCGAGCTCTGCAATGCGTCGCTGAAACTCATCCACAATCCCAATGCGACGGTCGACGAGCTGATCCATCAGGACCTCTCGGCGCCACCATCGATGGACGATCTGATCCGTGGTCCGGATTTCCCGACGGGCGGGCAATTGGTGGAGACCCGCGCCTCCATCGTCCAGTCCTATGAAACCGGGCGTGGCGCGTTCCGGACCCGCGCTGTCTGGCACAAGGAAGAGAAGGGCCGCGGCGTCTACCAGATCGTCGTGACCCAGATCCCCTACGGGGTGCAGAAGTCCCGCCTCGTCGAGAAAATCGCCGAGCTTCTCCTGGCCAAGAAGCTGCCGCTGCTCAAGGACGTGCGCGACGAAAGTGCGGATGACATCCGGCTGATCCTCGAGCCGCGCGCCGGCACGGTCGACGCCGTCATCCTGATGGAGCAGCTGTTCAAGCTCACCGAACTCGAGCTTCGTTTCGGCTTGAACCTCAACGTGCTCGACCGCGGCACGGTGCCAAGGGTGATGAGCATCGCCGACGCACTGCGCGCCTGGCTCGACCATCGCAAGGAAGTGCTGGTCCGGCGCTCGCAATATCGACTGGCGCAGATTTCTGCCCGGCTCGAGGTCCTGGAAGGCTACATCATTGCCTACCTCAATCTCGACGAGGTGATCCGCATCATCCGCGAGGAGGACGACGCCAAGGCCAGCCTGATTGCCACATTCGAGCTCACCGACAACCAGGCCGAAGCCATCCTCAATATGCGCCTGCGGTCCTTGCGCAAGCTCGAGGAAATGGAGCTCCGCAAGGAGCATAAGAACCTCACCGAGGAACGCGGCAAGCTCGAGCATCTCCTCTCATCGGACAAGCGGCTTTGGGGCGAGATCGCCAAGCAGGTGGAAGCGCTCAAGAAGTCCTATCCGCTGTTCGAGGCCGATGGCACGACGCCCCATGCCCTTGGCGCACGTCGCACCTCCGTCGGTGCCGCGCCCACTGCTGACGCGGCCGAGATCACAGAAGCCTTTATCGAGCGCGAGCCGATCACCGTCATTCTGTCCGAGAAGGGCTGGATCCGCGCGCCCAAGGGCCACAATGCCACGATCGATGAAAAGGCATTCAAGAGCGGCGACAAGCTCAGGCTCTCGTTCAACTGCGAGACGACCGACAAGCTCTTGATGATGACCACGGACGGCAGGGTCTACACCATTGGTGCGGACAAGCTGCCGGGTGGTCGCGGGCAGGGCGAGCCGGTCCGGATCATGGTCGATATGGAGGAAGGCCAGGAAATCGTCGCGCTGTTCGTGCACAAGCCGGGCACCAGGCGGGTGATCGCCTCCTCCGCCGGCTATGGCTTCATCGTCAATGAGGACGATCTCATTGCCAATACCCGCAAGGGCAAGCAGGTGCTCAACGTATCGGCACCTGAAGAGGCCAAGCTCATCGTGCCCTGTGACGGCGACCGCGTCGCCGTCATCGGTCAGAACCGCAAGCTCCTCGTCTTCCCGATGACCCAGCTTGCAGCCATGACGCGCGGCAAGGGTGTTCGTCTGCAGCGCTACAAGGATGGCGGGATTTCGGACATCAAGACCTTCTACGCCGCGGACGGACTGACCTGGATGGACAGCTCGGGCCGGACCTATTCAAAGCCCACAGAGGAACTGGTGGACTGGATCGGCGATCGCGCTGCGGCCGGCCGCCAGCCGCCAACCGGCTTCCCGCGCAACAACAAGTTTGTCGGCTAACCGATTCAAGGGACTCAACAAATGATCCGCCACTGCGTGTTTGTTCGCTTTCGTCCGGATGTGTCGCTTGAAGAGCGGGCGGCCATCTATGCCGAACTTGAATCTCTGCGTGAAGTCGTTCCGGGATTTGTTGGCATGGCCTTCGGTGCGAATGTGTCACCCGAGGGCCTGCACCAGGGGTTCATCGACGGCTTCACCATGGATTTCGTCGATGAAGCGGCGCGCGATGCCTATCTGGTGCACCCGGCACACAAGGCCGCAGGTGGGCGTCTGGTGGCGGCGCTCGAGGGCGGTCGCGATGGGCTGATTGTCTTCGATATGGCGGTGTAGAGCGTTTCCAGGAAAAGTGGACACCACTTTTCCGGTTCGGAAGCGCGACAAAACAAGGACTTGGAGTGATTTCACCGCGTCAACGACGCGGTGAAATGCTCTAGAGCGCGCGCGAGGCCTCGGCTTCGGTGGGCGACTGGCGCACCCAGCCCTCGTGTCCACGCTGGATTTCCAGCGGCTGGTAGAGGGCCTTGTAGGCCATCTTCGGCGAGTTCTTCACCCAATAGCCGAGATAGACATAGTCGAGGCCGGCGGCGCGTACCTGGGCGATATGGTCGAGGATGAGGAACGTGCCGAGACTGCGTCGGGCCTGCGCCGGGTCGTAGAATGAATAGACCATGGATAGCCCGTCGGGCATGACATCGGTCAGCGCCACGGCCACCAGGGGTTCGCCGGGCTCCTTGAGCAGGCGGTACTCAACCACCACGGACTGAACCGGCGTGTCCTCGACCATGTACTCATAGTCGTCGTAACTCATCTGCGTCATCCCGCCGTCAGCATGGCGGGCATCGAGATAGGTCTTGAATAGATCGAATTGTTCCGCTGTGGCCTGCGGGTGGCGCACCGAAATGCCCAGATCCACATTGTTGCGCAGCACCCGTCGGAAGCGTGCCGACGGATTGAACTCCTCGGCCACGATGCGTACGGATTGGCACGCATTGCAGCCTTCACAGGCCGGACGATAGATAAGGTTCTGGCTGCGGCGGAAGCCATTATCGCTGAGGAGATGGTGAAGCGCCGAGGCGCGCCTGCCGGTCAGATGCGTGAACAGTTTCCGCTCCTGCCGATCCGGCAGGTAGGGACACGGCATCGCTGCAGTTAAGAAGAGCTGGGTGGATTCCGGGGACTGGTTGGTCATCTAGGACCCAAAAGCTGCAATGACCGCGAGTGTACCCTCGCGGCCGTCTACCTGCAACGTATCAATATGCCCCGGATTGCCGCATCCGTTGCCAGTGACGCATCATCGGCGAGCGCCGCACCATCAGCGTGCCCACGATCAGGTCGTGGATCATCTGGCGACGGGGCGTGAACAGGGCAAAGAGCAGAGAGATGGGCCAGGAGATCCAGAAGGTGATCCAGAACACCAGAGCGTGGACCACTGCCATCCAGCCGTCCAATGGAACGCCACGGGTGGGGGTAAGGACGAGGTCCATGAGTTGCATGCCGATCGTGGCCCGTTTCGCCGAGCCAAGTGTTGCCGCGTAGTAGAGAACGATCGAGGCGGGCACGATGAAAAGCAGCGAGACCCAGGCCAGCCCGAAGGTGAAGAAGCCCAATATGGCTCCAGCCAGAGACACCAGCGCGACGATTATCGAGATCAGGATGATATCGATGATCGCGGCGATGACACGTCGCGTCAGCAGTCCCTCGAAGAGTTCGGGGGCCGTTGCGGGGTCGGGCAATTGGGGGCGGGCGGCGTAATCGTTGCTCATGGCCGAAAGATTGTCATAGCCGCGCCGCAGTGCAAGAGGCGGACCTCATAATTTCAGTGCTTCGGTCAGGCCGCCTCGGCAACCTGCGCTTCGCCGAGGATAGGCGCGGGCGCGACGCGGCGAACCATGGCCAGAGCGGTCATGGCTGCAATGGCCGCGATGATCGAGCCCGTCGCAAAAAGCGGAATGATTGCGGTCAGCACTTCTTCCTTCGTCGTCGCTACGGCATATCCGGCGGTGTTCGCGGCCAGGCCGGCAATAGCCGCTCCGATGGCATTACCGGCAGATTGCGTCGTCGGGATGAGAGCAGAGGTGCGGTCGCGTTCCGCGTCGCTGGTCGTCTCGATCAAGGTGAGCATGATGTAGCCGTTCGACATGCCAAACCCCATGCCGATCAGCAGTTGCGACACGATGAGCAGCGGAGGCAGGGTGAATATGAGGCCGCACAGAACACCTGAAATGCCGATGGCGAGAAAAACCGGTCCAAGGCGGATCAACACGGCGCGAGTCGAACGCTTGCGCACATTGGCGACAGCGACGGAAGACAGGCTCCACGCCACTGCCATCACCGCGCCCACAGCGCCGGCAAGCGTCGGGCCAAAGCCCCACAATTGCTGCAGCAGCATGACGAGGTACACCGCCGTCACCGCGCCCGCGACAGGCATCAGCAGGACGACCCAGAAGCCCGGTCCAAGGGCCGTGTTCGACCAGAACGCGCCGGATGGGGTGAGGGGGGAGGCGCTGCGGCGATCGAGCCAGATGGCAAAGATCAGCGCCAGGATCGCCACGCCCACAAGTCCAAAAGCCTGTGGAGCCGGAAGAACGGAAGCGATTGCCACCAGCAATATGCCGCCACCAATGGCCAGGAGCCTCACGCCCGGAAAGCCGGACCGTGTATCGCTTGCGGCGCTGTTGGGAACGACGAGCGCGACCATGAGGCAGAACACGACGACGAAGGGCACGTTCACCAGAAACGCTGCGCGCCATGACACGAATTCCGTCAGCGCTCCCGCTCCGGCCGGACCGCCAAAGGCCGCGATGGCCCAGATCACCGCCTGCATGCCGAAAACCTTCGGCACCAGCCTGTTGGGGAACAGCTCAGGGATCAGCGCAAAGCACAGCGCCGCCACGACCCCTTCGCCCAGACCCTGGATGGCCCGACCGATCAGGACCTGGGACATGGTGCCCGCACTGGCGGCCACGAGCGTGCCAATCAAGAATACGACCGCCATGGCGATCAGTGCCCAGCGCGAGCCGAGGCGTTGCTTGACCATGACGGCGCCGGCACCGCCCACAATGGCGAAGACAAGGTAGAGGGTTGTCGCCCAGGCGATCAGTTCGACGCCGTCAAGTTCATTGACGGCGGTTGGCAGCGCCGTGGACGACAGGAAGGCGTTGAACGCCAGCAGCGCCACGCCGAGACAAAGGATAATCGTGGCAGCAAGGTATTTCGGCCCAAAAATTTCGGCCCAGCGCCCTTCGACATCAGCCGACATTTCAGACTCCAGAATATTGCAAGTTGCGTCTTGTTAAATTCTCGTGCGACTTAAAGCAATCGACATCTCGGCAACTTGTTCAAAATGAAAAAGGCCCCCGCGCGAGGCGGGGGCGCTTGATCACCGATTGCCGAGAATGCAGCTTGTCAGCGGCCGAGCTTGCGGGCCATTTCGAGCGCGTAATAGGTGAGAATGCCATTTGCACCGGCCCGCTTGAAGGCCCACAGGCTCTCGAGGACTGCCGCGTCGCGATTGATGGCGCCCGCTGCCCCGGCCAGTTCGATCATCGCGTATTCCCCACTCACCTGGTAGGCGTAGATCGGGATGTTGAAGGCGTCCTTCGCCCGGCGGATGATGTCGAGATAGGGCAGGCCCGGCTTGACCATGACGCTGTCGGCGCCCTCGGCGATATCCTGCTCGATCTCGCGCAGCGCTTCGTCGGTATTGGCGTAGTCCATCTGGTAGGTACGCTTATCGCCCTTGAGGCGGCTGCCCGAACCGACGGCCTCACGGAACGGACCATAGAAGCACGATGCATATTTGGCCGAATAGGCCATGATCTGCACGTTCTCGTAGCCTTCCGCATCGAGGGCTTCCCTTATGGCGGCAACGCGGCCATCCATCATGTCCGACGGCGCAATGATATCCGCGCCAGCCCTGGCCTGGACGAGAGCCGACCGCACCATGGCAGCCACAGTCTCGTCATTGAGGATTTCCCCGTCGCGAACGAGGCCATCCTGACCGTCGCTGGAATATTCATCCAGCGCCACGTCGGCGATGAGCCCGATTTCCGGCACGGCACTCTTGATGGCACTGAGCGCGCGGCACATGAGGTTGTCGGGATTATAGGCCTCGGCTCCGTCCTCGGCGCGGAGGTGGTCCGGTGTATTGGGGAAAATGGCCAGCGCCGGTATCCCGGCATCGCGGGCGGCCTTCGCGGCCTCGACCATGAGATCCACGGACAGCCGCTCGACGCCGGGCATGGTCTTGATCTGCGTCCGCTCATTGTGTCCATCGATGACAAAGAGCGGCCAGATCAGGTCGCGCGGCAGCAATTGAGTCTCGCGCACCATGTCGCGACTCCAATTAGCCTGCCGTGTCCGGCGCAGTCGGCGTCCGGCGAGAAAGGACATGTCATGCTTTGGCCAATTGTCAGTCATGGGAAGGCGCTCCGTTTCTGCGATCTTCCTATCAGCGCAGCGCTGGCCGTCCAAGCCACCGCTTGTCGCAGGGGCCGCCAGTCGCTATCAAGTCTGCATGTTGTTCAAGGCACCCCAGCTCGGCCTCTATATCCGGATCGTCGCAATCCTCAGTCTCATGCTGGGGCTGAACGATGCCGGCCGCCTGCTCGGGATTAACCTCGGCTCGACAAGTCCCCTGGCCGTCATGGGACCGTCCGCCTTCGTCTACCTGGCGATCTTTTCCCTTGCCCGCCTCTTTGCCGGTGTCGGCCTGTGGATCAAGGCCAGTTGGGGCGCTGTTCTCCTGGTCGGCGCCACGGCAACCGAACTGGCTCTCTATGTTGCCGGCAGCCCCGACATCCGCATGAGCGCGGTCGGCTTTTCCGTGCGCGTCATTTTGCTGGTCGCCATCGTGCTGATTTTCGGGCTCAGCATCCGCATCAATCGGGCACAGGCCGCAGACTGACCGCAGTCGCGCTGCCGGTAAATTCGCCTCAAATCGACGGCATGACCTTAACCAGCCACTGGAGCTGGCGAGCGGCCAATGCGGGGTTTCCTGGTCTGGGTGAACAGACTTATCCACTGCGCGCTCAACAACCTCAGGGTGGCGCACCCGTCGTCTGGCGGCCCTTTACACGCCCGTAAGGTTACAATTTTATCAACCGGTGTAACGATCCATAAAGCCAAATTCCCATTGCTTTCCAGTAAGATAGTTTTAAGCGTGCGGCTTAGGGTGATCTTAGTCGGCGGGCCCTAGTTTGGCCTCATGAGATGCGAAAAATCGCACGCAGAAAAACAGTGAGGCACAAATGGCAATCAAGTCGAACACCGCTGAGAACATCGTTCCGGAACGTGGCGTAGGTCTCAAGCCGCTCTATCTCGAGGCAGTCTCCCGCGTTGAGCGTCTTCACCGTCGTCTTCTCGACCTGATCAAGGACGAGTTCGACCGCATGGGTTGGGACGATATCAACCCTGTCCAGGCGCTGTTGATGTTCAACATCGGCGACAGCGAACTGACAGCGGGAGAACTGCGCTCGCGGGGCTACTATCTCGGCTCCAACGTCTCGTACAACCTCAAGAAGCTGGTCGAGACCGGTTACATCTTCCAGGAGCGTTCGCGCACGGACCGTCGCTCGGTTCGCATCCGCCTGACGCCGAAGGGCGAAGAAGTGGCAGAAGTGATCGACGAGCTCTATGATCGCCACCTCAAGTCGATCGACAAGGTCGGCGGCCTGGGCGACGAGGAGTTCGACAACCTCAACAAGGCACTGGCCCGTCTCGAGCGCTTCTGGGTCGACCAGATCCTCTACAAGCTCTGATCACGGCGTTCATCTGACGACATTCGGGCGGGTGGAGCGCGTGTTGCCTCCGCGCCACACTTGCACGCGAACGCCGGCCCCGTGGCCGGCGTTTCTCATTTGTGCCGTAAAGCGAGCGCAGCAGCGTTACGTGGTTCGAAACCATTTCCCGAGTATGGGTAGTTGTGCCGATGGTTCACAAGGCGTTGACAGACGTTGTGGGCCCGACATGGCAATGCTAATCGCGCCATCTGGTGATGGGCGTTCTGCTGGGTGATTCAATGCGGCTAAATCGACGTTCTCTTCTCCGTTCTCTTGCTGTTGCTGGTGCTGGCATAGCCATGCCCTCGATCGTCAGGGCGCAGGACAGCGAGTCCGTATGGGACATGTTCGCAAGAAACCGCGTCCTTCGTGATGCGGACCAGGGTGGAAATACGGCCGCCGCAGAGGCGCTGATTTCGACCAATGAGCCGATCTTGAGCTTCGATACGGCTTACAATCTCCAATTGGCCATTTCCCAGTATGAGCCGTTTGTCGCTGCGGGCGGCTGGGAAGAGACGCCGCAGGAGGCATATGGGCTCAACCTGGGCAAATCGGCGCGTCATGTTGTGCAGCTCAAGCGCCGCCTGATCTCGTCGGGCGACATGCCGCTCGTAGACAATGTCAGCGAAGTTTTCGACGCCGAGACCGACCGTGGCGTTCGCGCCTTCCAGGCTCGGCATGGCCTCGTGGTCAACGGCCAGGTGGACGAGGCGACCTGGTATGCGCTGTCCGTGCCGGCCGCCACCCGGCTGCAGCAGCTTTACCTGAACTTCACCCGCGTCCAGAACATGGCCGCCAAGCTCAACCCGCGCTATGTGGTGGTGAATATTCCGGCGGCGACGATCGAAGCCGTCAATGACGGCATGGTCGAGCAGCGCCACACCGCGGTGGTCGGCCGCGTTGACCGTGCGACGCCGATCATGGCGTCGAACATCCACCAGATCAATTTCAACCCCTATTGGCATGTTCCCAAGTCCCTGGTTCGCCAGGACCTGACCAAGTACATGCAGCAGAACCCGAACTACCTGGCCGAGCAGAATATTTTCATCTACGACGGCAGCGGTAACAAGATCGATCCGCAGTCCATCAACTGGGCCAATATCAGCGATGCAGAAGTGAACTACATGTATCGCCAGGAGCCGGGCGCAGCCAACTCCATGGGCCACTGCAAGATCAACTTCTACAACCCCTATGACTGCTATCTGCACGACACGCCATCGAAGGCGCTGTTCGGCGAAAATGCGCGTTTCCACTCATCCGGCTGCGTGCGCGTCGAGGGCGTCAGCCAGCTCGTGAACTGGCTTCTGCGCGACAATGGCGACTGGGACCAGAACAAGGTCAACACCACGTTCGACGCGCTGCAGCGCCTCGACGTGGAGGTCAAGGCCAAGGTGCCGATCCACACAACCTACATCACTGCCTGGGCAAACAAGCAGGGCACGGTCAGTTTCCGCGACGACGTCTACAAATTCGACGAACAGGGCAAGGTCTCGTTCGGCTGATCCTCGACCGGCGCCCTCCCACCAGGAGGGCGTTTCCGTATAGGCATCGGCGAGAATCTTGCTATCCTTGCCCCGTCTGGAGGTGACATGTCAGCGGGTGTTCTGTTCGAATTCGTACAGATGGGCCAAGTGATGCGTGTCGCCGCCATTGACGAGGTGACCGGCACGGAGGTCATCGTCATCACGCCGCTCAACGCCACGCGTCTCCAGATGCAACGCGTGGCGATGGCCAAGCTGCAGCGCAAGATGCACGGCACCGATGAAGGGCCTGATGCGCCCGTACCCAAAACACCAGGACGATACGCCTGAAATAACGCACCCAACGGGGGACGGGCAGGGTGCGCCCGCTAAGCCTTGAGCATCCACTCATGCTCGGCTGCATTGTGGAATTTCCAAACGCGCTTTGGCCCGGCCATGACGTTCAGATAGTAGAGGTCATAGCCCGCGGTGGTCGCCACCGGATGGTAGCCGCGGGGCACGAGAACGACATCGCCATCCTCTATCGCCATGGCCTCATCAAGGCTCCGATCATCGGTGTAAACGCGCTGGAAGCCGAAGCCCTGGGGCGGGTTCATCCGGTGATAGTAGGTCTCTTCAAGCTGACTCTCGCGGGGGAGATCGTCCTGGTCGTGCTTGTGCGGGGGATAGGATGATGTGTTGCCCTGGGGGGTGATCACTTCCACCACGAGCAGCGCATTGGCAGAGCCATCGTCCTCCGGCATGATGTTGTAGACATGACGGACATTGTGGCCCGTGCCCCGGGTGATACGGGGATGCGTGCCGGGCGGAATGATCTTTGCAGCGAAATTCCCGCCGCCGGGGGCCGAGCAGACAGCCAGTTCCAGCTCAGTCGTCGCGTCCACCGCCCAATGGCGACCGGCCGGAACATAGAGGGCCCATGGCGCCCCATCGAACGGGCTCATCCGCTCGCCCAGCTCGCCAAACTCCTCGCCGTCGACGGCGAATTTGCCCCTGCCGCTGACGATGACCAGGCACAGTTCGCGGTCCTCGGACGCCCCACCAAAGGCCTCGCCAGGCGTCAGCTTGTGCAGGGCAAATCCGACATGGTTCCACCCTGCCGAGGCGGGGGTTACATCATGGATCTTGCCGGTCCTGTTCGTCGGGCGAACGAGGAGGGGGGATTTGCTCATCGGATTTCTCCTCCTTGGGAAATCTGTAAAAGAAATTCCAGGCGACATAGGCGAGCGCCAGACCGACCAGAACAGCCCAGAACTGGTCGCCGGTATAGAGCAACTCCCAGCCCAGCCACAGCGTCAGGAAAACCGCCACGGCGACCCGGCGCCAGAGCGGTCGAAACCAGTTCACATCGTTTTCCTTGAGCGCCATGCCGACCCCTCCCGCCTGATTCAGTACGGCAAGGCTTTAGCACAGCCCGTTCAAAAGATTCACTGTTTCGGGAAGCCCTGGGTCTCGACGGTATATCCTGCGGCACTCATGACCCGCATCAGCTCGGCATGGCCGATTTGCGCCATTTTGAGCGGCGGGTTCTTTTTTGGATCCTGTTCGGCCTCGACGACGAACCAGCCTTCATAGCCATGATCGGCGAGCCGCTGCACGATCGCGCCGAAATCCAGCGACCCGTCACCCGGGACCGTGAAGGCCCCCAGAGCGACCGCATCGAGAAAGCTCTGTTGGCTGCGATCCAGCGCGTCGACCACCGCGCGGCGGATGTCCTTGACGTGCACATGGTTGATGCGGGCGTGGTGCCTGTCGATCGCGCGCAGCACATCGCCACCGGCAAAGGCCAGATGGCCCGCATCGAGAAGGAGCGGGATGCCCGCGCCGGACGCGGCCATGAAGGCGTCGAGTTCGGGCTCGGTCTCGACCACAGCGGCCATGTGATGGTGATAGGAGAGGGGCATGCCCTGGTCTGCGCACCATTCGCCGAACGCGGTGACCTTGCGGGCATAGGCCTTCATTTCGTCATCCGAGAGTCTTGGCTTTTGCGCCAGCGGAATCTCCCGCTTGCCCTGGATCGAGCGGCCGACCTCGCCATAGACGATGCAAGGGGCATTGACCGCCTTGAACAGCTCGATCATCGGCGCGATGCGGTCCTTATTGGCTGCGAGCTCCTCATCCACCAGCGTGCCGGAGAACCACCCGCCGCAGAGCGTGACGTCTGCCGCTCGCAGGATTGGCAGCATCAAATCGGGATCGTCCGGAAACCGGCGACCCTTTTCCATGCCGGTAAAGCCTGCTGAGCGCGATTGGCGCAGGCACTCCTCGAGTGAAACGTCGTCGCTGAGTTCAACGAGGTCGTCGTTCCACCAGGCGATCGGCGACATGCCAAGCTTGGCCTTCATGCTCATTCCCCCTTAGCCGGCGCGTTGCGCCTTGAGCGCCTTCACATAGGCCTCGCGCGCTGCGTTGACACTTGGCCTGTCGCTGACTTCCGGCACGGCCACGTCCCACCAATGGCCGCCCGCTTCGGTGGTGATCAACGGGTCGGTTTCGATGACGAAGACATGGACGCCGGCCGCCCCTTCCGTCTCCCGAAGCGCTGTCTCCAGTTCGGACACGGAACCAAGCTTTTTCGCCTTCGCGCCCATGGCCGCGGCATGGGCCGCGAAGTCCACATTGGGCAGTTCCATATGGTAGGTGTCGCGGAAGAGATTGTTGAAGTTCGCGCCGCCCGTGGCCATCTGCAGCCGGTTGATGCAGCCGAAGCCGGCATTGTCGAGCACGACGATAGTGAGGCGGATGCCCATCATCACGGCGCTGACGATTTCCGAGTTCATCATCAGGTATGAGCCATCGCCGACCATGACGATGACATCGTCGTCCGGCCGCGCCATGGCGACCCCGAGCCCGCCGGCGATCTCATAGCCCATGGTCGAAAAGCCATAGTCGAGGTGATAGGAGCCGGGGCCATCGGCGCGCCAGAGCTTGTGCAATTCGCCCGGCAGACCGCCCGACGCGCAGACCAGCGTGGCCTTGGTCCGGCCGCGCTGGACGGCACCGATCACCTGGGCATCGGAGGGCAATTCAGTATTGGTCTCCGCCCGCGCCGCGTCGGCGTCCACGAGCCAATCTTCCTTTTCGCGCAATGCCTTGGTGGCCCAGGCGGAATCAGTCTGCCAGCCCATAAGGGCGGCATCGAGCGCCTCGAGGCCAACCCGGGCATCGGCCACCAGCGGCAGCGCATTGTGCTTGTGTGCATCGAAAGGCTGGACGTTGAGCCCGATGACCCTGACGTCCTCGTTCTTGAACAGCGCCCATGAGCCGGTGGTAAAATCCTGCAGGCGCGTGCCGACTGCCAGCACCAGATCGGCTTCCTCAGCCATGGCATTGGACGCCGCTGTGCCGGTCACCCCGACCGATCCGAGATTGAGGCTGTGGCCATGCGGCAGGGAACTCTTGCCGGCCTGCGTCTCCAGCACCGGGACGCCATGCGCCTCGGCAAAGGCGGCGAGACTGTCCGAAGCTTCGGAATAGAGCACGCCGCCGCCAGCGATGATCACGGGCTTTTTCGACAGCTTCAGCGCCGCTGCCGCGACGGCAAATTCCTCGGCGTCTGGCATGATGCGGCGCTGGGTCCAGATCTTCTCGGCGAAGAAACTCTCCGGATAATCATAGGCTTCCGCCTGCACATCCTGGCAGAGGCTGAGCGTCACCGGACCGCATTCGGCGGGGTCGGTGAGCACCTGCATCGCCCGACGCAGCGCCGGAATGATCTGCTCGGGTCGCGTAATCCGGTCGAAATAGCGGCTGACGGGACGAAAGGCGTCATTGGCCGATGCCGTGCCGTCACCCCAGGCTTCCAACTGCTGCAGGACGGGGTCGGGCATGCGGTTGGCAAAGACGTCGCCGGGCAGGAGCAGAACGGGGATGCGATTGACATGGGCAAGGCCAGCGGCGGTGACCATATTGAGCGCGCCCGGGCCGATTGAGGTGGTTGCGGCCATGAAGCGGCGGCGGAAATTGGCCTTGGCGTAGCCGATGGCGGCGTGGGCCATGCTCTGCTCGTTCTGCCCGCGATAGGTGGGTAGTTCCGTCTTGACGCCATGAAGCGCCTCGCCGAGCCCGGCGACATTGCCATGGCCGAAGATGGCCCAGACGCCGCCGAAGATCGGAACAGTTTCGCCGGAGATGACGGTTTTCTGCGCCGTCATGAAACGTGCAACGGCCTGGGCCATAGTTAGCCGAACTGTCTTTTGGCTCATGCCGATTTCCTCAACTCCCAAACGCTTTCATGCCGCCGCGATGCCTTGAGCACTGCGCTCCCAAATCTCGACCAGCGTGCCAAAGCGGCGGGCCATATTCTCCACCGCCTCGGCATCCACCATCTTTCCATCCAGCCAAGCCCTTGCGGCTTCTGCAAAAATCGTGCGGCCCACGGCAAAGCCCCGGACCCAGCGCGAGGACTGCGCGGTGGCAAAACCCGCCTCCAGCTGAACCTGCGGGGCGTCGAGGCCGAGAAGGACTATGCCACGACAGAGAGGGTCGCGCGCATCGATCACCCTGTCCAGCGCTGCCCAAGCATTTGGCGAGGCCAGGGGTTCGAGCTTCCACCAATCCGGCTTGATCCCGGCGTCGTAAATCTCGCCGAGGGCGCGGGCGATGGTGTCGTCTCCCACCGCGCCATGCTTGCTGGCGATGATCTCGACCAGCAATTCTCGGCCGATTTTTCGAGCGGAATCATAGGCCGCGCGCAGCTTTGCGATCTGGGTTTGCTTGAGCTCTTCCGGATCGTCGGGATGGAAGAAGCACAGAACCTTGATGCAATGGTCGACCGGCCACTCGGTGAGCCGCGAGCCCAAATCCTGAGTGAATTCAAACTGTAAGGGCCGGGAGCCAGGCAACTCGATCGGCTTGGCAATCCAGAAATTCGGGATTGCGGAGGCGGTGAACAGGGCGTCGCGGCCATATTTGTCGTCGAGCAGCATGCCGAAGCCGTCGCGTCCATCCGCCACCTGCGCGGCGGCTTTGACCGCCAGCACCTTGAAATCCGGGATCTTTGCGAGCTTTTGTGGGTCGCCGCCCGCCATGTCCTCGAGCTGGCTGCGGTGGTCGATGGCGAGGGCCAGCAATTTGGGGATCTGGCGACGGCGCGTCGTGGCCCAATGGATGTGGTTGATCTCCGCATCCTTGCGTAAAGCCTTTTCTTTGCTGCCCTTTTCGAGAAAATAGGTCAGTTCGGCCCAGGTCGGAATTTCGGGGGCACAGAGGAGACGCGAGACGGCGAAGGCACCGCAGGCATTGGCCCAGGTCGCGCTGGTTTGATGGGGCTCCCCGCGCAGCCAGCCGCGCAGATAGCCACTCATGAAAGCGTCGCCGGCGCCCAAAACATTATAAACTTCAATGGGAAAGCCCCGTCCGACGATTCCGTCCTCGAGGTCGTCCGGGATGGCTCCATCATAGACGATGCACCCCATCGGCCCGCGCTTGAGCACAATGGTGCCGGTCGAGAGATTGCGAATGGTTCGCAATGCCTCGTGGAGATCAGTCTCTCCCGCCGCGATCAGGACTTCCTCTTCCGTCCCGACGATCAGATCGCAATCGGCCAGGACGGTCTTCAAATGGTCAGACACTTTGTCAGACGCGATATAGCGGCTGTCGCCGGCATCGTGTCCGGCCAGCCCCCACAGATTAGGGCGATAATCGATGTCGAGGATAACTTTGCCGCCATTTTCCCGAGCGATGCGCATGGCCTTGCGCTGGGCGGCGTCGGTGTGGGGCTTGGAGAAATGCGTGCCGGTGACCAATACGGCGTTGGAAGATTTAATGAATTCGGGGTCGATGTCGTCTTCATTGAGCGCGTTGTCGGCGCAATTGTCGCGATAGAAAATCAGCGGAAAGGATTTGTCGTTCTCGACCGCGAGCAAGACCAGCGCCGTCAAACGCTCGGGATCGGTGACGATTCCACGGGTTTCGACCTTTTCTCGCGCCAATTGTTCGCGGATGAACCGGCCCATCTGCTCATTCCCGACGCGGGTGATAAGGGCCGATCTGAGGCCCAGTCGCGCCGTTCCGACAGCGATATTGGTGGGGCAGCCGCCGACGGATTTTGCAAAGGAATCAACGTCTTCGAGCCGCGTTCCGATCTGCTGGCCATAGAGGTCGACAGAGGCGCGGCCGATGGTGATGACGTCGAGTTTGTGGTCCTCCCGGGCGGCGGTCACGGCTGATCTCCTCAGGGCCTGTATTTCGCTGGATATGAAACACAGGTTCTGAAAATCCGTCAATATGGAACGAGCATTCCAAATGTGGAATGCACATCTTCCCTAGAAGCGGCGGCGCTTTTCGGCGATCGAGACGGTCAGCGCCATGGCAAAGGCCATGCTGGCCGAAAGGGAGCGGAAGCCGGCATGATCGGCTTCGACCAGTTCGAACCAGACGCTGGAGCACTCGGCCAGCGGCGAAAAGGCAGAATCGGTGAGGGAAACCACCGGCACGCCACGCGCAGCGAGGGCCCGGGCCTGGGTGGCGCTTTCCGAGGCATAGGGGGAAAAACTGGTGGCGAAGGCGGCATCCTGCGGACCCGCCATAGCCAGGAGGTCGTCGTCAATTCCTGCAGACGTGCCAACCATTTGGCAGCGAACTTTCAGCTTGCCGAAGGCATAGGCCATGTAGCTGGCAATGGGGTAGGAACGGCGCTTGGCGATGAGATAGATGGTGTCGGCTTTGGCCAGGATTTCGACGGCTTTCTCGAAGCCTTCGGGGTCGATGGCCGCGCTCAGCGCGTCGACGCTGCGATGGGCCGCGGAAATGAACTTGTTCAGGATTGCCGTGCTTTCGGCCAGCGAGGCCTCGCCTTCCTCGAGCTTTTTCAGCCGCTCTTCATAGCTCGAATTGCGTTCGCGGAGGCGCGCCCGGAAAACCTGCTGCAGGCCGGAAAAACCATCGAAACCAAAGTGTTGGGCGAAGCGAACGAGGGTGGAAGGCTGAACCTGCGCCGAGATGGCGACGCTGGCGGCCGTGCCGAACGCAATCTCGTCGGGATGGTCGAGCGCATAGGCAGCGACCTGGGTCAGCCGCTTCGGCAATTCGCCTTTTCGCTCAAGGATGACCGCGCGAAGCGTATCGAAATCCTCGGGTGCTGCCCGCTGTGAAATATCACTCATGCGCAAGCCCTGCTGGAAAACCTGTTCCGCAGATGGAATGCACGGATTACGCGGACAAAATCAAGGGCAAATCCGCGCGTGCACGCGGACTCGCCTTTGGTCATGTTGATGTTAGCAGGATGTTAGCGTTGAAAACCGCCTTTGGCGAATTTGGTTACGCTGGCTGCAGCCCACCCTGGCGGTCATTGTTTTCGACCCAGAAGATGAAGGCGGAGGCCCCCACGATCAACGCCGCACCGGGCCAGAACCAGACCGATGGGACCTGACCCAGCGCGATCCATCCGACCAGCCCGCTGAGTGGCACTTTCAGATCGCCGAAGGGCTGGAGATAGGCGGCATCCGCGGCGCGATAGGCAAAGGCGAGGAGATATTGCGCCAGCGCCGTCAGCGCCCCGAGGAGAACCAGGAGGACAAGCCCCATGCCGCCGGGCAGGGCGAAGGGCAGGCCTGCAATGCCGGCGGGGACCGCGGTGGGCAGCAGCCAGCCCAGCGCATTGACCGCGAGGAGGATGAGCAAATGGTTGGGCGTGACGAGGACCAGAAGCGAAACCGTCAGCGTCTCGGGGCTCTCTTCGCGCGAGAGGTATTTGGTGAGCACGTCGGTGGTGGCCCAGAGCGCCGCAGCAAGGATCGGCACCAGCGTGTGCCAGCCGAGGCCCTCGGCGCCGACACCCGAAACGATGATGGCCCCCAGCGACCCGACAAGGGCAGCGCCGATGCGGGCAGAAGAGACGCGTTCGCCGAGGAAGAGCGTGGACCCCAGGATGATGAAGAGCGGGCCGGTGGCCAGGAGGGTCACCATCTGCCAGATCGGCACGCCTGAGGCGAAACCATAGACAAAGACATGCACGCCCAGCGCCGACACGAAGGCACGGATTTCGTGCGCCCAAGGGTGCCTTGTGTGGAGGTGCCTGAGGCCGATGCGGAGGATGAGGGGCAGAGCCAGGAGCGAGGCAATGAGATATTGCCAGAAGGCCATGCCGGTGGAACTCATGCCGAACTGCCATGGCAAGACGGCCTGGAGCGTATTGGTGCCGGCGAAGGCGAGGCTCGCGGCGAGCATAAAGGCCGCGCCGGTAGCGGCGGCATTTGCGGTAGCAGAGGAAATCTGGTTCATGATCGTCCTTTCCGTAACCAGTTTCCTCAGGGTTACGGGAGACGACAGGCCGGTTTTTGCGCGCCAATAGACGCGCACGCCCGGCAGGGCGCTGATCCCGTTCTCTTTCATCCGGACTATACCGTCGGCTCCGGAGTTACACCGGATCTGCTGACCCTCGGGACCCAAAAGTCCAAAGGCGCTCGCGGGCTTGGCGTTGCCGCCTTTACCGCCGGTGGGGAATTGCACCCCGCCCTGAGAACATTGCAGGCTTTTGACCTGCGAGGAGAAAAATAGGTCAGGGCGATGCAACAGGCAAGTACGCACAGGCCTGTAACTGTGCGTCGTTCTCGAACGATGAGGAAAATCTGTTCGAGAACGCGCGGGTCACGGGGTCGGGCTTCTATTCGCCGCGGGGCAGGGCGGTGTAGACGCGCGTCACGAACTGGTGGAACTCCGCCATGTAATTGGCGAGAAAATCACGCGTGCTGGAATTGTTCACTTCCCCATCGTCGGTGATGAGATCGGGAGTGAAATGGATATAGGCTTCGATCGCATTCATCTGCGGTGAATTGCAGAAGCTGAGGATACTGCGCAAATTCTGCTGGGCCACGGCGGTGCCGATGGAGCCGATCGACGCCCCGATAATGGCCGAGGGTTTTCGGGTGAACGAATTTTGCCCCCAGGGGCGACTGGCCCAGTCGATGGCATTCTTGAGGCCTCCCGGAACGGCGCGATTATATTCCGGCGTCACGAAAAGAATGGCATCGGCGTCGGCGATGGCCTGCTTGTAGGCCCGGGCGACGGGCGGGTAGTCCGCATCGTAGTCGGGGCTGTAGATGGGCAGATCCCGGAAGGGGATTTCGCTCATCGTGAACCCGGGATGGGTCAATCGGACGAGCGCCTTCGACAGCTTCCGGTTTATCGATGTGCTCGAAAGGCTGCCGACAAAATAGCCGACCTTGAACATGGTGGTCATGACGACCTCCTGCGCGAATTGGGGACCTCACTCAACGCGGCAGGCAAAGGTTTTGATCCGGGAAGGACGCCGAAAGGTCTTGCGGCTCACGCCCCGCCAATCGAAGGCCAGTGCTCGTCAGGCCGGAGGCGGACCATGAGAAGGACGTCCAGGACGGCGTTGCCCTTAATCCGTGCTCTCAGCTTCCGGCCCTCCTCGATAAAGCCATTGCGAATGTAAAGCGCGATGGCACGCGGATTGTCGGAATGGACGCTGAGTTCTACGCGCAGGACGCCACGCGCATCGGCTTCGGCCAATGTTGCCTCAAGCAGGCTGCGGCCAAGCCCGCGGCCTCGCCAGTCGGATCGAACGCCCATCCCGAGCTCGCCACAATGCCGTTCATGTGTTGCAGTCGAACGGACAATGTCGCACCACCCCACGACCTGGCCGTCGGCAAGGGCGACAAATTGCGGGTTTCCGGCCTCGATATTGCCCAGCACGAAATCCTGCACCGCCGCGAAGGGCGGCGCCTCGGCGCTGCGGAGGAAGGAGGATTCCCTTGCCACAGCGCCGAGCGTTTCCCAGAAGCCGGGAATATCCGCTTCAGTAATAGCCCTCACCTTGTGCAATTTTCGCCCCCACTGACAAGTCCCCGACTGAGGACGGTTGAAGAGCTTATGGGGCGGTGCGGGCCCAAAGCAATCGCTGGAAGGGACGTATTTTTGAGTTCTTTCGAGCCTCTGCCAGGAAGACTTATGGAGCACTGGCTCGCGTCCTCTCACCCCAAACCTCCCCGCGAGGGGGAGGGAGCATCTCGACAGCGCTCAGCGCGAAAAGGTGACGTGGATGACGCCGCTTTCGGAGACTTCGCTCGTGACCGTGTAGCCGTCTTCGAGCCGGCGCAGATCCTCCCAGAGACGGACGCCCTGACCCAGAATGACCGGCGCAATGCCGACATGGAGCCGATCGACGAGCCCCGCCTTGAGGCAGTCGCGAACGAGGCTCGCGCCGCCGCCGATGCGGATATCTCCCCCCTTGGTAAGGGTTTTGGCGCGCTGCAGGGCATCCTCGACGCTGGTGTCGAGGAAGTGAAAACTGGTGCCATTGGCAAATTCGAGGTCGGGGCGCCGCTTGTGCGTCAGGACGAGCACCGGAATGCGGAAGGGGGGCTCGTCGCCCCACCAGCCGTTCCAGTCGGGGTCGTCCGTATTGTGCAGGCCGAACATGCCGGCGCCCATGATTTCGGCGCCGACATCGGCGAAATATTCCTGGGCGTAGCGATCATCGATGCCGGTCGTGCCCTTTCCGGTCTTGTCGCCGAAGACGCGCTCCCGCACGGTCTTCGTGGCGGCATAGGCGCTGACAAGGCGCATCCAGTCCGGGCTCATCGGATTTTCCGGCGTCTGGTCCATGGCGGTGGCGAAGCCATCGAGCGAGATATTGAGATCGGCGCGGACGACCATTTTTTCCTCCTGGCGGAATGGCAGTTTTACTTAGGCATTCGACTTAGTATCACGTCCAAACACTAAGGCAATAGCCTAAATGTCATTGACCCGTTTTCGGCGGGGCGCTAAGCAGGGACATGCCCTATCATTCGACCCCACTCGACCTTGCCTTCCACGCCCTGAGCGACCCGACACGACGCGCCGTGGTGTCGCGGCTGGCCGAGGGGGAGGCGCCGGTGAGCGTTTTGGCAGAGCCCTTCGACATGGCACTGCCTTCCTTCGTCCAGCACCTCAAGGTGCTTGAGGAATGTGGCCTGATCGCGAGCGAAAAGCGCGGGCGCAGCCGATGGTGCCGGCTGGTGCAGCCGCGCTTCGAGGAGGCGGCGGACTGGATGGATGCGGAGCGCCGGAGCTGGCGGAAGCGGCTCGATCGGCTGGAGGCCTATCTCGACAAACAGGCGGAGGAAGAACGATGAGCACGCTGTTCGACACCTGGTCGATCGACCGGGAGATCGTGCTGACCAAGGTGATCAACCATCCGCGCGAAAAGGTGTTCGCCGCCTGGATGGACCCCAAGGCGCTGGCGCAGTGGTATGGGCCCGATGGGCTGGGCATCGAGAGCCACGAGGCCGATATCCGCGAGGGTGGGGTCTGGCGTTTCGACATGGTGGGCAATTTCGAGGGGCGGGAGCAGCGCTTTCCCAACCTCATGCGCTTCATCCAGATCGTGCCGAACGAACGCATCCTCATCGACTATGGAACGCCCGAGCCGGACGACCCGGACCGCTTCCACATGCTGGTGACATTCGACGTCCAGGGGGATGGGAAAACGGTTCTGACCATGCGCCAGCTGCATCCGAGCCGCGAGCGGCGCCAGGCGGTTCTCGCGTTCAACGCGGTGGAATATGGCCTGCAGACGCTCGATTCCCTCGCGGCCTATCTCGACCGCTAGTTGAGAGGCGCGGTGCCGGAGCACCGCGCCGAAGGTCGATTGGGATCAGCCCTGTTCGAGCCACTTCACCTGCTCGGGGGTGAGCTGGATCTCGAAGGCGTTGAGGCTGTCGTCGAGCTCGCCGAGGGTACGCGGCCCGATGAGGGGAACGCTCGGGAAGGGCTGGGCGAGGACATAGGCGAGGGCCACATGGATGGGCGACTTGCCCAGGCGCCGGGCGAGTTCGATGGCGCGGTCGCGACGGCCAAAGTTCTGGTCGTTGTACCAGACGCGGACCAGTTCCTCATTGTCGGTCTTTTCGCGGCCGGCGCGGTCGGTGAAGAAGCCGCGGGCCTGGCTGGACCATGAGAAGTTCGTGACCTGCCTATCGATCAGCCATTGCTTGAAATCGGGCGTCGAGGCCGTGACGCAGCCATCCCAGATCGGGTCGAGCATTTCGGCGAGGGCGAAATTGTTCGACAGCGCCTGTGGCTTGGTCTTGCCGGTGCGTTCCGCGTAAGCGATGGCCTCGTCGAAGCGTTCCTTGGTCCAGTTGGACCCGCCGAAGGGCCCGCGAATGCGACCAGCCTTGACCTCGGCATCCATGGCATCGACGAATTCGCCCACCGGCACGTCGAGATTGTCGCGGTGCATGAAATAGACGTCGACATAGTCGGTCTGGAGGCGATCCAGCGACTGGGTGAGCTGCCGGGCGATGACATCGGGATAGCAGAGCGGAGAGTGCGCGCCCTTGCCGATGAGCACGGCGTTTTCGCGGACGCCACGGCTGGTGTGCCATTCGCCAAACAGCTTCTCGGTGTAGCCGGCGCCATAGACGAAGGCGGTGTCGAAGAGATTGCCGCCCCGCTCCCAGAAGGCGTCGAGAAGGATCGCGCCGGAGGAGAAGGTCTTGAAATCCTCAAAGCCCAGCGCTGCCGCCGAGGCGGATTTGGCAAGGCCCGGGATAGTGCGCTTGGGGATGACGCCGGTATTGGGCCCGAGGGGGCGATTGTCGATGGTCCTTGTGCGGACGGAAGGCCTTTCGATCGAATATTCGATGCCGGCATCCTTGCGCCAGATGTCGAGCACGCGGGCATTGCCCAGGCTATCGGCCCAGCTCATGCCGGGGGCGGGGAACTCGGTGCGGCCTTCCTTTATGGCGAGCGAAGCGGCGTCGGCCTCGAAGGAATAGACATGGCGCTCTTCGCCGAGGCTCAGCGTCTCGGTCTTGCCGCCCTTGATGATGTCGATGCGGCCGGGGCCACGCGTGCGGTCGCCGGCGGCGAACCAGAAATCGGGCACTTCGATGCGGCCTTCCGAGCCGTGAATGCGCAGGACATTGTCAAGGTTCGCCATGACGGCGCAGGAGACCTGGGCGATGATGCCGTTCTTGAAGGTGAGAATGGCCGCGGCCCAATCGTCCGTGCCTTCGTCATTGAGCTTGGCTGTGCCACGCACTTTCACCGGGTCGGCGAAGGGCTTGCCGATGGCCGCGCCGGCGATGAGCCGGGCCATGGAGACGGGGTAGCCGCCGACATCGAGAATGCCGCCGCCGGCGAGCGAGGAGGCAAAGAGCCGGTGCTCGGGCTGGAATTTGCCCATCGAGAAGCCAAAGCTCGACTGGATCATGCGCACTTCGCCGATGGCGCCGGACCGGATCAGCTCGATCAGCTGCACGACCTGCGGGTGCAGGCGATACATGAAGGCCTCGCCCGCGAACGTGCCGGCCTTGCGGTGTGCGTGGAACACAGCGTCGATCTCATGGGCCGAGAGGGCCAGCGGCTTTTCGACGAGCACATGCTTGCCGGCCTCGGCGGCCTTGATGGCCCATTCGGCGTGGCCGGTATGAGGAACGGCGATGTAGACGGCGTCGATATCTGGATCGGCCAGCAGCGCGTCATAGCCCTTGAGGATGCGCGCTCCGGGAAAATCCTCGGCGAGGTCCGGACGATTGGGATCGCGCGTCGCAATGGCGGCAAGTACGCCGTGCTGGGCATTTTCGAGGCCCCCGCGGAAGGCCTTGGCGATGCTGCCCGGGCCGATAATGCCCCAGCGGATCTTGGAGTCGGTCATGAACATAGTCCTTGAAAAAATAGGTGTAGGCGTTCCGGGTCATTCCCGGGAAGGCGGGCGTTTCCGGGAAAGGATCAGCGCAGGCGATTGCCCGCACTGTCGAAGAGAAAGGCGTGGCTGGCGCGGATGGCGACGGTGAGGCCGGAATCATTGCCAAGGTCGCGGGCACCCTCGCGCTCGACAGTGATCGGCTCGCCGGACCCGGTATTGGCGTAGACAAAGCTGGTCGAACCCAGATGCTCGGCCACATCGACCTCGAGGTTGAGATCGACATCCCCGGTACCGGCCTCGGCAAAATGCTCGGGCCGGACGCCGACCAGCACCGTACTGCCCATTGCGGGCAGGGGGCCCGAAAGCGGCATGCGGAGGTGGACGCCGCCCTGGTTGACGAGCCGCAGACTGACCGCGCCATTGGCGGCCTCGCTGACCTCGGCCTCGATGAAATTCATCTTCGGCGAGCCGATGAAGCCGGCGACGAACTGGTTGACCGGATCGTCATAAAGGTCGAGCGGGCGCCCGGCCTGTTCGATCCGCCCGTCGCGGAGAACGACGATCTTGTCGGCCAGTGTCATCGCCTCGACCTGGTCGTGGGTCACGTAGATCATCGTGGTCTGCAGCTCCTTGTGGAGGCGCGCAATCTCGATGCGCATATGCACACGCAATTCGGCGTCGAGATTAGACAAGGGCTCGTCAAAGAGGAAGACCTCCGGCTGGCGCACGATGGCCCGGCCGATGGCGACGCGCTGGCGCTGGCCGCCGGAAAGCTCCTTGGGGTAGCGGTCCATCAGCGGGTCGAGCGCCAGGATCTTTGCGGCAGCGTTGACCTGCCGGTCGATCTCGTCTCTGGGCACTTTGGCGAAACGCAGGGCAAAGCCCATATTGTCCCGCACGCTCATATGTGGGTAGAGCGCATAGGTCTGGAACACCATGGCAATGCCGCGCCGCGAGGGCTCGATATCGTTCATGCGCACGCCGCCGATCTGCAGATCGCCGCCGGTGATAGGTTCAAGCCCGGCGATCATGCGCAGGAGCGTGGACTTGCCGCAGCCGGACGGGCCGACGAAGACGACAAACTCCTTGGACGCGATCTCCAGATCCACGCCCTTGATGACTTCGTGGTGGCCATAGGCCTTGCGAATGCCTTTTAGGCTGAGGCTGCTCATTTCATGTCCCTCATTTGACCGCGCCCAGCATGCCCTGCACGAACTGGCGCTGCAGGACGAAAAAGATGACAAGGGTCGGAAGCGTGGCGAGAACGGTAGTCAACAGGATGACGCCGTAATCAGGTGTATAGGCGGCCGTCAGCGTCGAGATGACCAGGGTGATGGTCTTGTTCTCGGGCGTCTGCAGCACTATCAGCGGCCAGAGGTAATTGTTCCAGGCGCCCATGAAGACGATGATCGTCGCCGCCGCATAGGTCGAGCGCATGGTCGGCAGATAGACGAAGAGAAAGATCTGCCATTCCTTGAGCCCGTCCACCCGTGCCGCGTCGCGCAGATCGGCCGGAAAGGCCTTTGTCGCCTGCCGGAAGTAGAAGACGATGAAGATCGAGGCGATGGACGGCAGGATGACGGCGGTGAAGGTGTTGGTCAGCTGCACCCGCGAGATCATCACGAAGAGCGGCACCATCAGCGCCGCGAACGGGATAGACAGCAGGAGGAGGAGCAGCTGGAAAATCCGCTCCCGCACCCGCGATCGAAAGATCTCGAAGCCGTAGCCGGCGAGCGAGGAAATCGCCAGGGTCAGGATGGTCGAGACGATGGCGATGAAGAAGGAATTGCCGAAGACCCGCACCAGATCGACCTGGGCCATCAAATTCTGCAGATTGACCAGCAGATTGCTCCCCGGCGTGAGCTTGCCGGTGACGATTTCGGTCGACTTGTTGGTGGCGCCGAGCGCCATCCAGATGAAGGGAAAGACCGAGACGAAGGCCGCGACGGAGAGGAAGAGATAAACGCCGGCGCGCCGCAGCAGATAAAAATTCATGACGGCCTCCTGCGATCGCGCGCAAAGGCGAACTGGATCACGCTCAGCACTGCCACGATGGCGACGATGACCCAGGATACCGTGGCCGAGTAGCCGAAGCTGGGCATCATGCGGAAGGTGAGGTTGTAGATATAGAGCGACAGGGTCATCGTGCCATTGCCCGGGCCACCCTGGGTGATGTTGTTCACCTCGTCGAAGAGCTGCAGCGTGCCGATGGTCGAGAGGATGGTGGTGAACAGGATCACCGGCTTCAGCATCGGAATGGTGATGTGCCAGAACCGCGCCCAGGCGGGGATGCCGTCGATGCGCGCGGCCTCATAGATCGACTTGTCGACGTTCTGCAGCGCCGCCAGGTAGAAGATCATGTTGTAGCCGGTCCAGCGCCAGGTGATGGCGAGGACGATGACGATCTTGGCCCAGAACGGATCGGTCAGCCAGGGCAGCGGCACGCTGATCAGATGCAGCGACATCAGCGTCTGGTTGACGATGCCATCGCTCGAGAACATCGATTTAAAGAGGCTCGAATAGGCGATCAGCGAGGTGACGCAGGGCAGGAAGATCAGGGTGCGGAACAGGCCCCGGAAGCGCAGGGTCGCATCGTTCAGCGCCACTGCGAACAGCAGCGCCAGAATGATCATTATCGGCACCTGGACGACAAAGAAGAAGCCCGTATTGAGCAGCGCCTGCACCAGCAGGGCATCATTGGCCAGCCGCTGGATATTGGCGAGGCCACCAAAGGAGAAACTGTTCCCGCGTCCGACCTGGAAGCTCATCCAGAGCGACCAGAGGATGGGATAGATCATGAAAATGCCGAGCAGGACCAGGGCGGGCATGACGAATGCCCAGCCGTTGAGCTGCTCGTTGCGGTCCAGACGTGTCTGCGCCATGCCCCACTCCGATCGAGAAACCGTGCCAAGGGAGCGGAGCGGGCCGAAGCCCGCCCCGCAGGCTGGAGGCTATTGCATCTGCTGGCGCAGCTGGGCGTCCATGGCCTTGAGGGCCTCGTCGATATCGCCGCCATTGGCGATGTTCGGCAGCTGGGCGCGGACGGCGAGGCGGGCTTCCGGCGTGAAGGTGCCGTAGTCGACCGAAGGAACCTGGGCCAGCCAGTCGGAGAAGTTCTGCCAGACCGGTTCGCCACCGAAGAACTCGTCGCTGGCCTTGTAGGCGTCGCCTTCACGGGCGGCGAGGAGGGAGCCGACGGCGCCCTGGTTGACCAGGATGCCCTGGTAGAAGTCGACGTCTTCGGCCCAGACGGTTTTCAGGAAGTCGATGGCTTCTTCCTGGTTCTGGGAGGAGGCCAGCACGTACCAGCTGGAGCCGCCATTGTTGGAATAATTGGTCGCGCCTTCGACTTCATTGAGCTTGGGCAGCGGCGCCACGCCCCACTTGCCGGCCTGGTCGGCAGCCGACTTGATAGTGCCGGTGATCCACACGCCCTGCGGCACCATGGCCACTTCGCCCGAGGTAAAGGCGCCGGTGTAGCCGGTCCAGTCGGAGACGGGCTTGATCAGGCCGGCCTGGGCCATTTCCTGGAAGACTTCGAGCGATTCCCGCAGCGCGGCATTGTCGAGGATGTTCGGCTCGTTGCCGTCCTTGAGGTACCACTGGCCGGTGGACTGCATCATCATGATGATCTGGCCGTCATCATTATAGTCCATGTCGATCAGCGGATGGCCGGTCTTGGCGAGGATGTCCTTGCCGATCTCGATCAGGCGATCCCAGGTGATGTCCTGGACATCGGCCGCGGTGTAGCCGGCTTCCTCGAGATAGTCGGAGCGGTAGAAGAGGCCGGTGACGCCGGAGTCGAAGGGCAGGGAGTAGGACTTGCCGTCATGGGTCGCGGCGGCGACCTTGTAGTCGGCGAACTTGCTCATATCGATGCTGTCGGACAGCGGCACGAAGGCGCCGGGGAAGGACTGCAGGAAGCGCTGGATGTTGTCGTCCTGGATCAGCACGATGTCTGGCAGGCCGTCCGAGACGCCGGCGAGCAGCTGGGTCTGCAGCTTCTGGTTGATCTCGTCCTGGGTGACATTGTTGATGTTGAACGTGGTTTCCGGATGCGCAGCGGTGTAGCGCGCGCCGGCATCGGCCATGGCAGGGATGTTGAAGTTCGGGTCCCAGCACCAGACGGTCAGTTCGGCGGCGGAGGCCGCGACGCTGAACATGCTGATGCCGGTCAGGGCGACGGCAAGCGTGCGGGTCCACCGCGTGACATTGCGAGACATAGTATTCCTCCCTTTTTGTTTGCTCTTCCTCTGAGCGAAACCTAAGCTAACGGTCCTGATGTTCCCGTCACTCTCATTGGGTATGCGGATTTGGCGGAAAGTAAGATGGACGAGCGTGTTTATTACGAACCACTTGCCAATGGCGTGGAACGACTGCCCACGGAACTGCAACTTTTCCATGCTTCGCCCCTCGTGATGCGCACGCCTCACTGGCACGCCCAGGTCGAGGTCAATTTCATCGTCAAGGGCTGGGCTCACTACAAGATGAGCGGGCACGAGGCCAAGTTCAACGCCGGCGATCTGGCCCTGTTCTGGGGCGGGCAGCCCCATTATCTCGACAGCGCCTCGGACGATCTGATCTATGCCGGCGGGCATTTGCCGCTCGTGCATTTCTTCCGCCTGCGGCTGCCGCCCGGCGTGCAGGCAAAGCTTATGCAGGGCGCAACGCTGGTCACCGGGGCCACCGACGCCTCCGACCCGATCAATTTCGAGCGTTGGTACGACTATGCCCGCTCCGGCGATCTGATGAAATCGAGCGTGGCGGTGGACGAACTGCTGCTGCGGCTCGAGCGCATCCGCTTTTCGCCCTATGCGCTGCTGCCCGACTCCCTGGCCTTGCACGACCACGGGGAACTCGACCCGCACACCTCGCCCATCGTCGTGCGCATCTGCGAATTCATCGCCGACAATTTTCGCGAAGACATCGATTCCATCGATATTGCGGTGGCCGCGGACGTGCATCCGAAATACGCGATGACCGTGTTCAAGAAATCGACCGGCATGACCCTCAATGACTATGTCAATCTGCTGCGGCTGAGCTATGCGCAGGCCCTGCTAATGCGCGACGAGGCAAATGTCCTGCAAGTGGCGATGGATAGCGGCTTTGGCTCGCTCAGCGCCTTCAACAAGTCCTTCCGCAAGATCGCCGGCACCTCGCCCAGCGATTTCCGCCGGGAGTTGCGGACCCGGCCGAGCGTGAGCCCGAACGGCCGCTTCGCAAGCGCAAGCCTTTTCGGCTGACGAGGCCGGCGATGGGGCGGCGGCGGACGGCAATCGGCTTCGGACTGGTTGTTATCGTCCTGCTGACGCTGTTGCGCCTTGCCGATCCCTATCCGCTGCGCGTGGCGCGCGAGACCAGTTTCGACAGCTATCAGCAGATGCTGCCGCGCCATGTGGGCGCGGAACTGCCCGTGCACATCGTCGATATCGATGAGGAGGCTTTGGCGGCCATCGGGCAATGGCCCTGGCCGCGCGATGTCTTTGCCCTGCTTACCGAGCGCCTCCTTGAAATGGGCGCGGCCGCGGTGGCGCTCGATCTGCTGTTCGCCGAGCCCGACCGGATGGGACCGTCCGGCACCGAGGCGGGGCAAAGCAATGACGGCAAGCTGGCGGCGGCGCTGGCGAGCGGGCCGAGCGTGCTGGCCCTTGCCCAGAGCCCACGCGCTCCTCCACCCAGGATTGGCCCCAAGGCCGGGTTGGCGGTGACCGGTAACGACCCGCTGGCGCGCCTGCCGCTCTTGGGCGGCGTTGCCCAGCCCCTCCCGGAACTGGCGGCGGAGGCCGCAGGACTGGGGGTTGCCAGCCTCGAACGGGGGGAGGGCGGCGTGGCGCGCCGGTTGCCGCTGCTCTGGAACAGCGACGGGAAGATGTTCCCGACCCTCTCCGTCGAGGCGATGCGGGTCGCCATGGGGGTTTCGACCCTCGTCGTGCTCGGCGATGGCAGCGGCGCCGTCGACCAATTGCGCATTGGCGACATGGCCATTCCCACCGGCCCGAACGGGGATCTCTGGATCTATTATCGCAGCCTCGAGGACGAGATATTCACCTCGGCGGGAGACATTCTGGGCGCTGACTACACCAAGCTGACCGAGCGGATTGCCGGCAAGATCATCCTCGTCGGCACCTCCGCGACGGGCCTTCTCGATATTCGCACCAGCGCGCTGGGCGAGGCCGTGCCGGGTGTGACCATCCACCTCCAGGCGCTCGAGCAGATGCTGACCGGCACCTTTCTCGACCGCGCCGATTGGGTGGCGGGGCTGGAAGTGCTTATTTTTGCCAGCGCCGGATTGCTGATCGTGGCCAGCGTGGTCACCACCGGGCCGATGGTGGGGCTGCTGGTGTCGCTGATGACGGCAGCGGCGGTGACGGCGGCGAGCTGGCTGGCTTTTGCCGGGCCGCGCCTCCTCATCGATCCGAGCTTTCCGCTCCTCGGCATCCTGACGCTCTTTGCCGCCATGGTGGTCTATCGCTTCGCCACCACCGATGCCGACCGGCGGCGCATCAGGCGCGCCTTTGCCCACTATGTCGAACCCTCGCTGCTGACCCAGATCGAGGCCGACGAAAAATTGCTGCGCCTCGGTGGGGAAGTGCGGGAGCTGACCGTCATGTTCTCGGACGTGCGCAATTTTTCCGCGCTCGCCGAACGTATTTCGCCCGACGAACTGGTGGGCATCCTCAATCGGCTGTTCGGCGCGCTGGGCCATGCCATTGTCGATCACAAGGGCACCATCGACAAATTCATGGGCGATGCGGTGATGGCGTTCTGGAACGCCCCCGTGCGCACCGAGCGGCATGCGCTTCTGGCCTGCCGGGCGGCGCTCGACATGCGCGATGCGCTCGAAAAGCTCAACTCGGAGGGCAGCGAGACCATCCGCATCGGCATTGGCATCGCCACCGGACCGGCGCTTGTCGGCAATATGGGGTTCGAAGAACGGTTCGATTATTCCTGCGTCGGGGACACGGTCAATGTCGCCTCAAGGCTCGAAAGCATGTGCAAGGCGGTGGGGCACGAATTGATCGTGAGCGCGGCCACGGCCGCAGCGGCGCGCGAGCTCGCCTTTCTCGATGCCGGGCGGATCGAACTCAAGGGCATGAGCGGCCGGGAGGCGATTCTGATCCTTGTCGGGGACGAGAAGGTCGAGCAGAGCACGGCGTTTCTCCTCCTCTCCGAGGCGCACGATGCGCTGGTGGTGGAATTGCTCTCAGGGCAGGCGAGCGCCGGCAGGATTGCGAACTGCCGGGCACTCTCGGCGGCGGTCGACCCGCGCCTTGCGGCCTTTTATGACGCACTGCCCGGACGTATCGACGATTTCACGACATCCGGGGAGGCCATTGCCAGCGCCAGTGAGTAAGGGAAGGTGCAATGGCCATCGAATGACAAAAGCTGTGAAATTCTCGCGATCTGGCTTCAGCGATGAAAATGGGGCTTGCCTCACCCGGCGCGACTGACTATGTCTCCGCGCAGTCGGGGCGTAGCGCAGCCTGGTAGCGCATTTGTCTGGGGGACAAAGGGTCGTCGGTTCAAATCCGGCCGCTCCGACCATTTTCCAAAATATTGGCGGCAAGTCCGGCGTCACCAGTCGGCACGACTGGGGGACAAATGGCGCTGACGGAAAGCGACATCGAACCCGCCTTCGATTTGTGGCCGCAACTGGCGGGCCGCGTTCGCGACGCCCATCTCGTCAATCACTCCGAAAACCAGACCTTTCGCATCGACACCGCAGCCGGCGAGCCCTTTATGCTGCGCGTCCATCGGCCCGAATATCAGACCGAGATTTCGATCAACAGCGAACTGGCCTGGCTCGCCGCCCTAAGCCGCGACACCGATCTGCCGATTTCCGAACCGCTGCCCGGCGGCGATGGCAAGCTCCTCCAGCATTTCGTCACCCGCTCCGGTGAAAGCCGCCGGGGCGTATTGTTTCGCTTCATTCCGGGGCGCGAGCCGGGACCCGACGAAGACCTTGTGCCGCTCTTCCGGACGCTGGGGGTCTACGCCGCGCGCATGCACCTTCACGTCATGGAGTGGACGCCGCCCGCCGGTTTCGAGCGGCAGGTGTGGAACGCGGCTTCGATTCTCGATGCCGATGGACTGTGGGGCGACTGGCGTTTGGCGCCCGGGGTGGACCATCGCGTGCGCGAGGTGCTCGACCGGCTCTGCGTGGCGCTTGCGCAACGCCTCTCCGATTACGGCACCGGGCCGGATCGCTATGGGCTGATCCATGCCGATATGCGGCTGGGCAATCTCCTGGTCGATGGCGAGCATGTCAGCCTGATCGATTTCGACGACAGCGGCTTCTGCTGGTTCGCCTACGACTTTGCCGCGGCGATCTCGTTCCACGAGACCCAGGCCAATATCCCAGCGCTCAAGGCGGCGTGGATCGAGGGCTATACGAGTGTGCGGGCTCTGAACGCCAGGGATATCGCCATGCTCGACGCCATGGTCATGCTGCGGCGCATGGCGCTGCTAGCCTGGATCGGCTCGCATGCCGAGACCAATCTGGCCCAGACCCATATGGATGGCTATGCAACCGGAAGCGCAGATCTGGCCGAGCGGTTTATGGCCGGGCCGATCTGGGGGTAAGCAAAGTTCTTGCCGAGAGGCCTGCCCCCATCACCCCAACCCTCTCCCCGGAGGGGCGATGGAGGGGAGGGTTTTGCGCCTCGGACGAGACCCTAAACCAGCACTTCTTCGCGGGAGGCGGTGAGGCGGGGGTCGTTGTCGATGGCGCTGGCGACGCCCCAGACCAAGCCGATCAGCAGGAACAAATGCCGCCAGTGATCGGAATCGATGATGGCGGATTCGGCGGCCAGCATTGAAAATGTGGCCATGAGGGGAATGGCGAGGAGCCGGTAGGGGGAGGGGCGCAGGAGCGTGCCAAGACCCTTCCAGAGCGTCACGCCGATCAGGCCAATGAACAAGATTCCCCCGCCCCAGCCATAATTATGGAGCACGGACACATAGACATTGTGGGGCTCCTCGATGATGCGCAAATTGCGGAATTCGCCTGGTCCCAGTCCCCAGGGGTGATCGAGCGCCAGCTCGAACGCATAGCCCTGGCGTCCGAAGCGGCCGGTTTCGCCGGTGTCGTAGCTCTGGGTGGCGAAACGGGTTTCGAACAGCTTGTAGACCGAGGGAATGGACAACAGGCCCCCCAGCGCGACGACCAGCATGGCGGCGCCCACCATCGACATCATCATGATGCGCACCTTGTCGCGCGCACCGGCCTCGAGCAGGAAGACGAGGAAGAGCGTGATCATCGATGACGCCGCAAAATGTCCCCAGGCCGCGCGCGAGAAACTGACGAAGACGCCGACGAAGAGGATGAGATAGATGCCGCCGGCGATGATCGCCGGCCAGCCGCGCAGCAGCAGGACGCGCTGCAGGGCGAACATGGCGGGCAGGATGAGGAAGGGCGCGAAGACGTTGGGGTCCTTGAACGTCGCCTTGGCGCGGCCATAGCGCAGGAAGAAATCGGCGCCGGGCATGAGCCGGAGATAGGCCAGCGTGCCGATGATGGCGAGGAGGACGGCGATCGCGGTATAGGCCCCCATGATCAGCCGCATGCGCCGCGTCGTGTCCTCGGCCACGTAATTGGCGGCGAAATAGGAGGTGATGAGCAGGAAGATCGTCACCAGGGTGAAGATCAATGCGTCGCTGATCGGGGTAAACTGGACCTGGAAAACCGCGATCACGGCAAAGGGCGTGAACGCGAGGATGATGGCCAGGAGCCCCAGGGTCGACCGGTAGAGGCCGAGGCCCGCCATGATTGCGACGGGCAGCACCAGGACGAACATCAGCTCATAGGGCGACGGCTCGAAAAGGACGATGCCGCCGGAAAAGATCCACATCGCCACGAGAATATCGAGAAGGCGCTGCGCCTTTTTGCGCACGAAGGCCTGGCCGGCCTCTTTCGATCCGACATAGGCGGCATCGAAGGGGGCGGTGACGCTCAATAGGCGTTCTCGTTCTTGGCAAACAGGGAGATCGGCGTCATGACCACGATGTAGAGATCGAGCAGCAGCGACCAGTTCTCGATGTAATAGAGGTCGTGGTTCACGCGCTGCATGATCTTGTCGATCGTGTCGGTTTCGCCGCGCCAGCCATTGATCTGGGCCCAGCCGGTCATGCCCGGCTTGACGCGATGCCGGGCGAAATAGCCTTCGACGGCGTCGTAATAGAGCTGGTTGTCGGCCTTGGCCTGCAGGGCGTGGGGACGCGGGCCGACGATGGACAACTCGCCCTTGAGCACGTTGAACAGCTGCGGCAGCTCGTCGATCGAGGTTTTCCGGATGAATTTGCCGACGCGGGTGACGCGCGGATCGTCCCGGGTCACCAGCTTGGCGGCACTTGCGTCCAGCATATCGGTCCGCATCGAGCGGAATTTGTAGATGTTGATCAGCTGGTTGTTAAAGCCGTGCCGTTTCTGCACGAAAAAGACCGGGCCCTTGCTTTCGAGCTTGATGGCGATGGCGGCGGCGATCATCACCGGCGACAGCAGGGTGAGCGCGGTGATGGCGACGACCTTGTCGAACACCCATTTGAACACGAGGTTCCAGTCCGAAATCGGGCGGTCGGCCATGTCGAGCACGGCCACGCCACCGATATAGGAATAGGCCTTGTCGGTGAATTTGAGCTTGCTCATATGCGCCGAGAGGCGGATGTCGACGGGCAGCACCCAGAGCTGGGTGAGCATGTCGAGCACGCGCTTTTCGGCCGAGAGCGGCATGGAGACGATGACGAGATCGACCGGCGTGCGGCGCGCGAATTCGATGAGGCTCGAGACCTTGCCCAGCTTGTGATAGCCGGCCACTTCATCGGGAGAGCGCTCGTCGATGCGGTCGTCGAAAAGGCCGAGGAGATTGATATCCTTGTCGGCGCCGGCGTTGATCTGCTCGATCAGGACTTCGGCATCCTTGCCCCCGCCGACGATGACTGTGCGGCGCTTCAGCCGGCCCTGGTGGGTCCAGCGCTGCACCAATGTACGCAGCAGCAGCCGATAGCAGATGAGCAGGGCGGCGCCGGCGACGAACCACGTCATCAGCCAGACGCGCGACACCATTTCGCCCGCCTTGAGGAAGAAAATGACGGCGGTGAGAATGACCACCACCGAGGCCCAGACGGCGAGAACCCGCCCGACTTGGCCGATGATCTGGCGATAGGCCGGGACGCGATGGCTGCGCAGGGCATTGAGCCCGATATTGGTCAGGAGCGCCGCGCCGATAATGAGGATGGCGTAGAGCGTTTCCTCGCCCGGAGGCACATAGGCCGCCTGGATCCCCAGGCCCAGCGCGATCAGCAGCGCGGCTTCCACCACTTGGGCGACGCCCGAAATGACATTGCCCGAATAGGTGCGCTCAACCGGCCGGGCTATGATGTCTTCGGCTGGAGGGGAGAGCGGGGTGTCGGGATTGGCCTCGCGCGAGGCATGACCTGTGATGGCCTGCTTGGGGTCGACACGAAACATTCTGGCCACCGGTACTCATACACTAGGCCGTTATATTGCGCGACAGTCCTTTATACTCGGTGAAATCACTCGCTAGGATTGCGCCAGCGCTGCCCGATAAAGCACCTCGATCGCGGTGGCCATGGGCCCGACGGCGAAATGGGTCTCTATACGTGCCAGCCGGCGCATCATTCGCTCGTGAGCCGGGTGAGGCGCATCGAGCGCCTCCTGCATGGCGCGGGCCAGCGCCTGTGCATCGCCGGGGGGCAGGAGGCCGTCGGTTTCGCCGGCAAATATCTCGGGAATGCCCCCGACATTGGTGGCGATGACGGGTTTTTGCGCGGCAGCCGCTTCGAGCACGATATAGGGCAGGGACTCCGCCAGCGAGGGGACGACGACAATCTTGCCGCGCGCGAACATGGGGCGGGCGGGCTGCGCGCCGACGAGTTTTACCCGGGGCGCGAGGCCCAGTTCG
The DNA here is from genome assembly GCF_029201545.1 of Devosia sp. FJ2-5-3. Lineage (NCBI taxonomy): Bacteria > Pseudomonadati > Pseudomonadota > Alphaproteobacteria > Hyphomicrobiales > Devosiaceae > Devosia > Devosia sp. FJ2-5-3. Next base: position 2,879,756 of record NZ_CP104007.1, on the reverse strand, counting down.
GCCAGTCTGGCTGCGAGCGTCGCGCGGTCGGGGCCGTCCCCGGCCATGACCAGCGTAGCGGGGCTTCCATCCGGCCGCGTCACGCCGGTCATCGCCTCGACGAGCGGGAAAATGCCCTTGAGCTCGCGCAATTCACCGACAAAGACGAAATCGTCCGCATCCGGCGCGGTTTCGACCGGTACGAATTCGTCCGGCGAAAGCCCGTTATGGATCACCGCGACGGGACAGGTCGGGGGACCGATGAGGCGCGAATAGGTGGTCCGCGCAAACGCGCTCTCGAAAATGATCGCTGCCGTTTGCGGCATCAACCAGCGTTCGAGCCGGTGGAACAGGCGGCCCGAGGTGGATTGGGCAGAAAAATGCAGCACGCCGCCATGCGGGGTATAAAGGGCGCGGGCACGCGAGTTTCCGATGCGGGCGAGGCGGGCGTAAAAGCCGCCCTTGGCGCCGTGGCCGTGAAGAATGTGGATATCGAGCTTTCGCGCCAGCCGGCGTACGGCCAGCGGCGTGGTGAGATCGCCGCCGCCGAGGACCCGCGGCATCGGCAGCCTGTGGACGCCGAGTTTTGCATGGGGCGCCAGCGCGGCGAGGCGGGTGTCGGTCTGGGCGTCGCCGGCGAGGCTATCGACGACGAGGCCAACCTCATGGCCCATGCCGTCTAGGGCGCGCGTCAGATCGGCGACGTGGCGAAAAAGCCCGCCCACCGGGGCGCGCATGATCTGGAGGATACGCAGTTTTCCGCGCTGAGGGTCGCCCAAGGGTTCTAGAACCAGCGCTCGTTCACGACGATTGTGTCGCCGGGCGAGAGGGGGAAATCGAGCTCGACATTGCCCTTGACCATTTCACTGCCCTGGCGGCGATAGACGGTGACCTTGGTGCGGTCTGCCGTTTCGTTGAAGCCGCCGGCCGTGCTGATCGCAGAGCGCGCCGTCATGCCATAGACATAGGGAAACTGGCCGGAAGTCCGCACTTCGCCCTGGATGAAGAAGGGACGATATTCGGCCACCTCGACGGCGACATTGGGGTTGCGCATGAAGCCATTGGCCAGCGCCCCGGCAATGCGCGAGGCGGCAACGCCGGTTGTCTGGCCGCGCACCTGCACCGACCCGACCAGCGGGAAGGCGATCGCGCCGCTATCATTGATGCGGTAGGTATTGGTCAGCTCCGCATCGCCATAGACGGACACGCGCACCACGTCGCCTGTATCGAGTGTATAGGCGCCCTTGGTGTCGACCAGATAGGTCGATGGCAGCGTCGACGTGGTCGAGCACGCCGCCAGGGGCATCAGCAATGTCAAAGCAAGAAAGGGCAGCCAGCGCATTGGGAATCCCGCGCGTTCGAGTTGGCCACAGTGTTGATCGTCATGGTTAAGATTTCCCTTATGTCGTTTCAATATCGCCCGTTTTGCGGTCTTGATTAACTTAATGTTGACCACGCAGGGGGATAAGTCAGGTCACGATGAGGAGCCCACATGACTCTGGATGCGCCCACCTTGCGCGATGCGCGGATTGACATTGCAGCGGTGATGGGTGCGCTGGCGCGGAAACTGCCTCGCATTATCCTGATTACTCTGGGTCTGCTGGTGGCGACTTTTGTCGTGCTCATGTTCATGCCCAAGCTTTATGAATCGTCCGCGTCGATATTGGTGGAACCACGCTCCAACGCCTTCGCGCGGGCCTCGAACGAGCTGGCGCCGACGGCCGGAGGCGCCGACACCGGCGTGGTTTCGAGCCAGATCGAACTCCTCAAATCCCGCGATACGCTGCTGCGCGTCATCGACGAACTCGATCTGCGGTCCAAGCCTGAATTCAACGGCTCGCAATCGGGATTTTCGCCGATGGGCGTGCTGATGCAATTGATCGGCCGCAGCAACCGCCCGGTCAGCATCGACGAGACGGTGCTCAACACGCTTTATGATCGCATGACGGTGGTGCAGGAGCGGGATTCGCGCATCATCACCGTGCTGTTGCGGTCGACCGACCCCCAGCTGGCGGCCGACATCGCCAATGCGGTGGCGCGCGCCCATGTGGTGCGCCGGGCGCAATTGTCGCTGTCCGACACCGCCGATGCCTCAGGCTGGCTGAACGAGGAAATCGCCCGGCTCCGGATTTCGGTGGAGCAGGCAGAGACCGCCGTTGCCCAGTTCAAGGTCGACAATGACCTCTATGTCGGCGCCAACAATACCAGCCTGCTCGACCAGCAGCTGACCACCATCTCTGCCCAGATCGCCACGGCCCAGGAGCGCAGGAATGCGGCAGTGGGTCGTGCGGCGATGATCCGCGAACTGCTCGCTCGGGGCCAGCCCATCGACGGCGTGACCGATGTGCGCAGCTCGGTCGTCATTCAGCAGTTGAGCCAGGAAAAGGCCCGTCTGCAGGGCGAGCGCGCCCAGCGTTCGGCGACGCTCCTGCCCAATCATCCCACCATCCGCGCCATCGATTCCCAGCTCCGTGAGCTCGAGGCCCAGATCCGCCAGGAGGGCACGAGGGTGGCCGAGACCCTTGAGGCCGAGGGACGGGTCGAAGGCAATCTCGAAACAACCCTGGGGGCCGATCTCGATCGGCTCAAGCAGACAGCTTCGACGGCCACGCGCGACACGGTGGCCCTCGACGGCCTGGAGCGCGAGGCCAAGGCGCAGCGCGATCTGCTCGAGGCCTATCTGCTGCGCTACAACGAAGCGTCTTCGCGCGTCGATGCCAATTCGACACTCCCCGATGTGCGTGTCGTCACCGAGGCCGCGCCATCCGTGGTTCCGGCCTCGCCCAAGACGGCACTAATCCTTGCGGCCGTGGGCCTCGTCGCCCTGGCAGGGCAGGTGGGAGGCGTCATCTTCGGCGAACTGATGTCCGGTCGCGCCCTCCGCCCCGTCCAGCTTTTCGATCCCACGCCTTCCGAGCCGCGCGCCCGGCGGTCAGAGCCTGCAAAAGAACGCGACGACGTCGAGGCCGAGGCAGGCGCCGAAGAAGCGCCGAAAACGCCGGATGTGCAGCCAGGACCTGCAACGCTGCTGTCCCGCGACGGCAGCGAAGTAGCGGACATCGCCTCGAGCGATACGCGTGCCCTGTTCAAGGAACTGTCGGAACGGCGCGAACGTGCTGCGCCACCGGAGGTGGAGAATTCTCCGCCGCCAGCCACGCCGCGCCCTGTGCCCGGGCTGGTGCGCTATGCAGATCTCGCGGCCGATCTCGTCCTGGGCCGGACTCATCTTCTTCTGCTCGCCGATTACGGACGTGACTTTCCCAGCGAAAGACTGGCGCGCGAGCTGATCAATGATGCCCTGTCCAAGGGCCTCAGCGTGGCCCTTGTCGATGCCGGAAGCGGCCGAATTGGTCCTGTTCCGGGGCTCTCCGATCTCAGCGCGGGAGGCGTGAGCTTTGGCGATGTCGTGCAGAAATCGGCTTCCAGCAGTTTCGCCGAAATCGCCTGGGGGCAGGGCGATGCCATCGACCGCAGCTCGGCGCGCCCGATCACCCTGGTTGAGGCGCTGGGCGACATCTACGAGGTCGTGGTGGTGTTGACCGGCCGCATTGCCGGGCGCTCCAGCCTGCCGCTCTTTGCCGATCTGGGCGGGCGCGTCGTGCTGGTGGCAACCAGCTTCGAGGAAACCGACGAGGCTAACGACATTCGCCGGCAATTGCTCGATGCGGGCCTGCCCAAAGTGGAAATCGCCGCCCTGGCAGATCTGGTCGCAGCGTAATTGGCCGGGGCGTCATGTCGTTGAAATATGCCGTCATCCGGGCCGCGTTCGAAGCCATGTGGCTCGCGCGCCTGCCGCAGTTTTCCCGTGCTCTTTCCGCATCGCGCGGCGTGATTCTGACGCTGCATCGCGTCCTGCCGGAAAAGCCCGCCGCCTTTTCGCCCAATGCCATTCTGCAGGTGGAGCCGGAATTTCTCGACTATATCATCGAGCGCATCCGGGCATTGGACATGGATATCGTCAGCCTCGACGAAGCCATGGAGCGTCTTGAAGCGACTGTGCCCGGACGAAAATTCGTCGTCCTGACCTTCGACGATGCCTATCGCGACAATCTCGTCCATGCTCTGCCCATCCTGCGCCGGCACGAGGCCCCGTTCACGCTTTATGTGCCCACGGCCTTCGTCGATGGCGTCGGGCAATTGTGGTGGCAGGCCATCGAGGACATCATCGCGCGCCAGGACGCGATCGCCTTCTCCGAAGATGGAGAGACGGACTATGTCGAAACGCGCAGTGCCGCCCAGAAGACCGAGGCGTTCGACCGGCTCTACTGGCGCATGCGAAAACTGCCAGAGGCGGAGCGGCGGGATCTCCTCGCCGAGTTTGCCGAGAACTATGGCTATGATCTGGATCGGCAATGTCGGGACTTGATCATGGACTGGGACGCGCTCGGCGTGTTCGCGCGCGATCCGCTCTGCACCATCGGCGCTCACACCGTCCACCACTACGAACTGGCCAAGCTGCCGCCCCAGGAGGCCCGACAGGAAATGGCGCTGTCGGCCGACATTCTCCAGGCCCAGCTGGGCAAGCGGCCGGAGCACTTTTCCTATCCGCTGGGCGGGCCGCTATCCTGCGGGCCACGCGAGTTCGCGCTGGCGGCGGAGCTGGGGTTCCGTACTGCGGTCACGACCCGGCCGGGCGGCCTATATCAGCATCACTTGCAAAGCCGCACGGCCCTGCCGCGCATTTCGCTCAACGGGCTTTTCCAGAAGCGGCGTTATGTCGATATTTTCGCCAGCGGCGGGTTGTTCACGCAGATGGGGCGGCTGATGGGGTAGGGCGCGTGCCCTGGGGCCACTCCCGCCAATTCAGTCAATTCGCGCGGTGTCGTCGGGCCGCGCCATCCATCGCACGAGGGCCATGGCCGGAAACAGCCAACCCATGCCGGCGATGATGAAATAGATGATCAGCACGAGCCCGGGGAGGCCTTCGGGCAGGGCAAGATAGATCGACGTGGCCAGCACCGACCATGCCGCGATCGAGCCGACCACCAGGAATGCACCGATCAATTTGCGATTACGCTGGGTCATGTGCGGCATCTGGACTGTTGCGGGAATATCGCCCCGGCATTACCACTGCGCCAGTTTCTTCGATACCAGAAAGATCGCTGTGACTGCCTTGCATGATGCCGCACCCGGCAAAGTGAGTATTGTCGGTGACCGCCTCCGCCCTGTGCGGATATGGCTTTATATTGTCGCCGCAATGGTTCTTCTCATGGTGATGGTGGGCGGCATGACCCGCCTCACGGGGTCGGGCCTGTCGATCACCACCTGGAAACCCATATCCGGGATCATTCCACCGCTGACCGAAGCGGATTGGCTCGCCGAATTCGAAGGCTACAAGCTGATCCCGCAATATGAGGTCTACAATCACTGGATGACCCTCGAGGATTTCAAGGGCATCTTCTGGTGGGAGTGGGGCCATCGGTTCCTCGGCCGGATCATCGGCTTCGCCTTCGCCATCCCGTTCCTGGTCTTCCTGTTCCAGCGTCGCCTGACGCGTGACATGACCATGCCCCTGGCCGCGCTCTTCATTCTGGGCGGGTTCCAGGGCTTTCTGGGCTGGTGGATGGTTTCCTCCGGCCTCAGCGAGCTGACCTCGGTCTCGCAATATAGATTGGCCACCCATCTGACGGCGGCCTTGATATTGCTCCTGGCTTTGGTCTGGGTGGCGCGGCGCATGCGGCCCGAGCCGGTGGAGAATGTCGTCACATCGGCCAATAAATGGGCCGCCGCAATTCTGCTCGGCATGCTGGTGATCCAGATCGCGGCCGGCGGTTTCGTGGCCGGCATCAAGGCAGGCATGGGGTTCAATACCTGGCCGCTGATGGAAGGCAAGTTCATCCCCGATGGGCTTTATGCCTTCGATCCGGCCTGGCTCAGCCATTTCGAACATGGCCTCACTGTCCAGTTCAACCACCGCATGCTGGCCTATCTTATCACCATCGTGGCGGCTGTGATGGTCTTCGTGCAGGCGCGCGGCAATGGCCTCTCGGGCGTGCATCGCTGGCTGGTGGTCATCATGGTGCTGGTCGTGGCCCAGGTGGCCCTTGGCATCGCGACGCTGCTCTCGATGATCAATATCGATCTGGCGGTCGCCCACCAGGGACTGGCCTTCATCCTGGCCTCCACCGTCGCGGCCTATCTCGCCGATATGACGAAAACCCATGCGCTGGGTGCGGTAAGATAATACCGCATCTGTAAGTACCTGTTTTCAAACGACTTTTTAGGTGGGGTTGACGGCATGTCGAATCCCCCCTAAAGACCCCCCCGAACTGGTCGGTTCCCTGTGGATCGGCTGCCTGAATCTTAGGGATTTCGATTATGAGCACTTACTCGGCAAAACCGAGCGAGATCGAAAAGCAGTGGATCCTCATCGACGCCGAAGGGCTGGTCGTGGGTCGTCTTGCTTCGATCATTGCTTCGCGTCTGCGCGGCAAGCACAAGGCGACTTTTACGCCTCACATGGACATGGGTGACAATATCATCGTCATCAATGCCGACAAGGTGAAGCTGACCGGTCGCAAGCTCGACCAGCACCGCTTCTACTGGCACACCGGTTACCCCGGCGGCATCAAGGATCGTACCGCGCGCGAACTGCTCGAGGGTCGTTTCCCGAACCGCGTGCTGGAAAACGCCGTGCGCCGCATGATGCCCGGTGGCCCGCTGACGCGCGCCCAGCTCAAGAACCTGCGCGTCTATGCCGGTTCCGAGCACCCCCATGTCGCACAGAACCCGACCGCTCTCGACGTCGGCGCGATGAACCCCAAGAACGCCCGGGTGAAGTAACATGGCCGAAACCATCAACTCTCTCGAAGATCTCGGCACTGCTGCCGGCGCTCCCGCCGTCAACGCTGCACCCGTTCACGAACAGAAGCTCGACAGCCTCGGCCGCGCCTATGCCACCGGCAAGCGCAAGAACGCCGTCGCTCGCGTCTGGATCAAGCCCGGCAAGGGCAAGGTCACGATCAACGGCCGTGAATTTGCCAAGTACTTCGCACGTCCGGTTCTGCAGCTGATCGTCAAGCAGCCGATCGTCGCTTCCGAGCGTCTCGACCAGTACGACGTCAACGTCACCGTCGCCGGTGGTGGTCTCAGCGGCCAGGCCGGTGCTGTCCGTCACGGCATCTCCAAGGCACTGACCTACTTCGAGCCGACCCTGCGTCCGGTTCTGAAGAAGGGCGGCTTCCTGACCCGCGACAGCCGCGTTGTCGAACGCAAGAAGTACGGCAAGGCCAAGGCCCGTCGTTCGTTCCAGTTCTCGAAGCGCTAAGCTTTTCGAATTTTGTCTTTTGCAAAGGGGCCGGGAAACTGGCCCCTTTGTCTTGTCTGGCATCCGCGCTCCCGGTGTTCGGGTGCAGCCTGCTCTCCCGGGGGAGGGAAGCTGGTGATCCCCAGTGGATCGAGGCTGGTCAAACGCCGCCTCGCTCTCCATATGGGGACGATCAATAGAGCCTCGCCATGCCCAGCCTCGTTACCCGCTTCCACCTGCTGATCTTCTCCGTCACCCTGGCGATTACTGCAGTCGCGCTTTTGCGGGTTCCCGAAGGATTTGCCTTTGTCGCCCATTGGCGGGGCAGCGTGGCTGACTGGTTGTGGCCGCGCGATATGGCGCTGGCTGTGGCGCCCCTCCTCGAAATCGGGCTGCTCGTGGCATTCTTTGTCCTGGGCCGCGTGCTCACCAAGAACCACCTGGCCAAGACGCGCCATATTTTCGACCCCGCCCTGACATTGCTGCTCGCCGTGCCTGCCTTTTGCCAGTTGGGGCTGCTCTTTTCCGGCATCGGCTCCGACCTCGATCTCATCCGCTTCGCCGGCTTTGGCCTCGGCTTCGTGCTGATGCTGCTCGGCATCGTCCTCTATGGGGCGGAACGGAACTCCTATGGGGGCTTGCGCATGCCCTGGCCGATCCCATCGGACCGCGCCTGGCTGGTGGTGCACCGCCTGACCGGGGCCGCGACTTTTCTCGCCGGGGCGGGCCTGGCCGTCCTCGCATGGATCGACCCGGGGCTGGGCGTCTTGCTGCTGGCCTACGGGCTGAGCCTTCTCGTCTTGCCAGTGCTTGCCGGCCTTGTGAGTCTGCTGAGCCGGCCGCTTTGACATTTTCGATCTGCAAAGCATCGAACCGGCATTAGAAATTTCTTCTACGCGGGGCGCAAATGGAACGCCATGCGCTGCTTTCGGTCCGGTGCAGGGATATGTTTTGGCCAATTCGCGGGCAAGCTGCCTAATTTTCATGCTTGGCCTGTCAGCTAGAAGGTCACTTCATGTCTCCCACCACCCTTTCAGCGGCTCGCGCGCCTCGTGCCCCCAAGCCGTTCTATGCCAGTTTCGGCTTCCAGGTCCTCGTGGCCATGGTGGTCGGCCTGATCCTCGGTTTCATCGCCCGCAATATGGGTCCCGACGCGGCGGGCAACGCCAATTGGCTGGCCCAGACGCTGTCCACGATCGGCTCGTCCTTCGTGTCCCTGCTCCGCGCCCTGGTGCCGGTGCTGGTCTTTACCGCCATCGTCGCTTCCATCGCCAATCTGCGCGAACTCAACAATGCAGCCAAGCTGGTCTGGCAGACCCTGCTCTGGTTCGCCATTACCGCGCTGATCGCCGTGGCCATCGGCATTGCGCTTGGGCTCATCATCCAGCCTGGCCTCAATACGGCCGTGACCGAAGCCGCGGCCCGCGCGCCGTCCTCGACTGGTTCCTGGCTCGATTTCCTCAAGGGACTGATCCCGTCCAACATCTTTGGCCTGCAGGCTTCGACCCGCGTCACCGATAGCGGCGCAACCACCAGCCTCAACTTCAACGTGCTGCAGATCCTCGTGATCTCCATCGTTGTCGGTATCGCCGCTCTGCGCGTCGGCCCGGCAGCCGATCCGTTCCTGGCCTTCAACCGCTCCTTCCTCAAGATCGTCCACAAGGTCCTGTGGTGGGTCATTCGCCTGACGCCAATCGGCACGATCGGCCTCCTGGGCAATGCCGTGGCCGTCTATGGCTGGGACGCGCTGGCGCAGCTCGGCTGGTATTCTGCCGCCATCTATATCGGCCTCGCCCTCGTGCTCTTCGTGGTCTATCCGGTGCTGCTGCAGGCCAATGGCCTCAATCCCATCCGCTATTTCCAGAGCGCCTGGCCCGCCATCCAGCTTGCCTTCGTGTCCCGCTCCTCGATCGGCACCCTGCCGGTCACCGAGCGCATCACGGAAAAGAACCTCGGCGTACCGCGTGAATATGCGTCCTTTGCCGTGCCGCTCGGGGCCACCACCAAGATGGATGGTTGCGCCTCGATCTATCCGGCAATCTCGGCCATCTTCGTCGCCCAGTTCTTCGGCATCAGCCTCGGCATCGAGCACTATCTGCTGATCGCCTTCGTCGCGGTGATCGGTTCGGCCGCCACGGCTGGCCTGACCGGTGCCACCGTCATGCTGACCCTGACGCTCTCGACCCTCGGATTGCCGCTTGAAGGCGTCGGCCTGCTGCTCGCCGTCGACCCGATCCTCGACATGGGCCGCACCGCCGTCAACGTCGCTGGCCAAGCCCTCGTGCCGACCATCGTCGCCAAGCGCGAAGGCATCCTCGATCAGGCCACCTACGATCGCGGCGAGAGCATCGAGGCGCTGGATATCGAACCCAACGCCGTACCGGCCGAGTAAAACTCTCCATCTCCGTACTGGGGGAGGCGAAAGCCTCCCCCTTTTTTGTCTTCATGTTTCGTCTTGACGCTAATTAGCGAAAACGCTAAGTAGCGAAATATCGAAATGAGGCTGCCCTTGAGTATCAACGCGGTTTTCGAAGCTCTGTCGCATCCGGTGCGGCGCAAGGTGCTGGCCCTGCTCAAGGGCGGCCCCAAAAGCGCCGGAGCGCTCGCCGATCATTTCGACATCAGTCGGCCAACGCTCTCGGTCCATTTCGGCAAGCTCAAGGAGGCCGGCCTGGTAACCGTTGAGCGGCAGGGCACGAGCCTGATCTATCATCTCAACACGTCAGTGCTGGAACAGGCCCTGGCCGATGTGCTCTCGCTCAGGGAAGAAAAATGAAGACACCAAGACTTCTCAATCTCTCCGCTCTTGCGAGCTTGTCGCTTTTGGCAGCCATCACCATTGTCGGCTATGCCATCTTGCCCGCCGATGCCCAGATGCCGGTCCATTGGGGGCCTGACGGCGCGGCCGATTTCCACATGGCGCGCAACTGGGCGCTGCTGGTTCCGGTCGCTGTGATCCTGTTCATCGGGGTAGCGTTCCAGATCGTCCTGCAACGCGGCTTACACGGTGAACGCGCGGCACCGTCGCTACGCACGGCCTTTGCCGGCCTTGCCCTGCTCATGGCGGCGCTCCAGGCCGGCGCCATCGCCATTACCCTGGGCTTTGCGCTCGACATGGTCCGGCTGGTTGTCTTCGCCCTTGGGGTGCTGCTGATCGTCCTGGGCAATATCCTGCCCAAATCGCAGCCGAACGCTTTTGCCGGCATGCGCCTGCCTTGGACACTCGATGACCCCGCCAACTGGCAGGCGACCAATCGCCTTTCGGGCATATTGATGATGGTCGGCGGGTTTGCCATGGCGCTGGCGGCCTTGCTTATCGGCGACAAGGCCTGGCTCTTCGCGATCACGGCACTCGGTATCGTCGGCCCGCTGCTGGCGGGCGTCCTGTTCAGTTACAGGCTGTCGCGGCAGGGCAGGGTGTAGCCGAGGCGGGCGACCCTCGGGTCGCCCTAGACTGCTTTTTTGAGCGAGAGCTTCTTGGCCTTGGTCTTCTTGCGCTCGACCTTGGCGGCGCGCGGCACGAAATTGGCCATGACGCGCTCGATCACCTTGATCGCACGGTCGACGCCATCCTCGCTGCGCAGCTTCTCGGCGAGCTCGGCCGCATTACGCCGATAGCTTTCATTGCTGGAGAGATCGGCAAGCGACTGCGCGAGCGTCTCGGCCGTCAGCTTGCGCAGGCGGATAGGCTTGGGGCCGCAACCCAGTTCATAGACGCGCCGTCCCCAATAGGGCTGGTCCATCGCCTGCGGGACGACAAAAGTGGGTCTACCAAGGTGGAGGCCGGCCGATGTGGTGCCGGCGCCGCCATGATGGACGACCGCGCTGACATAACGGAACAGCCGGTCATGCGGGGCCTTTTCGATGGAAAAGATGGTGTCCGGCAAATCGCGCGGATCGATGCCGCCCCAGCCGCGCGCCACGACGGCACGGCCGCCCCACAGCGCCATGGCTTCCTTGAGGATGCGCGTATTGCGCTCAGCGCCGAACGGCATGGAGCCAAAGCCGATATAAACCGGCGCTTCGCCAGCGGAGAGAAACGCTTCGAATTCGGGCGTCGGCTCCCAGCCACTGCGATCGCGAAGGTTCCAGTATCCGGTGACGAGCGCGGTCTTGGGCCAGTCGCGCGGGCGGGGGCTGACGGCCGTGGAATACGCGTACAGCGTCGTCAGCGCCGAGCCGTCGGTATTGGTGAACACGCCGCCCATATTGCGCGCATCGAGCCCCATCAGCTCGCGGCGCAGCCGATTGCGCGGCAGGTTCCAATAGGCCTGCTGCATGGTCGCGGCGGTGTAGGAGAGCTTGTTGAGCGTCGGGCCGAGGTCGTCGGCGACATAATACATCGACAGCGGAAACTCGCTGGTCGAATTGAGCGGCTGCAGCGCCGTCATGATCGCCGGGATCTTGAGCGCCTCGGCGATGTCGATGCCGAAGCTCGTATTCATGTTGACGATGATGGCGTCGGCGCCCTGGCACATGCGCCAGGCCGAGCGCGCCGCCGTATCGACGATCTGCTGGCCCTGTCTCAACAGGGCAGGGCCGTTGATGAGCATGGAGGTGCTCATCGCACTTTCGAAACGGGATTCCTTGAGAAAGGACTGGATGGACGGCCCGAGCGAGTGGAACTCCAGCCCGTAGCCCGTCACCAGGTCCTCAAATTCCTCGGTCGCGCCAAGCGCCACCCCGTAACCGCGCTCCTGCAGCGCTATGGCAAGGGCGAGATAGGGTTGAACGTCGCCTTGCGTGCCGATCGTCACCAGGGCAATGCGCTTCAAGTTCGAACCTCACCATACGCCGTTCGGCTCCGAAGGTCGGCACCCTTCGGCCCATTTACAAGACCCGGAGGACGATTTAAGAACGGTCTGTCGATGGTTGCATTCCTTACAAAAACGACTTCCGAAGGGCAAGAGACATGCTGTCTCCGTTCACTGTTGCAAAGGTTGGAGCTGAGCTCGCCGGCAAGGTGATGGCGGTTGCCGCGGCCGCCAATGCGGCAAGCGCCCGCTAGCTCTTCCCGCATGGCCATTCATATGGCCGGGAAGAGCCGAATACAGCGCAAACCCCACAGGGCCGGGCGTTTTTGCCCGCCGACAACCATAATTCCGCGATAATCATGCCTCCCATAATCGAGGTGTGGCGCTCACAGCGCGTCGCGGCAAGATCAGGGTCTTTGAGTGGCCCGCCGAGGAATCACATGAGCGAAGTTTTCCACCGTATCCGTCGCCTCCCGCCCTATGTCTTTGCCCATATCGACCCGATCAAGGCCAAGGCGCGCGCCAATGGCGTCGATATCATCGATCTGGGCATGGGCAATCCCGACATGCCCACGCCCGATCACATCGTCGAAAAGCTCCAGGAGACGGTCAAGGATTCGCGGACGCACCGCTATTCGACCTCCCGCGGCATTCCCGGGCTCCGCAAGGCACAGGCCAGCTATTACGGCCGCCGGTTCGGCGTGAAGCTCAATCCGGACACCCAGGTCGTGGCGACCCTCGGCTCCAAGGAAGGCTTCGCCAATATGGCGTCGGCCATTACCGCGCCGGGCGACGTGGTGCTGGTGCCCAACCCGACCTATCCGATCCACTCCTTCGGCTTCATCATGTCGGGCGGCGTCGTCCGCTCCATGCCGGCCGAACCGGGCGAGGATTTCATGCGCGCGCTGGATCGCGGCGTGCGCCACTCGATTCCAAAACCCATCGCGCTGGTGCTCAACTACCCGGCCAACCCGACCGCCTACACGGCCGACCTCGATTTCTACACCGAGGTGGTCAAGTACTGCCGGGCCAACGACATCCTGATCCTCTCGGACCTCGCCTATTCCGAGATCTATTTCGACGAGAAGAACCCGCCGCCCTCGATCCTGCAGGTGCCGGGCGCCATCGACATCTCGGTCGAATTCACCTCCATGTCCAAGACCTATTCCATGCCCGGCTGGCGCGTCGGCTTTGCCGTCGGCAATGAGCGCCTGATTGCCGCGCTGGCCCGCGTCAAATCCTATCTCGATTATGGCGCCTTCACGCCGATCCAGGTTGCCGCTGTTGCAGCGCTCAATGGCTCGGACGAGGTGATTGAAGAAGTTCGCAAGGTCTACAAGCACCGCCGCGACGTAATGGTGGAAAGCTTTGGCCGGGCCGGTTGGGAAATCCCGGTTCCCAAGGCCACCATGTTCGCCTGGGCCCCGATCCCGCCGCAATATGCGCATCTGGGCTCGCTCGAATTCGCCAAGCTCCTGGTTCAGGAAACCGGCGTGGCCGTCGCCCCGGGCGTTGGCTTCGGTGAATATGGCGATCAGTATATCCGCCTCGCTTTCGTCGAGAACGAGCAGCGTATTCGCCAGGCCGCGCGCAACATCAAGAAGCTGCTCGGCTCGAACGGTGGTCAGGGCAATGTGGTGCCGTTGACCGCCTGATGCGGGAACAGGCGCGTTTCGAGGGGGCGGTATCCGCCCCCTTTCCATGCCGTGGGATTGTCTGGTGGATGCAGCTCTGAGCGCCGTGATGCAGTGCGGCTATTACGATAGAGGCGTCTGCCGATCCTGCACGCTGATGGGCACGCCCTATGATGCCCAGCTCGCCGGCAAGATGGAGCATGCACGAGGCCTGCTTTCCGCCTGGCCCGACGCCGTCTGGCTGGAGCCGATGACAAGCCGCCCCGAGGGCTTTCGCAACAAGGCGAAAATGGTGGTGGGCGGCTCTGCCGATGCCCCCACGCTCGGCATTCTCGATGCAGCCTTGCATGGGGTCGATCTCGTCGGCTGCGGCATTCTCGCAGCGGGGCTGCGCGCCGCCTTCGCGCCGATCAAGGCCTTCATTTCGCGCGCGAACATCGCGCCCTACGATATCCCCACGCGCCGCGGCGAACTCAAGAATTTGCTGCTGACCCAGTCCTCGGACGGCGAATTGATGCTGCGTTTTGTGCTGCGCTCCACCGAGGCGCTCGGGCGCATGCGCAAGCATCTGGCGAGCCTGCTGGCCGAGCTGCCGCAGCTCGCGATTGTCACCGTCAATTTCCTTCCCGAGCACAAGGCCGTGCTCGAAGGCGATGAGGAAATTGCATTGGCGGGAGGCGACACTTTGTCCATGCGCCTCGGCGAGGTGTACCTGCATTTGCGGCCCGCGAGCTTCTTCCAGACCAATACCGAGATCGCCATTGGGCTCTATGCCCAGGCCAGGGAATGGGTCGATGAGATCGCCCCGCAATCGGTCTGGGATCTCTATTGCGGGGTAGGGGGCTTTGCGCTTCATGTCGCCGCGCCGGGTCGCCGCGTCCACGGCATCGAGATCAGCGCGCCGGCCGTTGCATCGGCGCGGCTCAGTGCGTCGGATGCGGGACTTGCCGATGTGACATTCTCCGTGGGCGACGCGACCGCCTTGCCGGTCGCGCAGCCGCCCGATGTCATTATCGTCAATCCGCCCCGCCGCGGTCTTGGCGAAAAGCTCTGCCAGACCCTCGAGGCGACGGCGGCGCAGACCATAATCTATTCGAGCTGCAATGCCGTGACGCTGGCCCGCGACATTGCCGCCATGCCGTCCTACATGCCCAGCCGCATTCGCCTCTTCGACATGTTTCCGCAAACAGACCATTATGAAGCCATGGTGCTTCTGGTCCGGCGTCCCTAGCAGGGCGGAACCAGCTGTTATTTCTCCAGTAATCCGGGGATGTGCGGCAAAACTCCTATTGACCTCTAGGCAATTTCCTATGCAGATGGCGCCACCATGAGCGATATCCAATCCTTCCGCCAATCCGTCGAATCCTTCATCTCTTCCCGCGGTTGGACTCCCACCCGTTTCGGGCGCATTGTGGCAGGGGATCCGCTATTCGTTTTCGACCTGCGGGACGGCCGTGAGCCGCGCACCGAGACGCGTGCGCGTATCCTCAAGGCCATGGCCGAATTCGGCGACACGGAAGCCCAGACACCGCTGCGCATCGGCGTGGCCGGGCTGGGCAATGTCGGCGCCACGCTGGTCCGCATCCTTCAGAAAGACGGTCCCGAACTCAATAAAAAGCTGGGCCGGCAATTGCAGGTCACCGCCGTTGCCGCGCGCTCGCGTTCCCGCGACCGCGGCATTGATATTTCCGGCGTCGAATGGTTCGACGATCCGGTCGCGCTGGCCAAATCCGATGGCATTGATCTCTTCGTCGAGCTGATCGGCGGGGAAGATGGTCCTGCCTTTGCCGCCGTCAAGGCGGCGCTGGAAATCGGCCGCCCGGTCGTGACCGCCAACAAGGCTCTGCTCGCCAAGCATGGTGTGGCCCTTGCCAAGCTGGCCGAAGAATCAGGCGCGCAGCTCGGTTTCGAAGCTGCCGTTGCCGGAGGCATCCCGGTCATCAAGACCTTGCGGGAGGGCCTCGGTTCGGCCCGTATCGCCAAGGTCTTCGGCATCATGAACGGCACCTGCAACTATATCCTCACCCGCATGGGCAATGAGGGCATCAGCTTTGCCGATTGTCTCAAGGACGCGCAGGCGCTGGGCTATGCCGAGGCCGACCCGACTTTCGACGTCGAGGGTTTCGACACCGCCCACAAGCTCTCCATCCTCGCCACGCTCTGCTTCGGCTATGAGATTGCGCCCGACAAGATCCGGGTGGAGGGCATTTCCTCGATCACCCAGCACGATATCCTCGTCGCCGCCGAGCTCGGCTACAAGATCAAGCTGCTGGGCATTGCCGAACGCACCCAGAGTGGCATCGAGCAGCGCGTCCACCCCACTTTCGTGCCCAAGGGCAGTGCCATTGCCGGCGTCGATGGGGTGATGAACGCCGTCGCGCTCGAAACCGACCATGTGCACGAATTGCTGCTGGCCGGCCCTGGTGCCGGTGGCCCGCCGACCGCGTCCTCGGTACTGTCCGACATTCTCGACATTGCCCGTGGCACCCGCGTGCCGCCGCTGGGCGTGCCGAGCGACGAGCTGCTGCCTTATCTCGAGGCGCCGATGCGCCCCCATGAAGGCGGCTTCTATATCCGCCTCAACGCCAAGGATGTACCTGGTGCGCTGGCTGCAATCGCGACCCGCATGGGCGACAAGTCGATCTCCATCGACTCGGTCATCCAGCGTTCCGATCTCGGCGCCAAGGCCGTCGCTCCGGATGGCTCCCCCACCCGGACTGTGGTGATGATTACCCAACAGACTTTGGAATCATCCGTGCGCGAAGCGCTTGCAGAGATCGCCGCCGACGGGTTCATAGTCGGCGAACCGCAATTGATCCGCATCGAACGGCTCTGACCCCCGCTTTTGGGGCAGGTCGTGGTCCCGGGGGAAACATGAAGCTCAGTAAGGTCGAAGACGGCAAGAGCACCACCCATCTGCATCGCATGCTGACGCTCGAAATGGTGCGCGTCACCGAGCGCGCCGCGATTGCCGCCGCCGAATGGCGCGGCAAGGGCGATGAGAAGGCCGCGGACGACGCAGCCGTTTCGGCGATGAAAGCCGAACTGGACAATGTCGCCATTTCCGGGCGCGTTGTCATCGGCGAAGGCGAAGAGCACGAGTGCGACAATCTCTTTATCGGCCAGCCGGTCGGCACGGGGCAGGGTCCCGAGGTCGATATTGCCGTCGATCCGCTTGAGGGCGTCACCCTCTGCGCCAAGAACCAGCCTGATTCCATCGTCGTGCTCGCCATGGCCGAGCGCGGCGGCTTGCTCAATGTCGCGCGCAACGTCTACATGCACAAGATTGCCATCGGTGCCGATTATGCGCCCGAGACGGTCCATGTCGAATGGTCGGCCACCGATAATGTCCGCTCGCTGGCCAGGGCCAAGCAGGTGCCGCTGGCCGAGATCACCGCCATCGTGCTCGACCGGCCCCGCCATGCCGGGTTGATCGAGGAACTGCGCACGGCCGGTGTTTCGGTGAAGCTCCTCAGCGACGGTGACATTGCCGGCGTCATCCACGCCGTGAACACCGCCGATACCGGCGTCGATATCTATCTCGGGTCCGGCGGCGCGCCCGAAGGCGTGCTGGCCGCGGCGGCCCTGCGCTGCATTGGCGGCCACATGCAGGGCAAGCTGATCCTCGATACCCCCACCAAGCGCCAGCGCGCCCACGAGATGGGAATCTCCGACGCCCATCGCATCTACGACATCGGCGATCTGGCCTCGGGCGATGTGCTCTTTGCTGCCACCGGCATCACCGATGGTACATTGCTCGATGGTGTGCGACTGCGCCGCGACAATGTTGAAACCAGCACCATCGTCATGCGCTCCTGGAGCCAGACGACGCGATGGATCAAGGCGCGGCATTCGCGCTGAGGGGAGGGTATGCCCCCACCCAACCTCCCCCTGATATGGGGGAGGGGCTCAGCAAGGTTCGTTTGGTTTTTATCAATAAAGCACCACGCTTCCCTCGGGCTTGACCCGAGGGCCACTCTGCGCGCCCCAATCCTGGCAATTCGCGCGTGGATGGAGGCCCTCGGGTCAAGCCCGAGGGAAGCCCGGTATGCAGAGAGGGCGCCCGAGCCATTTCCATCCCTCACAAGCGACACCCTCTTCCGCTTCCGCACCAAATCGCCTAACACCGGCACATGCTGGAAACGCGGCGCAATTTTCTCGATGTTACCCAGTCGGTCACTGGCCGTGCCTGGGTGGACCGGCTTGACCTTGCCGGCACAAGGCTGGCCGGGGCCATCGCCCAAAAATCCGGAATATCCGATATTCTGGCGCGCATTCTCGCCGGTCGCGATGTGGAGCTGGATGCGGCCGGCCTCTATCTCGAGCCGACCATCCGCGCTTTGATGCCGGATCCATCCACTCTGACCGACATGGATGCACTGGCCGAGCGGATCGCCAAGGCCATCGCCGATACGGAATCCATCGCCCTCTTTGGCGACTATGACGTCGATGGCGCGTCCTCCTGCGCGCTCATGGTGCGCTTTCTCGGCCATTTCGGCATCACCCCGCAGGTGCACATCCCCGACCGCATCTTCGAGGGTTATGGCCCCAACATCGCCGCCATGGATAAGCTGATCGATGCCGGCGCCAGCCTCATCATCACGCTCGATTGCGGCACGACCAGCGACAAGCCCATCGCCCATGCCCGCAACAGGGGTGTCGACGTGCTGGTCATCGACCACCACCTCTCCGACCATGATCTGCCGCCGGCCAATGCGCTGGTGAACCCCAACCGTCCCGACGACATCTCCGGGCTTGGCTATCTCTGCGCGGCGGGCGTCACCTTCATGGTGCTGGTCGCCGTCAATCGCGCCCTGCGCCAGAGCGGCACCACCGGCCTGCCGGATTTGATGCGCCTCCTCGATATCGTGGCGCTGGGCACGGTGTGCGACGTGGTCCCGCTCGTCGGCCTCAACCGGGCCTTCGTTATCCGCGGGCTGGAAGTGGCCCGGCGCGGCGACAATCCCGGCATGGCGGCGCTGGCCCTTGCCGCGCGGGTGTCGGGTCCGCTCAATCCCTATCATCTCGGCTTTCTCATCGGTCCGCGCATCAATGCCGGCGGTCGCATCGGCAATGCGGCGCTCGGCACGCAATTGCTGGCACTGGACGACGAGCACCAGGCCATGGTGATCGCCGCAAGGCTCGACGAGCTCAACACCGAGCGGCAGCGCATCGAGGTGGAAGCCGTCGAGGAGGCGACCGCCGTCGCCGCCGCCGAAATCGGCGGAGGGGAGGGGCCTCCAGTGCTCGTCCTGGCCTCGGAAAGCTGGCATCCCGGCATTGTCGGGCTCATCGCAGCACGCCTCAAGGAGCGCTTCGAACGGCCGGCCTTCGCCATTGCGCTGCATCCAGACGGCACTGGAACCGGCTCGGGCCGCTCCCTGCCGGGGGTGGATCTCGGCTCGGCCGTCATCGCCGCCGTGGAATCAGGTCTCATTCCCAAGGGCGGTGGCCACGCCATGGCTGCCGGCATCAGCCTTCGACCCGGCGAGCTGGGACCCTTCCGCTCGTTCCTCGCCGAACAATTGGGCGCCAATGTCCAGGCCGCGCGCGCCGCTTCGGCGCTGAAGATCGACGCCGCCCTGACCGCCCGCGGCGCCAGTGTCGATCTCCTGCACAATGTCGAAAAGGCCGGCCCGTTCGGTTCGGGAAATCCCAATCCGGTCTTTGTCTTTCCCGCCCATCGAGCCCGCTTCGCCCAGATCGTCGGCAAGGGCGGACATGTGAGTTTCACGCTCGCCTCCGAGGATGGCGCGCGCTTGAAAGCCATCGCCTTCCGCGCTGCGGGCACCCCGCTTGGCGACGTGCTGCTGCGCGACGCCGAGGCGCCGCTGCACTTTGCCGGGGCCCTTTCCATCGACCATTATCAGGGGCGCGAACAGGTTCAGTTCCGCCTCACCGACATTGCCCGTCCGCCCCGGTGAGCCCGCCTAACTCCCCTCGAAAACGCAAAAACTGCCGCTTGCATATCCGTTAATGGCCGTTAAGGTACTGGCGGACATAGATCGGCGGCATGATCTTCACCGATCGTCAGAGACCATTGAATTGTTCGCGTCTGCCTCGCGGTGTTTGTGGATTTAGTATTCGATGAGCAAATCCGTTGTCGACCAATCTCAAACCGGCGTTACGCTTTGGACCCGATTTGCCTCGCGGCTGGTCGAGCGCATCGGCGTATCGCTGATCGGCAACCCGCGCCATGGCGCGGTCACGGTGATCCTGCCCAATGGCCGGACCCGTACCCTGGGCAATCCCCATTCCGGCGGACATTCCGTGCTGCGGATGAAGAATTTCAACGTCATCGGCGAGGCGATGAAGCGCGGCACGGTGGGTTTCGCCGCGGCCTATATGAATGGCGATATCGAGGTCGATGATCTCACCGCGCTGTTCCGCTTTTTCCTGCGCAACCGGGACATGTTCGAAAAGGCCAATCCCGGCTTTTTCCGTCGGGCCGCCGCCGATCTGCATTATCACCTCTCGCGCCGCAACACGCTGGAGGGCTCGAAGAAGAACATCGCCGAGCACTACGACCTCGGCAATGATTTCTACGGCCTTTGGCTCGACCCTTCGATGACCTATTCCTCTGCCGTCTTCACCTCGGGCGACCAGAGCCTTGAAGCCGCGCAATTGGTCAAATACCAGCGCGTCGCCGATATGGCGGGGGTGACGCCGGGGTCTTCCGTGCTCGAAATCGGCTGCGGTTGGGGCGGCTTCGCCGAGACCGTCGCGCGCGACTACAAGGCCCATCTGCGCGGCATCACCCTTTCGGCCGAGCAGCTGAAATTCGGCAAGGAGCGCCTCGCGCGGCAGGACCTCGACGACCTGGCGACGCTGGTATTCGAGGATTATCGCCACACCGAGGGGCAATTCGACCATGTCTGCTCCATCGAGATGATCGAGGCGGTGGGCGAGGACAATTGGCCGAGCTATTTCCAGACCGTGCACGATCGCCTCAAGCCCGGTGGCACCGCCGCGATCCAGGCCATCACCATCAACGAGGCCGATTTCGACGGCTATCGCAGCGGGCCCGATTTCATCCAGCGCTATATCTTCCCCGGCGGCATGCTGCTGACCAAGACAGTCATGCGCGAGTTCGGCGACAGATTCGGGCTGGTGCTCGAAAACGTTGAAACCTTCGGCCTTTCCTACGCCAAAACTCTGCGCCTCTGGCGCGAGCGCTTCCTCGAGCGCTGGCCGATGATCGCCCAGTTGGGCTACGACGAGAACTTCAAGCGCAAATGGGTCTACTACCTTTCCTATTGCGAAGCGGGCTTTACCGAAGGCGCCATTGACGTCGGCATCTACCAATATCGCCGACCCAGCTGAATTGAAGAGCTCCGGCATCGTCCGGAGCTTTTCGTGACTGGACGCAGGCCCGGCCTTTCGCCTTCCTGAGCGAATGGCTCGGCCTCGCGCTGCGCCCGATTTGACAAAGTGGGCAATATGGCCATGATGTCGGCCATGAACCGCATTTTTGTCATCCCTCGCCAGTTCATTCACGGTCTACGCCAGGCAGGCTGATTGCCTGGTGTTGCTACCTGCCTTTCAGGCAAGAGCGGCACCAGGCTTACGGACTTCAATCCTCCAAATCCCCTGATCTGCCCGCCACGCCTTTTCGCGTGGCGCTTGCACATGTCCTGTTCGAGGCTTTCGCGATGACTTTCAAATATTCCGTCACCCTTCCCATCACCGGCAGCCACAAGCTGGGCCGCTTCCGGACCTGGGCCGAAGAGCACCTGCCGGAGCTGGCCTATAGCTTGCCGCACCAGACCCCGATCAAGACCGAGACCATGGTCATTCGCCTGCGCTCGCTCGACGACCGCAAGCGTATCCTTGAAACCTACGCCCAAAACCCTCTGGCCTGAAGGAGACGTGAATGCCCGCCCTGCGCTATTGCCGATCCTGTGCCGGCCCGAGACCCCGGGCCGCGCGACGCTGCCCCTGGTGCCTCCGTTCCTACGACGGGAAGGCATCGAGGCCGGAGCATCTCTTCTCCATTTACGAACGTGCGGCGAACACCAGCCGGGACACGATCACCAAAACGCAGGTGCAAGGATGACCACGATTTCTCTGTCTGAATGGACCCAGTCGCCCGACATCGTCATCGGCGAAGAAGAACATCGCCGGCTGACCGTGGCGGCGCTCACCGATATCGGCCAGAGCGCAGAGCGCATGGATTTCCTGCTGTATGAGCTGGACCGTGCCCGCATCGTCAAGGACGGGCTCCTGCCCGCTGATGTGGTGCGGATTGGCAGTGTCGTCCGCTACAGGCCCATCCCGGGCGAGGAGCGGACCGTCAAGCTGGTCATGCCCGAACATGTCGATCAGACCGGCTCCTATCGCCTCTCGGTGACCTCGACCCATGGCGCAGCGCTTCTCGGCCTGCGTCCGGATCACCTGATGAGCTGGCTCGATCCCGACGGCACGATGCACAGGCTCAAGGTCCTCAAAGTGGCCAATCCACCGGCCGCAGCCGGTCCCGAAACGGACCCCGATCCCGGCCCGTCCGCCGCCTGACGCGCGCCGTAACCGCCTCCGGACATCATCCGGGGGCGGTTCTCCTTCACTTGACGGTTATATTGTTATGCATATAACCAGTTAACGTGGTGCGGGGGCGATATTGGGGTGGGGGAGACCGTAGCCCTCATAGTCAGCAGATCCCCCGCGTCACGACACGAGGGGGTTCGTATGGCGAGACAGGTCTATATTTCCGGCAGGATGGTTGCCGAAACCGAAGCAAAGATTTCAATTTTCGACAGCGCTATCATGCTGGCCGATACGGTCACGGAATCGACGCGCACTTTCCGTCACAAACCTTTCAAGCTCGAGCAGCATATCGAGCGCCTCTACCAGTCGCTCAAGCTGACGCGCATCGATCCCGGCATGAGCGCCGAACAGATGCTGCGCACCACGCTGGATGTGTTCGAGGCCAATCGCGATAATTACGGGCCGGATGACGATTGCTGGATCGTCCACAATATCTCGCGTGGCCTTGCCGTGGCGGGCGCCGATCCCACCGTTCAGTTGGGCGCTGCGACGGTCATGATCTTCACCCAGTTCATGGACCTCAAACCCTGGGCGCGGTTCTACACCGAGGGGTGCCACGGCGTGACGCCGGTGAGCCGGATGGTTCCAAGTCAGTCGCTCGATCCGCGCATCAAGAATCGCAGCCGCCTTGCCTATACCCTGGCCGAAATGGAAGCCAAGCAGGTCGATCCGGCTGCCCAGAGCGTCATCCTCGATCTCAATGGCCACGTGGCCGAGAACAAGGGTGGCAATATCTTCTGCGTCACCAAGGGCGTGTTGCGCACCCCCTCGACGGTCAATTGCCTCGCCGGCGTCAGCCGCGCCACGGCACTCGAACTGGCCAAAAAGCTCGGCATCCCCACAGAGGAGACCTCACTCCTCCCCTATGATCTGGCCACTGCCGAAGAGATGTTCTTCACCTCGACGCCCTATTGCATCATGCCCGCCACCAAATTCAACAATCTCACCGTCGGCGACGGCCAGGTCGGCCCCATCACCAAACGCCTCCTCGAAGCCTGGAGCGACCTCGTCGGCATGGACATCGTGGCCCAGGCCGAGGCCCAGGTGAACTGATGTTCTGAGTGGCCGAAACCCTCTGAGGCAAGAGGGCGCGTCCGCATTGCGGGTGTGCCCTTCGTTTTTCTGGGCGAGCGCAAAGCCTGCAGCGCCTTCGGTCGAACAGGCAGGCCTTCCAGATGGCAGAGCCTGCGCCGAAGCAAGAATCGCCAGGCTATGGAGCCTCTGCTCATTTCTCGCAAAGTGGGGGAAGCGTGGTACGCCCTAGGGGAATCGAACCCCTCTCTGCACCGTGAAAGGGTGCCGTCCTAACCGATAGACGAAGGGCGCGTGCCAACGCTGGGATTTCAATTCTTGGTACGCCCAAGGGGAATCGAACCCCTGTTCCCGCCGTGAGAGGGCGGTGTCCTGACCGCTAGACGATGGGCGCAAGTCCAAAGAATAACTGTGTTGTCTAAGCACAGTTCCCGCAAAGCGGGGGGAAGCGTGGTACGCCCTAGGGGAATCGAACCCCTCTCTGCACCGTGAAAGGGTGCCGTCCTAACCGATAGACGAAGGGCGCGTCTCAACGCTGGGTGTCGTATAGAGGGAGCTTTTCGCCGTGGCAACCCCCTCTGTCGCGAATTTCAGGGTTTTTAAAAAAAGACCGAGTTATCAACAGCCTGAGAAGGTTACAGGGCGGTTGTAGCCGCGCGGCCGGTCGCGCACATCCACATGAATGAAGTTCCGGCCAGGATAGCAGCCCAGCCCGCCGACGCCCGGCGTTCGCATGGCGAACTGGATCAACCGCTGCTTGTCGACACCCGGGATGTAGAAGTCCGCCGCCATGCATTTCTTGTGGTAGGAATTGTCCGCGCCGCCGGCCGCCGAATTGTGGTGGTCGTCGCGATAGCCAGAATGCATGACGACCTTTTTGCCGAAATGGCCCTCGAACTCCCAGATGAGGAACCGCAGTTTCGGCGTGATGCAGAAGGCGTTGACCGATTTGGACGCGACATAGGTTCCCCAGTCGGCGCGCAGGCCGGCATAGCCCGCGCCGCTGCCATTGGCGAACATCGCCATGGGCACGCAGGCCGAAAGGATGAGGAGCAATCCGCCTATGGCGGCAAATCTGATGATGGGGCGAGGCATGGCGACTTTCCCGATTGGCTTGTGTTGCCGGCGGGCAACAGGCAATGGGCCGAACAGTTCAGTCGCTAAAATTAGAGCGGTTTCGCTAACCCCACGCTAAGCGAGACGGTTAGCGAAACCTAAAGCCGGTGTTACCAGCTGCCGGTGTTCGGCAACGACGCCCAAGGCTCCTGCGGGGGCAAATGGCCATCCTGGATCAGCTCGATCGAAACGCCATCGGGGGACTTTACGAAGGCCATGTGGCCATCGCGTGGTGGGCGGTTGATGACCACCCCCATGTCCGCAAGGTGCTGGCAAAGGGCGTAGATGTCCTTCACCCGATAGGCGAGATGGCCGAAATTGCGTCCGCCGGTATAGACTTCCGGATCCCAATTGTAGGTCAGCTCGACCTCGCCGCCATTATCGCCCGGCGCGCGAAGGAAGATGAGGGTGAATCGGCCCTTTTCATTGTCGGTGCGGCGCACTTCTTCCAGGCCCAGCCCGGCACAGTAAAAACGCAGGCTGTCCTCGACATTGGTGACCCGCACCATGGTGTGAAGATATTGCATCTCGGTCTCCCTGAACGATTTCGGACCCTGCGTAACAAGCCGGGTCTGCCCCGGCAACCGCGGCATCTGGCGGTCCGTCAACTATTTCGCAACACCTTCTTAACTTTTCCCCCTGAATCGGCCAGACTGGCGCGGTATTGTCGGAGTACCTCGCTGGGGCGGGGATGAGAAAAAGGCGTTGGGGTATGGGGGTTAAGGGCAGCGATGATAGCGGGGAAGGCGCGAATCCACACGGGATAAGCAGTGTGGATGGACGCGAGGAGCATGCCTCCCCGGATGCGCAGCCATCGCTGGATGTCATCGAGATATCGGGAGCGATCAAATGGTTCGATGCCGGCAAGGGCTTCGGCTTCATCGTCCCGGACAATGGGATGGCGGACGTGCTGCTGCACGTTACCTGCCTGCGCCGCGACGGCTACCAGACGGCTTATGAAGGCGCCCGCATCGTCGTCGAGGCGCTCAATCGCCCCGGTGGCCTGCAGGCTTTCCGCATCGTCTCCATGGATGAGAGCACGGCCCGCCACCCGGCGCAGATGCCCGCGCCGCGAACCCATGTCGTGGTCGAGCCATCGTCTTCGATGGTCCGGCTCGAGGTGAAGTGGTTCAACCGCATCCGTGGTTTCGGTTTCCTTTCCGCAGGGGAGGGGACGCCCGACATCTTCGTCCATATGGAAACGCTGCGCCGCTTCGGCATCACCGAATTGCGGCCGGGCCAGTTCGTGCTCGTGCGCTACGGAAACGGACCCAAGGGCCTTATGGTCGCCGAAATCCGGCCCGATGGTTGGGGCGATGCCCCATCGTCTCACTAGGTCCTTCCAAAAGGTAACATTATGCTAACCTTGGCGTCATCGATGCGAAACGCGCTGGCAATTGCCGCCGTGCTTGTCGTCAGCCTGCCGCTGGCGGCCTGCAGCGATGACAGCCGCCTTGTCATCAACAGCGACGGTGCCAGCCACGAGTTCAAGGTGGAGCTGGTGGATACCCCCGAAAGCCGCGCCCAGGGCCTGATGTACCGTCAGGAACTGGCCGATGACGCGGGCATGCTGTTCGATTTTCTCGATGAGCGGCCGGTCTCGTTCTGGATGCGGAACACGTTTATCCCATTGGATATGCTGTTCATTAGCGCCGATGGCGTTATCCGCACCATCCACGTAAACGCCGTCCCGCATGATCCGACTTCGATCCCGTCGCAGGTGCCGGTACAGTTCGTGCTCGAGATCCCAGGCGGCCGCAGCAAGGAACTGGGCATTGAGCCCGGCGACACTGTCGAGCACGCGCGGATCAAGGCCGCCAATTAAAGCCGCGCGAACACCATGCAGTCCAGCACGGCCAGAAGGTGCAGGCTGGCGCCGGCGACGACGAAGACATGCCATAAGGCATTCTGGAATTTGAGCTTTTCCCAAAGATGGAAGATGATTCCTGCCGAGTAGGTGACGCCGCCGGCAAGCAAGAGCCAGAGCGTCGAATCCGGCAGCGTCTGCGCCAGGGACTTGAAGACGAGAATGCCGCTCCAGCCGATGGCGAGATAGAGCACGATCGCCAGTCGCCCGAAACGGTGCGGCACGATCAGCTTCAACGCCACGCCGACCAATGACGCGCCCCAGACAAGGCTGGTCATGACCGAGCCCATGGGCGTGCCGCCGATGACGGCCAGGAATGGCGTGTAGGACCCTGCGATAAAGAGGAAAATCGCCGCCTGGTCGAGACGCGCCAGGTGCTGCTTTACCGGGGTGACGGGCCACAGATTGTAGGCCAGCGACACGCCGAGCACGAGGATGAGCGTGGCGACATAGACGAGAAGGGCCGGAAACGCCTCAGGCGCGGTGTGAAGAAGGGCCAGCGCCAGCAGCGAGGAGCCAGCGGCAATGGCAATGATCAGGCCAAAAATATGGACCGCAGCGTCGGCGACCATCTCGGAGGTCGAATAGGGCCTCTGTTCCCGGCTCCACCACGAATATGTCGCGGTCCCAGCGCTTCTGCGCATCATCTCCGTCTCCCTTGTTGAACCCAGCATGGGCTACGGACAATGACCAGACTATTGAACAGTTGCGGCGATTGTGTGCCATCGTGAATGGCGGGCCAACTTATCTGGTGAACAAGTGGTGTCATCGCTTGACGGGTAACGGTGTCGTTACGTACGCACCGGGCTATGAGCAAGTCGCCAAAGCCGCCGGTTCCACTCTATTCCGCCCTGGCTGATGCCACGCGCTGCCGCATCCTGACGATCCTGCAGGCGGGGCCGGTCCCGGTGCACAAGCTCGCCGATTCGTTTCCAATCAGCCGTCCGGCCATCTCGCGCCATTTGCGCGTGCTGAAAAGCGCCGGTCTTGTCGCTGAGGTCAAGAAGGGCCGCGAAAATCTCTACACCTTCAAGCCAGCAAAGCTGGAGCGGGCCCGTGCGTGGATCGACCTTATGACGGTGGCGCCGATCGTCGAGGCCCGCGCCGCCGAGACTGCCCCAGCCAAACCGAAGTCCGGCAAGAAGCCGACCGCCCCGGCTAAAGCAAAGGCCGCCCCGGAGGCGGCAAAGCCTGTCGCCGCCGATCCTGTGATCCCTGCCAGCCAGATGGGCTTTGATTTCTAGGCAAGTGCCTGGCCGGAGCGCGGTCTAGACCGGAGCGAGGGGGAGGGTGCTTTCCAGGGCGGGGCGCTCTTCGCTGCCGAAGGCCGCCTCAACGGACCGCCCGAATTCAGTCGCCGACCACATGATGTGGGCCTTGTCCGCACAAATCTCGACGGCCGCCAGCGCGGCCCGGGCGCCGAGCGCGACGGGCACGATCTGATGACCAATGATCTCGGACGCCGCCATGGCTGCAGTGATATCCTTGCGCTGATCGCCGACATACCAGATGACGTCGCGGCGCCGCAGATCGCGGCCAATGCCCTTGAGGGCGGTGACCAGCGGATCGGGCCAGGGCTTGCCGCGAATGACGTCTTCCCGGAAAACGCTGGCCGTAAAATACTTCTTGAGGTCAAACGCCTCGAGCACGTCATGGCCATAGCCGCGGCCGAGGCCATTGCTCACGAGGCCGAGGACCACGCCATTGTTGTGGAGGTGTTCGAGAGTAGCGCGAAGCGTCGCGCAGGGCTGCAGCATCTGTTCCACCGACTTGCGGCGAACACGATGGATCGCCCGGTGAACCAGCAATTTAGGCGCCTTGGTCTCTACCGTACGATGACGGCGAGCCAGGCGAAACCGAGCAACCAAGCGACCGGCCCTGTGCGAACAATCGTCCAGGAATTCCAGCGCCTGCAGCACCCGCGGATTGACGTGATGTACCAGCGTTCCATCGAGATCGAAAAGCACGATGGTCGGCGGCGTCAGTTTGGAATCCAGCGTCACTACCCCCTGATCGGGGGAAACTGACCCAATTCCATTCCGTGCACAACCCAAAACCGACATTTTCACCAGCGTGTGCGGCCTTGACCAGGTGCCCGCTTGCCAGGGTGGTATCGGTGCCCAGACCATGCGCAGGCGGCAAAAATCACTTAAAAACAGATGCTTCTCGCTAACGCTTCCATTATCAATTGCACTTTAGAGGTGATGCTGTCTTCGGTGGTTGCAAACCGGCCTTTCTGGCGGCGCATGGCGAATCTTTTGCGCTTGAGTGTCGTTTAGTCTAAACTGAACGAACTGAAATTAGCCTGACGGATTGATGTGACCCTCTCTGCCATTGACCGCTTTATCGAAGAAATGGGCCTCATCGCGCAGCACGATGGTGGGCCTCGCATTGCCGGGCGGATAATGGGACTCCTTGTTGCCGAGGGACGCGAACTAAGTCTAAACCAGATCAGCGAGCGCCTGTGCGTCAGCCGGGCAAGCGTCAGCACCAACGCCCGACAATTGGCCGCCCGCGGACTTCTGCGCCTGACCACGCATACAGGGGATCGTCAGGACTATTACGAATTATCTTCCGCCAGCTATGTGCAGATGCTTCAGGAGCTGGCAGGACGAATGGAAAAATATGCAAGCGTCACAGAGGCTTGCGCTAAAGAAATTGAATCAGAATCGGAAGGTGCAGCTCGCAGGGTGACCGAGCTTTCGGCCTTCTATCGTGACTCCTCGCAATTCTTGGGCAATTGGGCGAGCCTATTGCTACAGGGAAAAGCTTCGCTTCAGGACAAAGAGCAATGACCGCAACCAACGATAAACCCGAATGGGCCCAGAGCAAGCGCGAGAAGGAAAATGCGCAGCGCGTCGCTCAAGGCCTCAAGCCAAAGCGGCGCATTGCGCCCTGGATCGTCCTTGGCGTTATCGTGGTGGGCGCGGCGGCTTTCTTCCTGCTTCAGCCTCCCGCGCCCGAGCCTGTTGTCGCAGTCGAGGAAACGACTGTGGTCAAACAGATTCTGCGGTCCGAAACTTTTGAAATCCAGCCCAGCACTTTGCGCCAGACCGTCAAGGTGACGGGAACCCTCGTGCCGTCCCAACAGTCGGACGTCGCCGCCCAGGCTTCGGGCCGCGTTCTTTTCGTTGCGGTTCGTCCCGGCGACGAGGTTGCGGCGGGCGCCAAGCTCGTCGAGATCGATCGCGAGAATCTGGAGCTGCAGCTGAACCAGCAGCGGGCCACTGCCGACGCCACGCGTGCGCAATTGCTTTCCTCGCGCCAGCAACTGGAACGGACCGAAGAGTTGGCGCGCCAGGGGCTCACCAGCCCCTCCGCGCTGGAACAGGCACGCTCCTCGACTGCCGCCCTGGAGGCCAATCTGGCGGCGCTGGAAACCGCTGTGCGCGGCGCCGAACTGGCTCTGAGCAAGGCAACCGTGACTTCGCCCATCACTGGCATAATCGCATCCCGTTCTGTCGAGCCGGGCCAGACCGTATCCGCCGGCGCGCCCTTGATGACCGTGGTCAATCTCGACCGCATGGAATTCCAGGCCGCGGCGTCGGTGAATTCCAGCGCCCTTGTCGGCGCCGGCCAATCCGTCGAAGTGACCGTGACCGGCCTTGATGGCCAGAGCTTCACGGGCACGGTCAAGCGGGTGAACCCGATCGCAGTCAGCGGCACCCGCACCGTGCCGATCTACATCGATCTCGACAATGCCAATGGCAATCTGCGGGGTGGCATGTTCGCCACCGGTTTCATCACCGTCACCGAAAAGGTTGATGCTGTCGCCGTGCCGTCCACGGCAGTGCGTGAAGACGCGTCGGGCAATTTCGTTCTCAAGCTCGTCGATGGCAGCCTTGTCCGCCAGGGCGTCGAACTGGGCCAGGAATGGGATCGCGGTCGCACCGTCGAAGTCGAAGGCGTGGCCGTCGGCGACACCATCATCGGCGCCCCGCTGACCGATCTCGCCGATGGCGAAGTTTATGAAGTGGTCGAGGACTGATCCATGTTTCTGACCCGAATAAGCGTCAATCACCCCGTCTTTGCCACCATGATCATGGTGGCAATCATGGTGTTCGGTATCTATTCCTACCAGCGCCTCCCCATCGAGCAGATGCCCGATGTGGACTTCCCCGTCGTCGCCGTGGTGGTGAGCTACCCCGGCGCCTCGCCGGAGGCTGTGGAAGCCGACGTCGTCAAGCCGATCGAAGAGGCGGTGAACACCATTGCCGGTCTCGACACCATCCAGTCCACGGCCCAGGCCGGACAGGCCATGGTGATCATGATCTTCAATCTCGACCAGAACTCCCAGCAGATGGCGCAGGATGTTCGAGACAAGATCGACCCGGTCAAGGCCCGGCTGCCGGCCGGGGCAGGGGAACCGCGCGTGCTGCGCTTCGACCCATCGGCCCTGCCGGTCCTCTCGCTCGCGGTCAGCTCCGAGACCTTGTCTGATCGCGACCTGACGGCCCTGACCGAGGACATCATCGTAAAGCGCCTGTCAAACATCTCCGGCGTCGGCAGTGCGTCCGTGGTTGGTGGTGTTCCGCGCCAGCTTAATATTCAGATCGATCCCGACCGGCTCACGGCTTTCAACATTGCGCCGAGCGCCGTGATCTCGGCCATGCAGGCAGCCAACAAGGATCTTGCAGCCGGCTCGATTACTCAGGATAGCATCGTCCAGTCGATCCAGGTTCTGGGGCGGCTCGAGGACGAGCAGGATTTCTACGACATCATCGTCGGCAATCAGGGCGGCCAGCCGGTCACCCTGCGCGATGTCGCGACCATCGAAGACGGCACGGGCGAAGCATCGAGCCTGGCCATCCTCAATGGCGAGCGCGCTCTTGCCGTCGACATCCTCAAGACGCAGGGCGCTAATACGGTGGGTGTCGCGGAAGAAATCCGCCGTACCATCGACAACCTCCTGACCAGGGAACTCCCCGAGGGGCAGGTCAAGATCGAGGTCGTGGTCGACAACGCCAAGCCGGTGGAGGATTCCTTCCACGCCGTGCAGAACATGCTCATCGAGGGTGCGGTCCTTGCCGTCATCATCGTGTTCCTGTTTCTCAATTCCTGGCGTTCGACCGTCATCACCGGCCTGACGCTTCCCATCTCGATCATCGGCACGATGGTGGCGCTGAATTTCCTCGGCTTCACCCTCAATATGATGACGCTCCTGGCGCTGTCGCTGGCCGTGGGTATCCTGATCGACGACGCCATCGTGGTCCGCGAAAATATCACGCGCCACCTCCACATGGGAAAGAGCCACCGTCAGGCGGCTTTCGACGGCACCAATGAAATCGGCCTCGCCGTGATGGCGACGACGCTGTCCATCGTTGCCGTGTTCCTGCCCGTCGCCTTCATGGATGGCATCATGGGCCGGTTCTTCCTGCAATTCGGCGTGACCGTGTCCGTGTCCGTGCTGATCTCGCTCTTCGTGGCCTTCACACTCGATCCGATGATGTCGAGCGTCTGGTACGATCCGGCCTCGAACCCGAATGCCAAGCGCGGGCCGGTTGGACGGCTGATCCAGCAGTTCGACCGCCTGTTCGAATGGATCACCGAAGGCTACCGCCATGTGATCCATTGGGGCCTCAAGCACCGCAAGTCGGTTCTGCTCGTCGCGCTTCTGTCCTTTGTGGGCACCTTCTTCCTGTTTCCGCGCGTCGGGGTGGAATTCGTGCCCGCGGTCGACAACGGCATCTTCACCGTGACGGTGGAGACGCCGGCCGGTTCGTCGCGTGAGCATACGGCCGTCAAGCTCCGGCAGGCCGAATCCATCCTGCGGCAATTGCCGGAAGTCGAGACCACTTATTCGACTGTGGCTGGCGGCCTGGCGGCCAGCGGCGCCAATACCGGCACGCTGACCGTCACGCTCGTCGACAAGGCCCTGCGCGACATCACTCCCCAGGAATTGATGCCGCGTGCCCGCGACATGCTTGACGCCGTCCCCGGTGCCAAATTCCAGGTTACCGCAACGTCGGGCCTGGGCATGTCCTCCGCTCCGGTCTCGATTACCCTCTACGGCGACAGCTTTGTCGTCCTGGAGCGCCTGGCCGACCGACTGGTCGCCAAGCTCGAAACCATCGATGGGCTGATCGACGTCACCTCGAGCCTCGACGAGGCGGAGCCGGTTGTCGGCATTTCCGTCAACCGTGACCTCGCCAACAATCTGGGCGTTTCGATGGGCCAGATCGCGGCAACGCTCAATCCGCTGTTGAGCGGCGAGGATGTGGCCGACTGGACCGCGCCGAACGGCCAGGTCTATTCGGTCGTCGTCCGTCTCCCCCAGGCCCTGCGCGAGGATGTGGATGCCATCGGCAATCTGCCCATCGCCCAGTCTGGCGCCACCGGCTCGAGCGCCATGATCACCCTCAACCAGGTGGCCGAGGTCGTCGAAAGCACCGGGCCCGCCACCATTAACCGCCAGGATCTGCAGCGCGGCGTGACAGTGGAAGCCTATCTCTCCGGCGTGGAACTGGGCGCGGTGACGCCCCAGCTTCAGGAGGCGGTCAACAGCATCGAGTTCCCGACGGGCTACCGCAGTTCGTTCGGCGGCGAAGTCGAGCAGATCGCTGACACCATGGGTGCAGTAGGCTCGGCCCTGCTGCTGGCCGTGATCTTCATCTATCTCGTGCTCGCCAGCCAGTTCGGCAGCTTCCTGCAGCCGATTGCCATCATGGGCTCGCTGCCCCTGGCGTTGATCGGCGTGATGGTCGGCCTTCTTGTCGGCGGTTCGACGCTCAACATGTTCTCGGCGATTGGCTTCATCATGTTGATGGGCCTCGTGGTGAAGAACGCCATCCTGCTCGTGGACAATGCCAACCAGCACGTTCGCGGCGGCATGAACCTTTATGAGGCCTTGGTCGAAGCCGGCGTAACCCGCTTCCGCCCGATCATCATGACGACACTCGCCATGATCTTCGGCATGATCCCGCTGGCGCTGAGCTTGCACGAAGGCAGCGGCCAGAACGCCCCGATGGCCCACGCGGTTATCGGCGGCCTGATCTCTTCGACCATCCTGACCCTTGTCGTGGTGCCGGTGCTGCTGACCTATATCGACAGTTTCAGCCGCTTCACCCGCCGCTTCATGCCCAAGGCGCCGCATGACGACGAGCACGACGTGCTCGTTGAGCAGAAGGCCTGATAAACGAAAAGGCGGGGAGCAATCCCCGCCTTTTTTCTGTTCTGATGATGTCGGTATCGACAGAGAATGGTTTAGCCCGGACCGCCCAATCGAGCGCCAGACTTCCCTCGGGCTTGACCCGAGGGCCAATTTGCGAGCCGCAAAGCAACAGATTTGCAATTGGATAGTGACCCTCGGGTCACGCCCGAGGGAAGCTCCGTGCGAGAGGGGAACGGCAGGGCAAGCTTCGTCGCCAATCCTACCGATCACCCGAAAACCGCTGCTAGTCTTACCACTGCGGCCCGACACGGGCCGGGTCGATCGTAGCAGGGCGGCCATCGAGGCTCAGCGCGCTCTGGCGTGCCGGCGTACGGGAGATGACCTTGCCGCCCTTGATGACAGCCAGGCGCGTCGGCTTGAGACGGATGGCGTCGATGCTGTCCTTGGCCTGCAGCAGCACCATGTCGGCCTTGCAGCCGACATCGACGCCATAGCCCTCGAGATGCATGATCTTGGCCGGGCCCTTGGTGACGAGATCAAAGCACTTGCGCATGGCCTCGCGGCTGGTCATCTGCGCGACGTGAAGGCCCATGAAGGCTACCTCCAGCATGTCGCCCTGGCCGAGCGAATACCAGGGGTCCATGACGCAGTCATGGCCAAAGGCGCAGTCAATGCCATAGGTCAGCATCTCGGGAATGCGGGTCATGCCACGGCGCTTGGGATAGCTATCGTGCCGACCCTGGATGACGATGTTGATCAACGGATTGGCGGTGGCGCTGACGCCGGCCTCGACCATCAGCGGCAGGAGTTTTGAAACGTAGTAATTGTCCATGGAATGCATGGAGGTCAGGTGCGAGGCGTTGACCCGCCCGCCAAGACCCAGCCGCTGGGTTTCATAGGCCAGCGCTTCGATGTGACGGCTCATGGGGTCGTCGGTCTCGTCGCAGTGGATGTCGACAAGGAGACCGCGGTCGGCGGCAATTTCGAGCAACGCCTTGAGGCTCGATGCGCCATCGGCCATGGTCCGTTCGAAATGCGGAATGCCGCCGACAACGTCGACACCCATGTCGAGCGCGCGCCTCAGCAGCTCCGGCGCCCCCGGATAGCGATAATAGCCATCCTGCGGGAAGGCGACGAGCTGCAGGTCGATATAGGGCGCAACGCGCTTCTTGACCTCGAGCAGCGCCTCGACGCCGAGCAGGCGATCGTCGCAAATATCCACATGGGTGCGGATGGCGAGGAGCCCCTGCGAGACGGCGAGGTCGCAATAGGCGAGGGCGCGCTCGATCACCGCTTCCTGGGTCAGCAGCGGCTTGAGCTCGCCCCAGATCTTGATGCCATCGAGCAGCAGCCCGCTTTCATTGTGGCGCGGCAGGCCGAGCGAGAGCGTGGCGTCCATGTGAAAGTGCACATCGACGAAGGGCGGAGCAACCAGCTGCCCGGCAGCGTCTATGGTTTGTCCTGCGTCACCAGGCAGATTGGCTTCGATCGCAGCAATTCGCCCCTCGCGCACGCCGATATCCACGCCGCTGCGGCCATCCGGCAGATTGGCATTGGTGATCTTCAGATCGAACATATTTGGGTCCTCTTCAATAGACCTCGCCCCCAGCTGCGCCCTGGAGCGCGGCCTCGGAGGGCAAGGATGTGGCAGATGGTCTGGCCTGGCAACCTCCCGCAGAGGCGGGAGGTTCGAATGAGTTTAGTGCCGCTGCCCCTTGGTCCAGGGCTGCAGCAGGGCGCGGGGATAGTCCGCCCGGCGTGCCACAAGGATCAGGGCGACGATGGACAGCAGATAGGGCAGCATCAGGAAAATCTGCCCCGGAACGACCTGGCCGATCTGGGCTTGAAGGCGGATCTGGAAGGCGTCGAACGCGCCGAACAGCAGCGCGCCAAGGAGTGCCTTTCCAGGCTGCCATGAGGCGAAGACGACCAGCGCAATGCAGATCCAGCCACGTCCATTGACCATGCCGAAGAAGAAGGCGTCGAAAGCCGACATGGTCAGGAACGCGCCGCCCAGCGCCATCAGGGCCGACCCGGCGACGACGGCACCGATGCGCAGCCCACGCACCGAGAGCCCCTGCGCTTCGACGGAAGCCGGATTGTCCCCCACGGCGCGGATGGCGAGGCCCAGCGGCGTGCGATAGAGCACCAGCGCGACGAGGGCGACGAAGACCAACGCGAGGAATGTCAGCGGCGTCTGTTGAAAGAGCGCAGGCCCGATGAAGGCAATATCGGAAAGGCCGGGAATATTGAGCGGCTGGAATGCGGCGATGCGCGGCGGGGTGGTCACGTCGGGCAGGGCGGTACGATAGGTGAAATAGCTGGCGCTGGTGGCCAGGAGGGTAATGCCGATGCCTGAAACATGCTGGGAAAGCCCCAGCACCACCGTGAGGATGGCATGGAGCAGGCCGAAGACGGCGCCGGCGCAGGCCGCCACGAGCACGCCACCCCAAAGCCCCAATCCGAGATAGACGGCAAGCCAGCCTGCCATCGCCCCGGCAACAAAAATGCCTTCGATGCCGAGGTTCAAGACGCCGGCCCGCTCGCAGAGCAAAGCGCCGAGGACGCCAAAGATCAACGGCGTGGCGATGCGAAGGGACGCAGCCCAGAAATTGGCCGAACCAAGGATTTCAAGAAGGACATCCATGCTCAGGCCTCCACGCTCTTTTGCTCGTAGCGCAGTCGGAAGCGCAGGAAGAAGCTGCCGACCAGCACGCAGAGAAGGGAAAGGGAGACCACGAGATCGGCGATATAGTTGGAGATGCCGGTGGCCCGGCTCATCGAATCCGCCCCCACGAATACGGCCGCGACGAAGATCGCTGCGGCCACGGTGCCGATTGGCGAAAGGCCGGCCAACATGGCGACGACAATGCCCGAATAGCCAAAGCCCGGCGAAAGATCGGCGGAAAGGTAACCCTTGACTCCAGCCACTTCGCTGACGCCGGCGAGGCCCGCGAGCCCTCCGGAAATCAGCGCCACCTTGAGCATGGTGGCGTTGACCGGAATGCCGGCAAAGCGGGCGGCAGCCTTGTTCTCGCCGACGGCGCGAATCTCGAAGCCCAGCACGGTCTTGCGCACCACGACCCACAGCACGATGGCCGCGACGACGCCGACGATCAGCCCCCAATGCATCCGCAGGCGTGGCAGCAGCTTTGGCAGCTTGGCTTCGGCAATCAGCGGGATCGATTGCGGCCAGCCCATGGCCAGCGGGTCCTTCAGCGGGCCCTCGATCAGCATCTGGACGAAGAGGATGACGATGAAGTTGAGCAGCAGCGTGATGACGACTTCGTCGGCGCCGAATTTCTGCTTCAAGATGGTGGGGACGACCATCATCAGGCCACCAGCGACGAAACCAGCAATCAT
Source organism: Devosia sp. FJ2-5-3 (assembly GCF_029201545.1). Taxonomy (NCBI): domain Bacteria; kingdom Pseudomonadati; phylum Pseudomonadota; class Alphaproteobacteria; order Hyphomicrobiales; family Devosiaceae; genus Devosia; species Devosia sp. FJ2-5-3. The sequence goes on along the minus strand of NZ_CP104007.1, from coordinate 2,843,110 downwards.
GACGGTCGGTATAGCGAGGGCAGGGGGCATCTGCAGCAGCCCTCCGCCCACCAGCACTGCGGCCAGGGCGCCGATATAGAGCTGACCCTCGGCGCCGATATTCCAGAGTTTTGCGCGGAAGGCGACGGCAGCGGCAAGACCGGTGAGGATCAGCGGCGTGGCGCGATTGAGTGTTTCACTCAGCGCAAAGGTGGAGCCGAACGCGCCCTGGACCATCAACCAATAGGCATTGAGCGGCGAGCCCCCGGCAAAGAGCACCGGGATGGCCACGAGCAGCAGCGCCACCACGCCTGCACCCAGCGATACAGCGAGCTTGAGGCCCATGCTGGCATCAGTCCGGGGTTCAAGACGAAAACTCATGATGCCACCCCTGCGGACTGAATGTGCTGACCGGCCATCAGCAGGCCGATCGTGCCCCGGTCGAGATTTTCGGACTGTCCGGCATCGGTCACCGTGCCGGCATGGGCGACGAGGAACCGGTCCGAGAGAGCGAACAATTCGTCGAGGTCCTCGGAAATGACCAGCACTGCGGCGCCCCGGTCGCGGGCGGCAATAATGCGTCGATGCACTTCGGCCTGCGCGCCGACATCGAGGCCACGCGTCGGCTGGTTGGCGAGGATCACGCGCGGCTCGCGCTCCAGCACGCGCGCCAGGATCAGCTTTTGTACATTGCCTCCGGACAGCAGGCGCGCCTCGGCATCCGGGCCGGGACAACGCACGTCATAGGCCGCAATGGCACTCTCGGCCCGCACCCGCATCGCATTGCGGTCGAGCCAGCCGGCGCGGGAGAATTCGGAGCTGCGGACATCCTCGATGGCGATATTGTCCGCCACGCTCATCGTGCCGACGACACCGTCATGCTGGCGATCTTCCGGCATGCGGGCAACGCCCGCGGCGACGAGCGCGCGCGGATCGGCGGAGCGCACCGGGGTGCCGTAAAGGTTGAGCGCGCCCTCGCTTGGAACGGCAAGGCCGGAGATCAGCGCGGCGATGCCCGCCTGACCGTTACCCGACACGCCGGCAAGGCCGACGATCTCGCCCTGGCGCAGCACGAAGTTGACATCGGTGAGCACTTGCTTGCCCGCGCCCTCGCGCAGGCTGACGCCGTCGAACTGCACGAGCACATCGCCGGGCGTAGCAGGGGTGCGGGTGATCTCGGCCACGGCCTTGCCCACCATCAGATCGGCAATGGCGCGGCGGTCGGCCTGTGCCGTTTCCAGCTCGCCCGCCTTCTTGCCGCCCCGCAACACGAGGATGCGGTTGGAGATGGCGAGCACCTCGCCAAGCTTGTGGGAGATGAAAATGACCCCGAGCCCGTTGGCGGCCAGCCGCCGGAGCACGGTGAAAAGCCCATCTGCTTCCTGCGGTGTCAGCACGGCGGTGGGTTCATCGAGAATGAGGACGCGCGCGTCGCGATAGAGCGCCTTGAGGATTTCGATGCGCTGCTTTTCGCCGACCGTCAGGTCCGCCACCCGGCAGTCGAGATCGACGTCGAGGCCGCTCTCGGCGATGATCTTTTCCACCTTGCGGCGTGCTTCGGCGGCACGGCCGAAGGACATCAGCTTTTCCGTGCCGAGACGAATATTGGCCAGGCCGGAGAGATTTTCTGCCAGCGTAAAATGTTGGTGGACCATGCCGACGCCGGCATTGAGCGCCGCCCCGGGCGAGCCGCTGGGAAGCGTGACCATCTCACCCTCGACGGCGACGCGGACCTGTCCTTCGTCCTGCACATAATGGCCGAACAGGATATTCATCAGCGTCGTCTTGCCCGCGCCATTCTCCCCCAGCAGCGCCAGGATCTCGCCTTTGTGCAGAGTGAGGGAGATGTCGTCATTGGCGACCAGAGGGCCGAAGCGCTTGGTGATGTGCTCGAGCGAGAGCAGGGGGGCTGGTGATGGCTGGTCGGTCATTTACTGCTCGCGCAAAGGGACTTTGAGCTTGCCGTCACCTCCACCCGACCTCCCCCTCAGAAGGGGGAGGGGTAGAGCTGTGTTGGAGGCACGATCTGTTCTCCCCACCGCCTCGTTTCATCCACCTATCAGGGGGAGGTTGGGTGGGGGTGGTGGGGGCCACGATCTCTCATGGCTCCCAAAGCTCAGTTGGACTTCGGCTCGCTGTCGTCGATCTCGACTTTGAACGTGCCGGCCAGGATTTCGGCTTCCTTGGCCTTGGCTGCAGCAACCGCATCGGCGCCGGCCAGGGCTTCGTCGACCACGAGGCTCGAACCACCGTGTTCCATGAAGGCATAGATGCCGTAGTCGGAGGCGGTGAATGTGCCGGCCTTGACGTCTTCAATGGCCTTGTTGATCATCGGCTCGCCGTGCCAGAGCGCGGACGCCAGGATCGTGCCCGGATAGTCGGCAGCGGTGTCGATGACGTTGCCGATGGCGAGAATGCCGCGTTCCTTGGCAGCGTCGGACACACCAAAACGTTCGGCGTAGAGAATATCGGCGCCGGCATCGATCATGGCGAAGGCGGATTCCTTGGCCTTCGGGGGATCATACCAGGAGTTGATGAAGCTCACCGAGAATTTCACATCCGGATTGACCGACAGCGCGCCGTCCATGAAGGCGTTCATCAGGCGGTTCACTTCGGGGATTGCGTAGCCGCCGATCATGCCGATCTGGTTGCTCTCGGTCTTGAGACCGGCAATCATGCCAGTGAGATAGCTCGGTTCCTGGATGAAGTTGTCGAAGGTCGCATAGTTCGGCTCTACGGGCTGCAGCGACGAGCCCATCAGATACATCACTTCGGGATATTCTTCGGCAACGGCACGCGAGGGCTGCTCCACGCCAAAGGCCTCGCCGATGATCAGCTTGTTGCCCTGCTCGGAATATTCGCGCATCACGCGCTCATAATCAGTGTTGGAGATGTTCTCCGAATAGACATATTCAATGGTGCCGGCAGCGTCGGCGGCGACGAGCGCATTGTGCAGGCGGCTCGCCCACTGCTGCTCGACCGGCACGGTCCAGATCGCGGCGACCTTGAGCGCTTCCTGCGCGATTGCGGTGCCCGACATGGCCAACGCCACGCCTGCAGCCATGACAGAAACGAAGCCGCGACGGCCCAACACAAGTTTCATCATCATCTCACCCCGTTTGTAGAAAAGTTAGCCCAGGTTTCCCAAGTGCCCATCTAGTGGGCAATAACCACAGGCTTGGCAAGCGTTGGCATCGCGTTGTTCACCGCGATGTCGCCGCGCAAACCTGGCCTCCAGCCAGGCTGTTTTCCGAAATCTTGCTGGCTCTGGCGGATGGCGCGCAACCGATGTCCCGGCATGCCGTTTTACTTTTTGGAGGTACCGATCATGAAAGACACCCCGAAAAAGACTGACGAAGCCGCCGCCATGCGCGATGGCAAGAAGCCTGGCCCCAAGGATGCACCCGTGCAGATCCGCGACGCCGGCAGCGAGGCGCAAGAGAGCCCACCCCGCCAGTGGGACGAGGTCGATGAAAGCGTCGACGAGACTTTCCCAGCGAGCGACGCCACTGCGAAATATTGATAGCAGACGGGGAGGGACGCTTTCGCCCTTCCCCGGCCCCGGCTTTCCCCATAAAGCTGCGGCATGTCCCACGCGCTCTCCCGCTCCACCGCGACCCTGATCGGCCTTTTGGCCGTCGTGCTCTGGTCGCTTTTGGCAACCTTGACTGCGGCCAGCGGCGACATGCCTCCGCTTCAGTTCACCGCGGTTACTTTTGCCATCGGCGGTGTGTGCCTGATGATCGTCAGGCCCGGCGCGATCAAGGCGATGCGCCAGCCTCTCTCGGTTTGGCTTGTTGGCGTGCTGGGCCTTGCCGGCTACCATTTTGCCTATTTCTTTGCGCTTAAGAATGCACCGCCGGTCGAAGCCAGCCTCATCAACTACCTTTGGCCCGTGCTGATCGTGGTGATGTCTGCCATGCTCCCGGGGGAGAAGCTTCGCTGGAACCACATCGCCGGCTGCGTGCTGGCTCTGGCCGGCACCGTGCTGGTCGTTACGCGCGGGCAGGGACTGGTGCTCGAGGCGCAATATGTCCTCGGCTACGCCGCGGCCCTTTTTGCTGCCTTCGCCTGGGCCAGCTATTCCATTCTCTCGCGCCGGCTGGCCAGAGTTCCAAGCGAAGCCATCGCAGGATTTTGCCTTGTGGTGGCCGTCCTGGCCTGGCTGAGCCATTTGGCTCTTGAAACCACTGTCTGGCCGACCTCGCCGTGGCAATGGGTGGCCATTGTCGGGCTCGGTCTCGCGCCAGTGGGTCTCGCCTTCTATGTCTGGGACATCGGGGTCAAGCAGGGGGATATCCAGATCCTGGGGGCGGCGTCCTACCTTGCCCCCCTTCTGTCCACGCTCCTTCTCATCGTCTCCGGCTATGCGGAGTTCAGCATGAGCGTCGTGATTGCCTGCGGGCTCATCACCCTGGGTGCGGTGGTGGCGGCAAAGGATATGCTGTTCCGCCGCCAGGCCGCCGTTGAAATCGCGCCAGCAGACGCTGGGTGAGGCCGGCTTAGCGGCCCATCTTCTCGGCAAGGATACGGGCGCTCGTCGGGCCGAGGGTAAAGCCCTGGTGGCCATGGCCGAAATTGAACCACATGCCGGGGTTCTTCTCCGATGGTCCGATCATTGGCAGCATGCCCGGCATGAACGGCCGCGTCCCGCGCCAATCTTGGGCATCGACCCGCTCGCCCAATGCGAACAACTCACGCGCGGCCAATGTCGAGCGGTCGATCTGACGGCTGCTTGGCGGTGCGTCCAGCGTACTGAGTTCGGCGCCGGTCAAGACGCGCAGTCCCATCCGCATCGGCGACAGGAACGTGCCTGTCTCCACGTCGAACAATGGCAGTTTTGGCCCGTCCTTGACGTGGAAATGCCGGTGGTAGCCGCGCTTGTACACCATCGGTACGGCATGCCCGAAACGGCCAACCAGGGCGGGAGACCATGGTCCTAGGCAGACCACCACGCGCTCCGTCGTCAGGGGGCCATTATTGGACTGGACCCGCCAGCCGGCGCCTGCGCGTTCGAGACTGTTCGCATCACCGAGGACCATGGATCCTCCACGCGCCATGAAGAGATCGGCATAGTGGCGCACGAGGCCACCGGGATCCTGGCAGGACCATGAGCATGTCCAGTGCACGGCACCGGCCAATTTGGCCTGAAGTCCCGGCTCTGCGTCCGCCAGCTCGGCCCCCGAAAGGGTATGCGATGGAACGCCGTATTGGGAGCGATACCGTTCGGCTGTCGCCACGGCCTTATCGAAGCCGGCCGCCGTGCGGTAAACCTTGCGGTACCCATCCCGCGCAATGATGGCCTCGGCCCCCGATGCTGCGATCAGGCGCGCATGGTCCTCGGTTGCGCTGAGGATCATCCTCGACCAGCTCGGCGCGATATTGGCCTTATAGCCCCTCGGCAGGGAATTGCGGGCATAGCCGAGCAGGGGCACCAGCCAGTGCGGCAGGTCCCTCATGCGCCAGACCACATCATTGGTGCGTCCGGTCGCGATGGCGAACAATGTCTTGGGGTCAAGCGGAAGCGGATAGGGTTCGACCGCCTCGGCCTGGATTATCCCCGCATTGCCGAAACTTGTCTCTTCGCCCGGGCCGCGCCGGTCGAACAGCGTCACGGCGTGGCCGTTTGCCTGCAGGGCCAAGGCAGTCGAAACGCCGACCATTCCGGCGCCCAGGACGATGATTTCACTCATATGATGTAGCCAGCTTGTCTCTTCGGCTCCCCGGCCGGCGCGTCAATCTTGGTCGAAAAGGGAGACTGCTGCGCCAGTTGGAACATGTCCTGGGCGGGGACGATCCGAATCCGGATTGTCTTTGGCGGATTTGACCATGCCGAAGCGCAGGGCCGCAAGCTCGGATTTGAACGCCTCTTTCTCCCGGCATGATTGTGAACGGCCGGCATACACCCGGGCAACACCTCGGAACGGGTCATGCTCTCCCCCGTTGAGTACAGTTCAACAGAGGAGTGCCGTGCATGTTTATGAGAGTAGACAGGCTGATCACCGAGTTGCCACCGCCCACCAAACAGGACCCCAATGCCGCTGCTGCTCTCCAGGAGCTTCTCGGCGGCAAGTACGGGGAAATGTCGACGCTCGGCAACTACATGTTCCAGAGCTTCAACTTCCGCTCCAAGGACAAGCTGCGCCCCTTCTACAGTCTGGTCGCCTCGATCACGGCCGAGGAACTGGCTCATGTGGAACTCGTCAGCAACGGCGTTGCCATGCTCAACAATGGTCCCGACAAGCCCAAGGGCGACATGGGCGACGGGGGTGATATCTCCAAAACACCGTTCGAAGCCATGAACGATATCCGTCTCGCTTCTGCGTTCTTCTCCAATGGCGGCGGCGCCACACCGGTCAACGCCAATGGCGTTTCGTGGAACAATGACTTCGTCACCACGACCGGCAACGTCATCTTCGACCTGCTGCACAATTTTCATCTCGAATGCGGCGCGCGCCTCCACAAGCTGCGCGTCTACGAAACGCTGAGTGACCCCACGGGCCGCGAAGTCTGTGGCTATCTCCTGGTTCGTGGGTCGGTCCACGCCCATTCCTATGCCCTTGCCATCAAGAAACTGACCGGCGTCGATATCGAGAAGATGTTGCCGACACCCAATATCCCCCTGGCGAAAATTCCCGAGTGCCAGAAATATCTCGATGAGGGATCTCATCGTCGCCTCTACACCTGGAGCAACGAGGACTATCGCGAAATCTCCGGGATCTGGTCGAACGACGACGTGGCCTTGCCCGGTGATCCTCCGGGGCCGCTGGAGGTCGTCGAAGGCATGCCGGAAGGCGGCAAGATGCAGCAATTGCAGGGCGTGCCATCGGCCTTCACGCCCGACTACGCGCCTGAAGAATTCTACGAAATCGCGGCCAAGCTTTATAAAGCGTCACGATAGTCTATCCGACGGGGCGAGTGATTTCGTCCCGTCCTTCGCTTTCACCCGGCGCACGATGATTGCTCGTTACCAAGGGTGACCCGAGGGGCTTGGCCGGTTGAAGTGATCGGTAATGGCGAGCAGCACGACCATATGCAGGCGTTCGGGCGTCTCCGGGTCCTTCAAGCACTTCACCTTGGACGAAATGGTGAAGCGCCGCGCGCCTTTTTCCCCGCTGACCGTATAGTGCAGATATTGACGCGCAGCGTCATAAGCCGCCGCCACAATTTGGAACTGCATAGCCCTCGTCCCAAGGATATTCCGCTGCCAAGTCTAGCAGAGTTTTATCCGGAGTGCCGCTATCGCAGGGGAAAGTCCTGAGTTTGGCTTTCAATTATCCGCGCGGTCGAGGTCAGCTCAAACGAAACGCCGCCATCACCATCGGCCGGAACGCGCCGCTCTCTTCCAGCAGCCCGGCGAGCGCCGCCTCCGAAAGCCGCGAATGGATGCCGGTCCGGACCAATATTGCATCGATGCCGAAATTTGCGGCTCCCGCGATATCGTGTTCGATACTGTCCCCGATGGCGATAAGTGTTTCCTTCGCCGGCCCGCCGCAGAGCCCAAAGGCATGCTCGTAGATCGCGCTATGGGGCTTTCCAATCCATCCGACTTTGCCGCCCAATTCTTCATAGACGCGCGCGATCGCTCCGGCGCCCGGGGCGGTGCCCTTGCCGGTCAGCATCTCCATGTCGGGGTTGGTGCAGATGGCGGGCACCCCACGCTCGGCCGCTGGCCGCAACATCTCCCGGTATGACTGAAGGTCGATCCTGTCTGCCTCGCTTCCGGATATCACTAGGAGTTCCGCAGCGTCAGCCGTCGACACGTTCCGGAACTGCAGCCGGTCTGCCAGATTGGTATCTCCCCCGCTCGAAATCGTGAAGCATGGCGTTCCAATGGATGACGGCAGGCCCGACCAACCGGTCCTGACGAGGGAAAATGCAACATCTCCTGAGGTGACCAGATGGTCGTAGAGGTCTGGCCCGATGCCCAGCTTTTCCAGCCGCCTGCCATTATAGTCGCTCGCGCGGCCTGAATTGGAGAGGATGATGACAGTCTTGCCGCGCGACTTGAGAAAGGCCAATGCCGCGACGGCGCCGGGATAAGGCTTCGCCCCGTCCAGCAAGACGCCGAACTGGTCGACGAAGAACACGGCGTATCGATCGGCAAGTTCCTGCAGCGAGACGGAGGGTCCGAGCTTAGCCATGTTGCACATTCCTCAGGGCCAGGCGGGCGACACCTACGGCTGCCTCGAGCGACAGCGCTGGCAGGAAGGGTACACCGAGCCGCTTGGCCCGGATACGCTCCCAGGCTTCGTTTGCGGCGCCGCCTCCGACGGTCCGGATGGATTTGAGGGCAGGGCCGCCAAGCGCTTCGAGCATGTCGTATCCCCTTGCCTCGATATCGGCAATTCCCTCGAGGATCGCCTGGAAATAGAGGGCGTCGTCATCGGGACGCGGTGATAATCGTGGCGCGAAATCGGGATCGCTCACCGGAAAACGCTCTCCTGGTTTCGCCAGCGGATAATAGGACAATCCGCTCGGTTTTTCCGGGTCAATGCGGGCGCTCAAGGCATCGAAATCGGCGTCCGGCAGCAGCGCCTTGATCACTGCCCCTCCAGTGTTGGACGCGCCGCCGGCCAGCCACATGGAATTGACGCGGTGGCTGTAGATGCCGAATTCGGGCGCTTCGATCCGTTTCGCCGATAGCAGCTTTATAACCAGGGAGGAGCCGAGCGCGGTGACCCCGTCGCCGATTTCCGCAGCGCCCGTGGCCAGGAACGAGGCGCAACCATCCGTCGTCCCGACATGCACCCGGCAATCCATTGGCAATCCCAGCGACCGGCCCCATGCACCAATGGCGGCGACCGGGCTGCCGGCAGCTCGGACATCGGCTAGCAGATGGACAGGCAGTCCCGCCCGCTCGATCCACGCGGGCCAGGTGCGGCTATCGAGGTCGTACCCAGTTTTCAGCGCATTGTTCTCGTCGCTATAGGCGATCCCGTCGCCGAGCTGCATGGCCACCCAGTCAGCCTGATGCACGATGTGCGCGGGGGCAAGGCGCCGGTAGAGGTCGATCGCCTTGCCGAGCGGCGAACTGCCGCCCCGCGCGGGACTGGAAGGCGGCGCGTGATGCGCAATGCTGGCGAGAATATCGGGCGAGGACACCTGCGCATTGTACATCGCCGCCGCCTCGATCGGCGCACCGGCCTTGTCGAGCGCCAGCACCGTCCCTGATGTGCCGTCCACAGCCACGCCGCGCACCGCCGACAAATCCACATTCTCCCCCAGCTGCGCGAGACTGTGCTCGACGCCTTGTCGCCATTGGACGGGGTCGCTGGCCTCTTGTGGCGCGGAAAATCTGTGTGCGCCAAGGCCGAGGGCCCGGCCATCATTGTCTATCGCCGCTGCGCGGACGCCGGAGGTCCCCAGATCGATGCCGACGATAGCGGCCTTGGTCATCCCTTGGTCGCCTGCCGATCGAGGGATTGCCGGTATTTTTCGGCCTCCCAATGGGTGAGCTCGTATTCCTGTTCAGCCGAAAGATAGTTGAGGCTCTTGCCTGCCGGGATCCGCGTGATCACCTCGGCGAGGCATCGCACCATGGCGTGCCCACCCGGCGTCAGATCCGAGCGCACGAGAACCCCTTTGCCGGGAATGACCACCAGCTTGGCAGGTTCGCCAGTTTCGGACAGCGCAAGGTTTGGGCTGTCATCGAGCGTTCCAAGCTTCGTACCGAGAAAAATGACATGGTCCGGATAGAGCGAGCCACCCATGGCCATGGCCAGCGCAGCCGGGTCGAGTGCGATGTCGTGAGACTCCGGATCATCCGGCAAGCCAAACTCACCCAGCCGCCGCGCCGTCGCCTCCAGCCAGTCAATATCCGCAGCGGGAGCGGATCGCCGGGGCAGGGCGAGTGCGGCCGTCACTTCTTCCACCCGCGCTTCGGTTTCCGCGACGCTGTCGCCGCACACCACCAGCCCATGATTGGCAAGCACGAGAATATCAGGCGCATCAGCACGCACCTCGGCGATGGCCCGCGCCAGCGGCGTTCCCGGCCGGCGATAGGGGATCATCGCCCATCGCAGATGCGGCAAGCGATCCGCGAAGATTTTTGTCAGCTCGGCCTCGGCATCGCTGCAGACCGCGTGCGCCAGAGTGTTGACGCAGTGGAAATGCGCCACGACACGCTGCGGAATGGAAGCATGGACGCTCGCCTCGATAGACGGCCGCAATCCGGAGGGGTTGAGCGCGGCGACGACAAAATCGGTTGCCTTCTCCGCGCGGGGATCGCCCGCGTCAAGCGCAGCCACAAGCGGTGCGGTCTCGAGCGGAACCATGATGTCCCGCTCCAGCGCATGCGCCAGCCAGGTGCCGGATGCTTTGACCCACATCACCTCGCCGATCTTGATGGATGTATTGCCACCGGCGCCCTGGGTGCGGGTGATGTCGCTTCCCAGTCTTGCCGAGAAGGTGCTGAGGGCCGCCAGCGCCTGTGTGCTGTGCTGATCCGCTGTCATCGGCCCCTCCCGTGATGTCCATCGCGTAACGCCATGAGAAACGGTCTAGGCTAGGTGAGGAACTTTCGTCAAGGGTGATGGACTTTGATCATCACCCTCTTGCAAGCGTGAGTGAGTTGTGAATACGATGGCCCCAATGAGGCAATAAATTGCCCTGGGAGGACAGTGGCGTGATCGACTCGGATCGTCACCAGCAGATCGCCGACATTCTGAAGGATCGCCCGTTCGTGTCGGTGCGCGACCTGCAGGATGCCTTGGGCGTTTCCGCTGCCACGATCCGCCGCGACATCGAAAAGCTGCATCAGCTCGGTCGGGCGCGGAAAGTCTATGGCGGTATTTCCGCCCGCGAAGGCACGGGCGGCAAAGCCAGCTCGGCGCGCCCCTATGATGAGAACCGCGATATCGCCGTCGATGCCAAGCGCTCCATAGCCCGGCTGGCGGCCACGCTGGTGCGCGATGGAGATTCCATCATCATCAATGCCGGCTCGACCTGCTTTCATCTGGGCGTCATGTTGGCCCAGCGAAGCCTGCGCGTTTACACCAATTCCATGCCGCTCGCGGCCTATCTCGGCGATCACGGCGCCTGCCAGTTGATCCTGCCAGGCGGAGAACTGCATCGCGAGCCTGGCATCCTGGCTTCGCCGGCCAACAGCACCGTTCCTTTTTATGCCTCGCGCTTTTTCGTTGGGGCACAGGGCATCAGCGGAGAGGGGACACTGGAATCCCACCCGCTGCTCGTGCGCGTCGTGAGCGAATTGAGTGATTGGGTCGATGAGGTCGTCGTTCTCGCCGACAGCCGCAAATTCGCGATACGCCCGCGCAACGTCGTCCTGCCGCTCTCGCGTATCGGCACTTTGGTGACAGACGAGGATCTCTCCGACGCCGACGCCAAGGAACTCGAGGACAATGGCGTTACCGTTCTGATCGCCGGTCGGGGAGGGGCGGAGCAATGAGCCTCGCGGTCTTTGATCTGGGCAAGACGAACTCGAAAATGTTCGTCCTCTCGCGCGATGGGTCCATCCTCCATCAGACGAGGACCAAGCCGGTCTGGATCGATCACCAGGGGCGTCGCGTGCTCGACGATGCGCATCTGTTCGATTGGATGCAGGCGTCCCTCGCCGACATTGCCGATCAGCACAATGTCACCGGCATCATGGTCTCCGGCCATGGCTGCACTTTCGCCTTGGTCGGACCCAATGGGCTGACCCATCCCATCCTCGATTACGAGCAGGATCCGCGCCCCGAAACCGCGACCCACATAGACGCGGAAATCCCACCGTTCAGCGAGACATTCTCCCCTGTCCTGCCGCTTGGCTTCAACTATGGCCGCCATCTACTGTGGCTCGCCGAGGACGAACCTCCTTCAGTGTCCGATGCCGAATGGATTTTGAGCTATCCGCAGTTCTGGAGCTGGCGCTTCGGTGGCGCACCGTCCTCGGAAGTCTCCTATCTCGGCTGCCATTCCCATCTCTGGGCGCCGCTGGCAGATGATTTCAGCACGCTGGTCCGGAAGCATGATTGGCGGGGAAAGATGCCGCCATTCGCCCGGGCTGGGGAGCGCATCGGCTCCTACGCCCTGCGCACGCCCATGGGAACACGCCACCTCGCCGTCCACAATGGCGTCCACGACAGCAATTCCGCGCTCTATCTCTACCGAGCCCTTGGCCTCGATGACTTCACCCTCGTTTCGAGCGGCACATGGGTGATCATCTTCAACACATCCTGCCCGCTTCAGGTGCTCGACGAACGGCGCGACATGCTCGCCAACGTCACCGTCGACCGCAATCCTGTCGCCACCATCCGCTTCATGGGCGGCCGCGAATATGATCTGGTCAGCCAAGGGTGGAATGCTCCGATTTCGCTGGCGGCGCTTCACGGCGTCATCGAAAAATCGATCTTCGCCCTGCCATCCTTTGCCGCAGGCGGGCCGTTCCAGGGCATGCAGGGCCAGGTCATCGGCCCTCAGCCGACACCCGAAGAACGCGGTGCTGTTGCGCTTCTCTACGTGGCGCTGATGACCGATCTGTCGCTCGATCTGGTCCAGTCCGACAATGATCTGGTGGTCGATGGCGGGCTCGTCAAAACCGGTCTTTATGCGCCGCTTCTGGCGCAATTGCGCCACAGCCAGACCGTACTCTCCAGCCGGGAGGTAGAGGGAAGCGCGCTCGGCGCGGCGGCCCTCGCCATGGAGGATTTCGATGTCCATGCGGTCGTTGGAGATCTTGCACGCAGCGAGCCGCTGGCACTGGCCGGGCTCGATGCCTACCGCAAGACCTGGCGTCAGCTCGTCTCGACCCAACAGCGGGAGGCTGTGGCATGAGTGAGCAGACCTCGAGCGCGGCCCCGACCAGGCCCGTCCTCGAAATGCGCAATATCAGCAAGACCTTCGGCGCCATCCGCGCCCTCAACAATGTCTCGCTGACGGTCTATCCCGGCGAAGTCCATGCCGTCATGGGTGAAAACGGCGCCGGCAAATCCACTCTCATGAAAGTCCTTTCAGGCGCCTACAAGCCCGACCCGGGCGGCGAAATCCTGCTCGATGGCCATCCGGTGGCGCTGGGCGATCCGATCAAGGCCCGCGCCAGCGGTATCTCCGTGATCTACCAGGAGCTCAGCCTCGCGCCCAATCTGACCGTCGCGCAGAACATCTATCTCGGGAACCAACCCTCCCGCTTCGGCCTCATCGACACGAGGGCCACCGAAAAATCCGCCAAGCCCATCCTGGACCGGCTCGGCATCACCTTTTCCCCGCGTACCATCGTGCGAACCCTGTCCCTCGGCGAGCGGCAGATGGTGGAGATCGCGCGCGCCCTCTCCACCCAGGCGCGCATCATCGTCATGGACGAGCCGACGACCTCGCTGACTTCGCGCGAAACCGACAAGCTCTTCAGCGTCATCGAGACCCTCAAGGCTCAGGGCATCGCCATCATCTATATCAGTCACCGGATGGAAGAGATCTACCAGCTGGCCGACCGGGTGAGCGTCTTGCGCGACTCCGCCTATGTCGGCACGCTTGACCGGTCCGAACTCTCGGCCTCGCGGCTGGTTTCGATGATGGTGGGACGCGATCTCTCGTCTTTCTACAAGAAGGAGCACCGCAGCCCTTCCGCCGATCGTGCACTGGCGCTCGCCGTGCGTGATATGTCCGATGGCGCGCGTGTCCATGGCTGCAGTTTTGACCTCTACAAGGGCGAGGTTCTGGGTCTTGCGGGCCTTGTCGGTTCCGGCCGCACGGAACTCGCCCGGCTGATTTTCGGCGCCGACCGCAAGAAGTCTGGCACATTGTCCCTGGAGGGATCGCAGCTCGAGATTTCCAGTCCACGCGACGCCATCGAGGCCGGCATTGCCTACCTCACCGAGGATCGCAAGGTTCTCGGCCTATTCCTCGACATGTCGATTTCCGACAATATTTCCATCAGCGTCATCGGCGACGACGCTGGCGCGGGCCGCCTCCTGGACCGCCCTGCATCCCGGCGGCGGGCGGAAAAGGCGGTCAAGGACCTCTCCATCCGCACCGCCGGCACGAGCATCAGCGCCGGAGCCCTTTCAGGCGGCAACCAGCAGAAAGTGCTGCTGGCACGGCTCCTCCAGAAAGACCCGAAGGTCATCATTCTCGACGAGCCGACGCGCGGCGTCGACGTCGGTGCCAAGTCCGAGATCTATCGGCTTATCGACGAACTGGCCCAGCGCGACATCGCTGTCCTCGTCATTTCGAGCGAGCTTCCGGAGATCATCGGCATTGCCGACCGCGTCCTCGTCATGCGCGAGGGCCGGATCGTGGGGGAGGTACGCTCCACACCGGACAAGCCGATCGACCAGGAAACGATCATGAATTTCTCAACCGGCGCGCTGCGCGAAACCGCGGCGTGACCCCGATGTGCAATTCCTCACCACAGGCAGAACCATGACCGACGCACAAGTGAGCCCCATCGCCCAGCGCCAACGCGTTCGCGCCATGTTGGCCGCGCTCGGCATGCTGCCGGTCCTGATCATCCTCGCGGTGGGCTTTCAGCTGCTCAGCGGCCGCTTCATGAACCCGAACAATCTCTCGATTGTCATGCAGCAGGCCTCGATCAACACTGTGCTGGCGGCAGGAATGACCCTCGTCATCCTCACCGGCGGCATCGATTTGTCGGTCGGTTCGATCCTGGCCGCATCCGCCATGGTGGCGGTGATCGTCTCGCTCTTCCCCGATATCGGCCTGCTGGGTATTCCGGCCGGTCTCGCCATGGGCCTGGCCTGCGGCTTCGCCAATGGCGCGCTCATCGCCTATATGAAGCTGCCGCCCTTCATCGTCACCCTGGGCTCGCTGACCGCAGTGCGCGGTCTGGCGCGCCTGCTGGGTGCCGACACCACGGTCTTCAACCCGAACCTGCCGTTCCAGTTCATCGGCAATGGCAGCGTGCTGGGCGTGCCCTGGCTGGTGATCATTGCCTTCCTGATCGTGGTGATTTCCTGGTTCGTGCTCAAGCGCACCGTGCTCGGCACCCAGATCTATGCGGTGGGCGGCAATCCCGATGCGGCGCGCCTCACCGGCATCAACGTGCCGCTGGTGCTGCTCTTCGTCTATTGCTTCTCCGGCGTCATGGCAGGGCTGGGCGGCGTCATGTCGGCCGCACGGCTTTATGCGGCCAATGGCCTCCAGCTGGGCCAGGCCTATGAGCTGGACGCCATCGCCGCCGTCATCCTGGGCGGCACCAGCTTCGTCGGCGGCGTCGGCTCGATCTGGGGCACACTGATCGGCGCACTCATCATCGCCGTTCTGTCCAACGGGCTCATCCTCACGGGGGTCTCGGACATCTGGCAATACATCATCAAGGGACTGGTCATCATCGCTGCCGTAGCGCTGGATCGCTATCGGCTCGCCGGTGGCGCGAGGACCTGATCTACCGGTTTTCCGGCAACTCGTGGCTCGCCTTCAGCGGCCATTTCAATAGGGAGGACTACAATGAACTTTCTACCAAAGCTGCTGTGTGGCGTCGCGCTTTCCGCCTGCGCCCTGACCGGGGCCATGGCCCAGGAAAAGGAACTGACCAATGTCGGTATTTCCGTCGGCCTTCTGGGCAATCCCTTCTTCGTCGCCACCATCAAGGGCATCGAGGACAAGGCCCGCGAGATCAATCCCGACGTCCGCGTAACCTCGGTTTCCGCCGACTACGACCTCAACAAGCAGGTGTCCCAGATCGACAGCTTCATCGCTGCGGGCGTCGACATCATCATGCTCAACGCCGTTGATGCCAGCGCCATTGCCCCGGCCGTGCAGAAGGCCCGCGACGCCGGTGTCGTCGTCGCTGCTTTCGACGTTTCCGCACCCGGCGCCGATGTCACGGTGATGACCAACAATGTCAGCGCCGGCGAAAAGGCCTGCCAGTACATCGTCGACGAGCTCAAGGGCGAAGGCAACGTCATCATCATCAATGGCCCGGCTTCGTCCTCGATCATCGATCGCGTCCAGGGCTGCAAGAACGTCTTCGCCCAGAACCCGGGCATCACCATTCTGTCCGACGACCAGAATGGCCAGGGCTCCCGCGAAGGTGGTCTTGCTGTGATGCAGGGCCTGCTCACCCGCTTCGATGACATCGACGCCGTCTTTGCCATCAACGATCCCACCGCCATCGGTGCTGAACTGGCTGCCCGCCAGCTCAACCGCACCGATTTCATCATCACCGCCGTCGATGGCGCTCCCGATATCGAGGAAGCCCTGAAGAGCGGTACGTCGATGATCAAGGCTTCGGCCTCCCAGGACCCCTATGTCATGGCTGGCCAGGCACTCGAAATGGGTGTGGCCGTCCTCAAGGGTGAAAAGCCCGCCGAGGACACGATCCTGCTCGAACCCGAGCTGATCACCTCGGACAATCTCGGCACCTACAAGGGCTGGACCGCAGTCCGCTAAAACTCCCGACCAGCGGCGCGGCCCCAGGGCCGCGCCGTCTTTTTCTTTGCTTGAGGGGACCCATGAGCAAGCTAGGCATCCACTCCTTCGTCTGGAGCGCGGGATCGAGCCAGACCGAACTTGAGGCGGCACTCGAAAAAACCCGTGATAGCGGATTCAAACTCATCGAGTTTTCCTATCTCGACCCCGCCCAGGTTGACGTTCCCTGGCTCGCGCGCCGGATCAGCGATCACGGCCTCGACGTGTCCATCAGCATGGGGCTTCCGGCCGAAGGTGACGTCTCCAGCGCCGATCCCGCTATCGTCGCGCGCGGTCAGGAAATCCTCTCCGGCGCCATCGCCCTGACGCGCGATCTCGGCGGCACCAAACTCGCAGGCATATTGTCCTCGGCACACGGCAAGCAGGTCCACGCTCCAACCCTCGAAAGCTGGAAGCGCAGTGTCGACGCCGTCGCCCGCGCCGCCGAAATTGCGGCTGGCGCAGGCGTCACCCTCAACCTCGAAATCGTCAATCGCTTCGAGAGCAATTTGCTCAACACGGCCGCGCAGGGGCTTGCCTTCATCGAGGCGACTGGTGCCGATAACGTCTTCCTCCACCTCGACAGTTTTCACATGAACATCGAGGAAGCCGATATCGGCCTCGCTATCCGCAATGCGGCGGACAAGATCGGCTATGTCCATATTGGGGAAAGCCATCGCGGCTATCTTGGGACCGGCAACATCGATTTTGCCGCCATCTTCGACGCGCTGGTGGCTATCGGCTACGATGACTGGGTCACCTTCGAGAGCTTCTCCTCCGAGATCGTGGACGAAAAACTCTCGATCGCCACGGGCATCTGGCGCAACCTCTGGGACGACAATGTGGACCTCGCCAACCACGCCCGCACCTTTATCGACCTGGGCTTCGCGACTGCCCGCCGCAAGGCTGCGCTGGTCGCCAATCCCGACACGCTTTCTCCATCCTGAGCCTGCCGGCGGGAACGCTCTTCCCGCCGGGTCCGTTTCTCGCCTTTAGCGCGAGGACTATCCGGTGGCCGAATACGAGCTTCTTTACTGGTCGGTCCCCTTTCGGGGGCAGTTCGTGCGGGCCGTGCTCGCCTATGCAGGCAAGAGCTGGAGCGAGCCTGGCGATGGCAAGATCTCGGCACTGATGGCCGGGAAAGTATCCGACATGCCGGTCCCCTTCATGGGGCCGCCTGTCCTGATCGATAATCAATCCGGCTTCGCATTGTCCCAGATGCCGGCCATTATCTACTACCTCGGCGACAGCCTGGGCCTGCTCCCGACCACCCCGCAATTGCGCGGCATGACCCTGAAAGTGGTCAACGACGCCAATGATGTCATCGACGAGCTCACCCTCAATGGCGGGCGGGACATGTGGACCGAAGAGCGATGGCAGCGATCCATTCCGCGCATCGAAAAGTGGATGACGATGTGGGAGGAACTGGGTCGTCGGCATGGCCTGGCAGACGATGCCGGCTATCTGCTGGGCGGCGACCACCCGGGACTGGCTGATGTGATCACCGCAACGCTCTGGACCACGATCAGCGATCGCTTCAGCCGCCTGAAGACACTTCTGGTCGACACCGCGCCGCGGACCATGGCGCTCTCAGAGCGCATTTCTTCGCTGCCGGCGCTCGCCGAACTCCGGGCAAAGGCCCGGAGCGAGTATGGCGACGCTTATGCCGGTGGCCAGATCGGCGCGTCGATGAAGACATATCTGAACGAGTAGCGAGCGCCGGAGCGCCACGCCTCAGAGCAGTTCGTACAGATAGACGTCGCCAGTGGTGTTCGTGCCAATCACCCCCGGAACTAGATTGGTGGCGTGGCTGACGAAGGCGAGCTTGCTGCCATCTGCGGACAGCCAGGGGCTGAGGCTTGAACCGTTGCCATGTGCCGTGATGTTCGACAGCACGCCATTCCGGTAGACGAAAATGTCATAGTCCCCGTTCGTCTCGACGACGCCATCGACGAGATTGCTGGCCTTGCTCGTAAACGCGATCGTGCTGCCGTCAGCAGAAATGACGGGATTGCCACTCTCGGCGTTGCCGTGGGCCGTGATGTTGGTCATCGTGCCGTTCCGGTAGACGAAGATGTCCGCCACCCCATTGTCGTCCACCACGCCATCGACAAGGTTGGTGGCCTGGCTCGTAAAGACGATCGTGCTGCCATCTGCCGAGACTCTTGGGTCGAGGTCGTAATAGGCGTCGTCGCCATTCGAGCCGGCCGTGATGTTGGTCAGAATGCCATTGCGGTAGACAAAGATGTCCGCAAAGCCATTGTTGTCGTCATAGCCCTCGATGAGGTTGGTGGCATCGCTGAGAAAGACCACCGTGCTCCCATCGGCGGAGATCGCGGCCATTCCGCTGTAATTATTGGCATTTGCGGTAATGTTGGTGATCGTGCCGTCCTTGTGAAGGAAGACGTTCATCTGTCCATTGGGTTCGGTCGCGTTCGGGTCGAGATTGCTGGCTTCGCTCGTGAACACGATCGCGCTGCCGTCGGCCGACACACTCGGAGTGAAGCTTGCCCTGTCAGCATGCGGAGTGAGGTTTATGATCGTCCCATCCCGGTAGACGAAGATGTTCTCGAACCCGTTGGTTTCCGTGACACCCGGGATCAAATCCTGCGCCGCGCTGAA
This sequence comes from Devosia sp. FJ2-5-3, assembly GCF_029201545.1. Lineage (NCBI taxonomy): Bacteria > Pseudomonadati > Pseudomonadota > Alphaproteobacteria > Hyphomicrobiales > Devosiaceae > Devosia > Devosia sp. FJ2-5-3. Next base: position 2,824,141 of record NZ_CP104007.1, on the reverse strand, counting down.
AAACACGATGGTGCGGCCATCCACCGAAACTTCGGGATGGTAGCTGGCGCCACTGCCATGCGCGGTGATGTTGGTGATCGTGCCGTTGCGGTAGACGAGAACATCCATGACCCCATTGGTGTCGATGACGTTGGGGTCCAGTGTGGTGGCAAGGCTGCTGAAAGCGATGACGCTGCCATCGCCGGACATCTGGGGGGGATAACTCGGTATCTGCGAGTTCGGCGTGAGAAGCGTAAGGCGCTCGTCATCGACGATCGTGGCGTGCGCACTGGCTGTGGTGATCGCCACGCCGTCGCTGGGCCCGGAGATGGTGGCAATGACCGTTTCGTCGCCCTCGGCCCGCGTGTCATTGATCGGCGTTACCGTAAAGCTCGCCGTGGTCGCCCCCGCGACAAAGCTCAGTTCTCCATCAACGAGGGTCGTCGTATAGTCGGTACCGGCCACCGCAGTGCCGGTGAGCGCGACAGAGATCGTCGCCGCATCCAGGGCGCCAACGCGCGTGACCGTATAGGTGATCGCTGCCCCGCTGCCTTCGCCCACGGCGGCATTAGACGCCGAGATGGAATAGGAAGGCGAGGGTGGGGCGCTGCCACCGCCGCCATTGCCCGTTTCGGTCGGGTTCAACAGCTTGGAGACCCACTGCTCCAAAACCAGCGTGCCGGATGGATCGGCCGGGTTGAGTTCGCTGAGAAATTGCCGGCCGATCGCCGCTGCATCCGTGCCGGCATAGGCCGCGATCTCCTCCGGCGTGTCGAGGCTTGCCGTAAAGGCTTCCGCGGCGGCGACCTTGGCGGCCAGAACGTCGAGATCAGCGCTTTGCGCCCCGTCGAAGATGTTGATGGCGATGGTCTCGATGGACTGTTCGCCGTTCTCGAGCGCCGCGATGAAGTGGGCAAGCCCATCCGCATCGGCTTCCCGGTTGAACAATGCAAGGTAGATCGAACCGATGATTTCGGCCGGAGTCTTGTGTTCGACGCGGTCGAGATATTCGGGCGTTGCCGTCAGCGTTCCGATCAGGGCACTCAGATTTGCGCCATCATTGGTGATGTCCCTCCAATAGGCGAGGCCCTCAGGATCTGCCGGACGGCCAAAGAGCGCGACATAGATACCCTGAATGCTTGCCATGATCGTAAAGTCCAATGGGATAAAATAATTTGATGCCCATCAGTGATTTAAATTCCTAACAGAAGTTTCAATCGCCGGGGCGTCTCGAGCGCATCGCTGCAGCTGTTCCCATGGTGATTGAAATTGAGGTTACCAAACTACCCCGATTGTTCACCGCCCCCGATGGCACGCCACTGCCAGCGCTCCAGCGCGGTAAAGCCATCATGGATCAGCAGCGCCAGCGCGCCGACGATCAATCCACCCTGCACGACAAAGGCAGTATTGCCCGATTGCAGCCCGGCAATGATCACCTCGCCAAGCGTCCGCGCGGCGACCGTCGATCCGATGGTGGCGGTGGAAAGAGCTATGGTTGTCGAGAGGCGCAGCCCCGAGAGGATGAGCGGCAGGGCCAGCGGCAGCTCGACGCGCATAAGCCGCTGCAGCGGTGTCATTCCCATCCCCTTGGCGGCCTCGGTGACGGCCGGGGGAAGGCCCGCCAACCCGGTAAGCGAGTTCTCGAAGATCGGCAGCAGGCCATAGAGAAACAGCGCGACCAAGGTCGGTGTCGTCCCAAATCCCAATATCGGCACGCAGAGCGCCAGCACCGCGACAGGGGGGAATGTCTGGCCGATATTGGCAATGGCCCGCGATACCGGCAGGAACTCCGCCCCAAAGGGGCGTGTCACCAGAATGGCAAGGCCCACCGCCAACAGCGCTGAGGCGGTGATGGCAGCAAAGACGATGGCCAGATGGCTCAGCGTCAGCGAAACGAGGCTGCCCTGATTATAGACGGCAACCTGTCCCGGCCGGGCAAACAGGGAAAAGAAGAAGTCGAAATCACCCGGGCGGATGATCACCCAAGCCAGCAGAGCCGCCGCGCCGAGGCGGAGAAGGAACCCCGTTCTGATCACGGCTTGGCCGCCAGGGCGCCCAGCTTTTCGAGCGTGATAACCCCCACGATCGCGCCGTCCTTCTGCACCGGAGCAGCCCTGCGCCTCGACCACAAGAGCTCGGAATAGGCGTTGCGAAGGCTCATGCCCATCTCGAAAGCTTCGCCCTCCGCCATGCCCGGCTCGACATGCTCGCCGACGCTCGACAGCGACAACAGCCGAAACGCACGGTCCGTCGTGCCCACCAGCTCGCGCACATAATCCGTTGCCGGATCGGCGATGATCTCGTCGGGCGGCGCGCATTGCAGGAGCTTGCCTTTGTCCATCACGGCAATGCGGTCACCAAGTTGGATAGCCTCGTCCATGTCGTGGGTGACGAGCATGATGGTCGTGCCGAATTTGGCCTGGATGCGCTTGAGGTCCTCCTGCGCCTTGCCCCGCGTTACCGGGTCGAGGGCGCCGAATGGCTCGTCCATCAGCAATATGTTCGGCTCTGCCGCCAGCGCGCGCGCCACGCCGACACGTTGGCGCTGCCCGCCGGACAATTGGTGCGGCATGCGATGGCGAAAAAGCTCGGGCTCGAGTTGAAAAAGCTCCAGCAACTCATCCACACGACTCGCGATTTTGCCTTTGCTCCACCCCAGAAGTCGCGGCACTGTCCCGACATTCTGTGCGATGGTCCAATGCGGAAAGAGCCCATTTCCCTGGATCACATAGCCCATATGGCGCCGCAATTCGTAGGCGGGAACGCTCTTGATGCTGCGCCCGTCGACCCGGATATCGCCCGCGCTCGGTTCCTCCAGCCGGTTGATCATGCGCAACAGCGTGGTCTTGCCCGAGCCGGAGGTGCCCACCAGCGCGCAGATCGTATTCGGCTTGACCACGAGGCTTACCCCGTCGACGGCCCGCGTATTGGGATAGGCTTTGACGACATTTTCGATTTCGATCACGGCGGCGCCATCCTTCCCGAAGACATCTCGATAAAACTGTCGAGGATGACAGCGGCCGCAAAAGCCAGCACCACGGTCGGCACGGCGCCCAAGAGAACCAGATCCGCCGCCGTCTGCCCGATCCCCTGGAACACGAAGACCCCAAAGCCGCCGCCGCCGATCAGTGCGGCGATTGTTGTGAGCCCGATATTCTGCACGAGCACGATGCGAATGCCCGTGAGGATCACGGGCAGCGCCAGCGGCAACTCCACCTGCGCCAGCCTCTGCATGCCGCTCATGCCCATGCCGCGCGCAGCCTCGACGGTGGCCGGGGGCAGTCCCGTCAAGCCCACAAGCGTATTGGCCACCACCGGCAGCAGCGCATAGGCCACCAGCGCAACCATGGCCGGCGCCGTGCCGATGCCCGATATTCCCGCGGCACTTGCCCCCGGGACATTGGCCGCCACCCACGCCAGCGGCACGATCAGCATGCCGAAAAGCGCGATCGAGGGAATGGTCTGGATCACGTTCAGCACGCCCAGCGTTATCCGCCGCATCTTTTTGATTTTGTAGCTGGCGATCCCCAGCGGAACGCCAATCGCTACGGCCAGCGCGACCGAGGCGAGGGCAAGCAGGACATGGGTCTTCGCCTCGCTCCAGAATGCTGGAGCCCGGCTTTGATATTCCTTGAGGATCGACAACTCGCTCCAGGCCCCGCTCCAGAAGAAGACGCAGACGACGCCGATTGCCAGAGCCAGGAGTCCCAATCGCTGCATGGGCTGCATTTTTCGCCGTGCCAGCGCATCGGTCAGCATCAGCGCCAGCGCGAAGGCGATCAGCCAGAAGCCGGCCCCGATCGAAACGCGCGCATAGCTGTTCTCCTCAGGGGCCAACCCGTTCGCAGCAACGCCAATGCACATGGCCACGATGACAAGCGCCACGGCGCTGACCCCGAGCTTTACCGGGTCCGAAGCCCTGACCAGAGCCGCAGCAAGGGCTGCGCCCATAGCGACCAGCATACCGGCAAGCGCGAGCGGGGGCAGGGCTTCCCAGAGGAGCAGTCCATCCCCCGGCACGATCCGATTGGCCTTGAACACGGCAAAGGGCAGGAAAAATCCTGCCCCGGCGATGATCGTGATCAAGACCCCGAGCGGATCGAGGCGAAGCCCGCCCGCATTCTCACGCCTTGCCGATAGTGCAATGCTCATTGACGCCCCTTGGCGGCCTTCCCGACGCGAGGACTAATCGAGAAAGCCATTCTGCGTCAGGAAGTCAGTCGCCACTGCAGCCGCCGGCTCACCGCCAAGCTGCACACGCCCGTTAAGGTCCTGCAGGACTTCAATGCTGAGCGCTTCGAACACCGGCTTCAGCAACTCCTCGATCTGCGGATATTGCTTCAGCACTTCCTCCCGGATGATCGGGGTTGGCTGATAGACCGGCTGTACGCCCTTGTCGTCATCGAGCACCACGAGCCCGGACGCGCTGATCCCGCCGTCCGTGCCATAGACCATGGCGGCATTGACGCCATTGGTCTGCTGCGCCGCCGCAGCGATGGTCGCGGCCGTATCGCCGCCTGACAGCACCACCAATTGGTCCGGCGTCAGCGTAAAGCCATAGACTTCCTGGAATTTTGGCAAGGCAGGAGGCGAGTTGACGAATTCCGAGGAGGCCGCCAGCTTTACCGCGCCGCCGCCCGCCACCCAAGCTCCGAATTCGGAGAACGTCGTCAGCCCATTAGCCTCGCCCAGGTCGCTGCGCAGGGCGACGGCCCAGGTGTTGTTCGCCGGCGACGGCGTCAGCCAGACAATCTTGTTGGCTTCATAATCGAGCCGCGCCACCGTATCATAGGCTTCGGCGGCATTGTTCCAGATGGGTTGGTCCGCCCGGTCGAAGAAGAACGCGCCATTGCCGGTATATTCGGGGTAGATGTCGATCTCGCCGGCGATGATCGCCTCGCGCATGATCGGTGTCGCGCCAAGCTGGATCCGATCTTCCACCGCGATGTCATTATTCTCGAGCACCTGCTTGATGACATTGCCGAGGACACCACCTTCGGTATCGATCTTGGATGAGACGACCACTTGGGCCGAAGCCGTGCCGGTCATTAAAACCAGCGCCGCGAGCGCGCCGACTGCGAGTTTGCCGTCTATCATTGCCTGAACCACCCTTCGTTCTATCAGATTTTGCCAGATTACGACGCGTCGCGCAGAATTCAGGCTCTCGACAAACGCCTCGTAACCGCGCTGGTTCCTCCAAGACATCTGCGCTTCATCTCAGTGCGCCGGGTGGATCAATTTCTGCGTCCCGCCCGTTAGGCCCTTCATACGCACCTGGCCCCTGGCTGGATTATGGAGACGCATCATGCTTCGTTCATTTCTCATCGGCCTCGCAGCAGGACAGCGTGGGATAACCCCACTCGCCGCCATCGCGCTCGCCACCTATCGTGGTGAAATCAGGCCGTCGCTGCCGTTCCAGAGTCTGTTTCGCAATCCCCTTGTCACCGCCGGCGCCACTGCCTTTGCCGCCGCTGAGATGGCCGGCGACAAGATGAAATCTGCCCCCGACCGCATCGTGCCGATCGGTCTCGCCGTGCGCAGCGTCACCGCCGCCTATGCCGGAGCGGCGCTGGCGCCCAAAGGGCAGCGCCAGCTCGGCGCGGTCATCGCTGTGGGGACGGCGCTCGCCTCCTCCTATATCGGCTGGCGTCTGCGCTGCGCCGCCATGGAACGCTACGGCCAGACCTCGACGGGCCTTGTGGAAGACGCCATCGTCATGTCGGGAGCGCTTGCCGTGGCCACCCCGCAGCTGATGGGCACGACGGCGCTGCTCGAACCGCCCCGGCATTGAACCTGAGAGTGACCCTCCGCTGCAAAAAAACCAGTTGTGATTTGCCTGGGACCGCCGGCGGCACCACATAAATGACATGGCCAGCAAACTGACGCTTGTTCTCGGATTGACACTTTTGGCGCTGCAGCCCGCTGTGGCGGCGTGCCCGCCTCCGCCTGCCGGCAGCACGGCGGAGGAAATCAGGGCGCATGGACAGCGGCTGCTCTGCTTCCAGCAGCAATTGGCGGAGGACGCCGAGCGGCAAAAGCTGCAGACCGATATCGATGTCCTCAGCCGCACCCTTGACGACCTGCAGCTTCAGAACAAGTTCAACGCGCTCCCGCGTCCCGAGACCATGTTCCCGGCCGTCGTCCTGCCCTGAGCCGATGAGCGGCGTCAGCCGCGATGGAAGAAGGCCGCAATCCTGTCCACGATGCGGTCTGCCAGCTCTTCCTTGCTTCCGGCCCCGAGATCGGTAACGCCGTCCCTCGCCACCTGCAGGATATGATTTCGGTCCCCACCGAACACGCCTTTGTCGGGCGAGACATCATTGGCGAGGATCCAGTCCGCGCCCTTTGTCGCGAGCTTGTCTCCGGCGTGGGCGAGGAGGTCATCCGTCTCCGCCGCAAAGCCCACGACCAGTTTCGGCCGCTGTTCATGATGGCCTATGGTCTTGAGAATATCCGGGTTTCGCACCAGGCGGATGGAAAGTTCCTCGTCCTCCCCGCCGCGCTTCTTGATCTTGCTCGAGGCTATGGTGGCCGCGCGCCAGTCCGCTACGGCAGCCACGAAAATCGCGCCGTCGGCCGGCAGGCTTTCTGTCGCCGCCGCAAGCATTTCGGCCGCCGTCTTCACGCGTACCATCTGCACCCCCGCCGGGTCAGGCAGCGAGGTCGGGCCCGAGATCAGCCGAACATTCGCCCCTTCATGGGCGAGCGCTGCCGCGATCGCGTGGCCCTGCTTGCCCGAGGACCTGTTGGAAATAAAGCGCACCGGATCGATCGGCTCTTCGGTGGGGCCAGACGTAACGAGAAACGACAGTCCCTCAAGCCGCCTGCGCGAGGGAGCCAGAAGGCGCTCCGCTGCAGCGACGATGGCAAGGGGTTCTGACATGCGCCCGAGCCCGGCTTCCCCGGACTCCGCCATTTCCCCTCTGTCCGGCCCGACAAACGCGATACCGTCCGCCCGCAGCGTCGCCAGATTGCGCTGCGTTGCCGGATTGTCCCACATCTTCGGGTTCATCGCCGGCGCAAACAGCACCGGACTGCTGCGGGCTAGCAGGATCGCGCCGGCAAGATCGCTCGCGAGGCCCAAGGCCGTCCGCCCAATCAGATCGGCCGTCGCCGGCGCAACGATGATGAGGTCGGCCTCCCGTGCGATCCGAATATGCCCCACATCGGCGCCCGCAATCGGCTCGAACAAATCGGTCGCGACGGGCACGCCGCTAACCGCCGCCAGCGTGGTCGCGGTGATGAAATTGTTTGCCGCCTCGGTCATCACGCACCGCACACGCGCGCCCCGTTCACGCAGCCGCCGCACCAGGTCAGGGCTTTTGTAGGCCGCAATGCCCCCGGAGACGATGAGGAGGAGCTGTTTGTCGCGAAGGCTCATGTCTGCTCCTGCCGGGCACGGGCGATTTCGAAGCCGCGGGCGCGCTGGTCGGCGCGCAAGGCGCGAGCCGCATCGAGGTCGATGTCGAAGACGCGGACCTGGCTGCGCCCCAATGTGCGCAGCATCTGGGAACTCGTCTCCGGATCCGGGTGGGCAAGCCCCGCGATCCCCGAGCTGGGAAGGTCGCCGCCGGTCCGCACCGGATAGGCCCAATCGCTTACCGCGACGAAGGCCGCCTGCTCAAAGGCCCGGGCAATCATGGCATGGCGCCAGCGCGCCCGCGCCATGTCGGGACTGCTCTTGCGGCTCACCGACAGGGCAGGGACGAGGATCAGATCCGGCGCCACATCGAGCGTCCGATAGGTTTCCGCGTGGAAAAAATCAGCACAGACCGAGACGAAGCATTCCACCCCATTGATGCGGAAGCTCGCCCCCGCGCGGTCACCGGGGCGCGCAAATTGGCGCTCCCGGCCATATGGGTTGGCTTTCTGGTAGTGCGCGATGATGTCGCCCAGAGGGTCGACGACGATGCCCTGGTTGGGCGGCTGGACCTGGGAAGTGTCGAACTGGCTCCCACCCACCACGTGGCAACCGAAGGCCCGCGCCATCTCGGCAATGGCCGAGGCATATTCGCTCGCGCTATATCCCTCGCCGATGACTTCGGGCAGCAGGATGATGTCGCCTGGCTCGCCCGTGAAACCGTGCCGTTTGAGCGTGGCGGCAGCCCGGCCGATATCGGTTCCGTCTGCCAGTCTGGCCTTTGGCTGCGTCAGGACGATTCTCACGCGGGCGCTCCAGTTTTTGTTCCGACATGCACATGGCCAGTCAGAACCGGAAAATCAACCGCAAGTCTTCTATGCCCCGGAAGCAAGCGCCATGTCGCTGTCGCCTTCGACCAGTTCCAGCGGCACGATTTTTCGCACCACACCGAGCGGATAATGCGCGCTGTAGTCGGGCATGTTGGCCAGCAGCGCCTCGGCCAGCGAGATGCCCAGATCGCGCAAGGACAGCCTGAAACAGGTAAGGCGCGGCACCAGATAATGCGCCTGCGGACTGTCGCGCCCGATGATGGCGATATCCCGCCCCGGCACGAGGCCGGTCTCGTAAAGCCCGTTATAGAGCCCCAGCGACATCACTTCATTGGTGAGGATAAACCCGGTCGGTCGCTGCTCCGGCGCCATGCCGGCAATCGTCCGGGCGATCTCGTGGCCCCCACGCTCATTGGGCGCGGTCCGGAACACCAGCGCCTCGTCATACGCGATCCCGTGCCGGGCCAGCGTCGTCCGATAGGCGTCGAGGAAGACGAACCCCAGATTGGTATCGTCGCGCGGCGCGAACACGCCGATCCGCCGATGCCCCTTGGCCACCAGCCGCGAAACCCCGACCTCCGCCATGCCTTCGAAATCGAGATCGAGCCAGGGGTGGCCCGCGTCCGTCTCCGAGCGCCCCAGCGCGATGAAGGGAATCTTCCGGCCGGCGAGAAAATCGATGCGATGATCCCTGCGCTTGGTCGCCGATATGATCAGCGCGTCGGCAAAACCACGTGCCACGATACGCTGCATATAGGCGTCCGGGTCTTCCTCGGAGGAACAGAGCAGGGCAACGAGATCGAGTTGATGGCGCGCAAACACCGTCTGCACCCCATCGAAGACGCTCATGAAGAACACATCGCCTTCGCCGGTAATGTCCGAGCCGGTCTGCATCATGAAGCCGACCACCCCGGTCGATCCCTTGCGCAGGGCGCGGCCGGCCTGGTTGGGCACATAGCCCATGGCAGCGGCCGCCTCGAGCACGCGCTGGCGCGTCGCCTCGTTCACATCCGGCTTGCCATTGAGTGCCCGCGACACAGTGCCGATCGAAATATTGAGCTGCTGCGCCAGGCGCCTGATGCCGGTCATGCTTTCTGGCTTCCTCCATCGGCCTGGTGCGCTCCAGAAACGTTTACGATTTCCCATTGACACGTCCGCCGTTCAAATAATAGCGTCGTAAACGTTTACGGCCAGTTTCGAAATGCCGAATACGGCAGCGACGCTCAGGGCCCGTCGGGAGGAAGTCTTGGTATTCAGAGCGGTTCTGGCCGGTTGCGGCGCCATGTCCAAAGGCTGGCTCACAGCCCTTCGCGAGCACGACCTGCTCAAGGGCAGGGTGGAGATCGTCGGGCTCGTCGATCTCGATCTCGCCACCGCGTCCGCGCGGGCCGCTGAGTTCGGCCTCTCCGCCGCCAGCATCGGTACCGACCTCGACACGGTGCTAGGCGAGACCAAGCCCGATCTTCTTTTCGACGTCGTCGTTCCTCCCGCCCGCGCCGGCGTGGTCGAAGCCGGCCTCCGCCATGGCTGCCACGTGCTCAGCGAAAAGCCGATGGCGGCGAGCCTCGCGGAGGCCCACCATCTTCTTGCCGAGGCGAAGGCCGCCGGCCGCATTCACGCCGTGGTGCAGAACCGACGATTCATTCCCGGCGTCAGGCGCCTTCGCCGTCTCATCGAATCCGGCGCCATCGGCGAGCTGGCCAGCCTCAATTGCGATTTCTTCATCGGCGCCCATTTCGGCGGTTTTCGCGATGAAATGGAAAACGTCCTGCTGCTCGACATGGCCATCCACACGCTCGATGCCGCCCGCTTCATGTCCGGCAAGTCGCCTCGCGCCGTCTATTGCCTGCAGACCAATCCGCCGGGCTCCTGGTATCGCCACGGCGCCGCCGCCAATGCGATCTTTGAGTTGGACGATAATGTCGTCTTCAACTATCGCGGCTCCTGGGCTGCCGAGGGGGCCAATACCTCCTGGGAAAGCGCGTGGCGCATTGTTGGCAGCAAGGGCACGGTGCTCTGGGATGGCGCTGACGCCTTCCAAGCCAATATCGCCACCGGCGACACCGGCTTCTTCCGCGATCTTACCGCCATCGATATCCCGCCACCCGCGGACGACACGCAGACGCACGGCCATGCCAGCGTCATCGCCGACTTCCTCACCGCCATCGAGACCGGCCGTCCGCCGGAAACCGTTTCATCCGACAACATAAAAAGCCTCGCCATGGTCTTCGCTGCGATCGAAAGTTCGCGCCTGGGCCAACGCGTTGCTATCGACATTTAGGAACACTGCATTGACCGACCCAGCCAAATCCATCCGCATCGGCACCATGGTCTCCGCGTCAGCCGGCAAGGCGGCAGAGCGTATCGCTGAAATCGCCGATCTCGGCTTTGAGAGTTTTGAGCCGTTCTTCTGGCAGACCACCAATGGTCAGGACCTTGCCGAGCTGGGCAAGCGCAGCCGCGACGCCATCGGCGATCGCGATATTACGATCTCGACCCTGGGCATGTTCGGCAATGTGCTGGAAGACCAGGAGATGGACCGCCAGACCCTGCAGGGCTGGAAGGACTGCATCGACAACGCCCACCATTTCGGCGCCAGTTGCGTCGCCGGCTTTACCGGGCGCATCCGTAACAAAGTGCTGACCGATAGCCTGCCCCAATACAAGAAGGTCTGGACCGAGCTGGCCCAACGCGCCGCCGATAGGGGCATCCGCATCGCCTTTGAAAACTGCGCCATGGACGGCAATTGGCAGACCGGCGACTGGAACATCGCGCACAATCCCGATGCCTGGGAGTTGATGTTCAACGAGACGCCCCAGGACAATATCGGACTCGAATGGGAACCGTGCCACCAGATGGTCTATCTCATCGATCCGCTGCCACAGATCCGCAAATGGGCGCACAAGATTTTCCACGTCCACGGCAAGGACGCCACCATCCGCTGGGACGTCATTCGCGAGCACGGCATCTTCGGCAAGCATCCCTTCGTCTTCATGCGCACGCCCGGCTTTGGCGACAGCAATTGGACCGACATTATTTCCGAGCTGCGCCTCGCCGGCTGGTCGGGCTCCATCGACATCGAGGGCTGGCACGACCCGGTCTATCGCGATGCGCTTGAGATGACCGGGCAAGTTCACGGCCTCAATCATCTTAAGGCCGCGCGCGGCGGCGCCCATGTGAATGTATGACAATAAGTATGACTATTGACGAGGCTTGAGAAACCGTTTTACCTAACCTGAGAAAAGGGTTTTCCATTGAGGTATCGGGACGTGATCAAGGCTGAGCGCATCCGCATCTATGACGTCGCCCGCGTGGCAGGCGTCAGCGTTGCGACTGCGTCCAAGGCCCTGAACGATACCGGCCGGATGACCGAGGAAACCCGTACCCGCGTGAAGCAAGCGGCGGCGAGCCTCGGCTTCCGCCCCAATGCGATGGCGCGGGCGCTGACCCAGCAACGCAGTTTCACCATTGGCCTGCTCACAAATGACACCTATGGCCGCTTCACCCTGCCGGTCATGGCCGGGATCAACGAAGCGCTGATCGATCACGGCGTCTCGGTCTTTCTGTGCGGCATCGAGGACGATGCGGCGCTGGCGAAGATCCATGTCGACGCCATGCTGGACAAGCAGGTCGATGGCATCATCGCCACCGGCAAGCGCATCGACCGTCGCCTGCCTGTCGATCTCTCCAATCTTCCCGTGCCCGTCGTCTATGCCTTCACCGATGGCCCGGACGATGCGGTCACCCTTGTCTCGGATGACGCCCTCGGCGGCCGCCTCGCCACCCAACATCTGCTCGACCTTGGCCGTCGCAACCTCGTCCATGTCACCGGCCCCGAGAGTTTTGCCTCGGTATCGGCCCGTGCCACCGCCTTTCGCGCATTGGCCGGGGCGGGGGCGTCCGTCCTGCATGGTCCATGGTCCGAGGCCTGGGGGCACGAAGCGATCGCTCAACTATGGGCCGACCCCGAACCGCCCGATGGCATTTTCTGCGGCAATGACCAGATCGCCCGCGGCGTCGTCGATGCCCTGCGCGAGCGCGGCGTTTCCGTCCCCCGAGATGTCGCCGTCATCGGTTTCGACAATTGGGAAATCGTCTCGGCGGCGACGCGCCCGCCGCTCACCACCATCGACATGAATTTGAAGGAACTCGGCCGCGAGGCCGGACGCCTGATCCTGGAACTTGCCGAGGGCAAGCCGGTCGAGCCGGGCATCCGCACGCTGCCATGCAAACTCGTGGTCCGCCAGTCCTGCGGCAGTGGTCTGCCTGCCGCTCACGAAGAGGGAAGGGTGTCGCACGAGGCTTAGGGAGTGCTGCCACGGGCATTGGCGTGCCCATGGCAGCGAGGAAAGTACCGCTCGGGAAGAGGAAACCCGATGCGGCACGGATCGCGGCCGAGGCCGCAAGGGAGGATATAATGCAGTTTACCAAGTTCGGTCTATTGGCCGGTCTCGCCTTCGGCGCGTTGATTGCCGCAACGCCTGCTTACGCACAGGTAACGCTCAAGGTCTGGTCCATCGACGGCGTCGATCGTCCGGGCATCGCCGATACCTATTCCAAGGAATTCGATGACGCCAACGAGGATATCGTTGTCGAATATCGCGGCATCCCCTTCGATGAGATCGTCAACGAGACGCTGCGCGCCTTCGCCACCGGCAATGCGCCCGATATCGTCTCCTTCGACAATCCCGATTTCGCGCTGTTTTCTTCGCGCGGGGCTATGCTCGACATCACTGATCGCGTCGCGGCTTCCGATATCATCAGCAAGGCCGAATATTTCGCCGGCCCGCTCAATTCGGTCACCTGGGACGGAAAACTCTTCGGCCTGCCCAAATATACCGACACCATCGGTATCTTCTACAACAAGGATTTCTTCGCCAAGGCGGGCCTGACCGAGCCCCCCAAGACCTGGGACGAAGTCGCCGACTACGCCGCCAAGCTGACCGATCCCGCCAACAATATCTACGGCATCACCTTCTCGGCCCGCGCCGGCGAAGAGGGCACTTTCCAGTTCCTGCCGATCATCCAGATGTCCGGCGGTGGCGCCGACAAGGTGAATACCGAGGGCGCGGCAAAGGTCCTTGATATCTGGAAGAGCCTGATCGACAACGGCTATGCCAGCCGCGACGTGCTCAGCCTCGGCCAGTGGGATTCCACCGGCGTCTTCAATTCCGGCAATGCCGCCATGGCCATCTCCGGTCCGTGGGAAATCGACCGCATGGTCGAGGACGCCAAGTTCGATTGGGGCGTGGCTCTGCTCCCCACCATCGACGCCGACGATGAGCGCTCCTCCGCGCTCGGCGGCTTCAACTGGGGCATCATGGCCAACACCCAGCATCCGGACGAAGCCTTCCGCCTGCTCGAATATTTCGTCGACCAGGAAGACCGCATCTTCCCCGAGTTCGGCAATCTGCCGGCGCGTGGCGATATCGAGCTGCCGGTCACCGGCATCGAGAAAAAGGACGCGGCCCTCAAGGTCTTCCAGGAGCAGCTGCAGTTCGCTCAGCCGCGTGGCCCGCATCCGGAATGGCAGAAGATCTCCAAGGCCATCTATGACGCCGAACAGCAGGCCCTGACTGGCCAGATGCCGGCCATGGATGCGCTCAACCAGGCCCAGGCCACCATCGATACCATCTTCGGAAAATAGTCCTCCCGACCACTGGCCGGCCGGAGAACGCTCTGGCCGGCATTTTCTTCTGATGCCCTGGAGGATGCGGTGTCGCGTTTTTTCAATTGGCTGCGGGACGGGGTGGGGTTCGATATCCTCCTCGTGGGCGCCGCCCTGCTTTTCCTTGTCGCCCTGGCAGGCCTGCCGCTCATCTATAATGTGCTGATGAGCTTTCAGCAGGTGGACATGTTCACCCTCGGAGTGCTGTTCCGGCCCTTTGTCGGCTTCGACAATTACGTCGCCGTGGTGCGGCAGCCCGAATTCTGGCTCGTCACCCGCAACACGCTGATCTTCGTTTTCGGCTCGATGTCCGGACAGTTCGTGCTCGGCTTTGCGCTGGCGCTGTTCTTTGCCCAGAATTTCCCTGGCGCCTCCACCATCCGCGGCCTGTTCCTCGTCTCCTGGGTCATGCCCGGCCTTGTCGTCGGCGCCATCTGGAGCTGGATCCTCGCCGGCGATTTCGGCGTGCTCAATGTCATCCTCAAGAGCCTTGGCATCATCCAGTCCAACATCTTCTGGAAGTCGGACCCGAATTTCTCCATCTGGGCCGTCATCATCGCCAATATCTGGCTCGGTCTCGCCTTCAACATGCTGCTGCTCTCCGTGGGTCTCGCCGCCATCCCGCGCGATCTCTACGAGGCCGCCGAGCTCGATGGCGCCAATGCCTTCCAGCGCTTCTGGACCATCACCCTGCCGATGATGCGCCCCACCATTGGTGCGGTGCTCTCGCTGGGCCTCATCGGCACGCTCCAGCAGTTCGACCTCTTCCCCGCGCTCACCGAAGGCGGGCCCGCAAACACCTCCAACGTCGCCGGCTTCTGGTCCTGGCAATTGAGCTTCCAGCTCTATGACTTCGCCAAGGGCGCAACCGTCTCGGTCATGATGTTCCTGCTCGTGCTCTTTGCTTCAGTGATCTATGTGCGCTCGACGCGCCATGAGGTGCGCGGATGACCAAGACCTACACCCCCTGGTTCCTGCTCGTCGTGGCGCTGGCGCTCGCCGCGATCTATCTCTTTCCGCTCTATTGGATGTATGTCACCAGCCTCAAGACGGGCTCTGAGATTTTCGCCAATCCGCCGACCTTATGGCCCAACAATCCCAATGCGGGGATCTACCCGGAGGTCTGGGCCCGGCGGAACATGCCGGTCTTCCTCTCCAATTCCGTGCTCATCGCCTCCGGCGTAACCGCCATCACCGTGATCCTGGGCACAGGCTGCGCCTATGTGCTGGCCCGCTACCGCAATGTCTGGATCGATGTCGGCCTCTTCTGCGTGCTGATGCTGCAGGTCCTACCGGCCTCGGTCATGGTGACGCCACTCTTCGTCGGCTTCAACCAGATCGGCCTCCTCAATTACCCGCGCACCGCGGTGGTGCTGGCCGCCGCCGCCAAGGCCATGCCGTTCTTCGTCGTGCTGGTGCGCGCCACCTTCATGAGCGTCCCGCGCGAACTCGAGGAAGCCGCGCTGGTGGATGGCAATTCGCGCATCGGGGCCTTCTTCTCCATCGTCCTGCCCCTGGCGCGAAACGGCATTCTGGTCTGCGCCATCCTCACCTTCATGAGTGCCTTCGGCGAATACATCTACTCCAAGTCCATCATCCAGAGCCCCACCCAGCAGCCGGCCAGCGTTGGCCTCTCCGGCTTCCTTGGGCCCAACTCCACCGACTGGAGCTCGATCATGGCCTATTCGGCCATCTATGTGACGCCGATCCTCCTCGCCTTCGTCATCCTGCAGCGCCGCATTGTCTCCGGCCTCACCTCGGGAGCCCTCAAATGACCGCACAGATCGAGCTCATCGGCATCGACAAGCATTATGGGAGCTTCCATGCCCTCAAGACCATCTCGTTGACCATCGAAAAGGGCAGCTTCGTTGCCCTGGTCGGCCCCTCCGGCTGTGGCAAGTCCACGCTTCTGCGCTCCATCGCCGGCCTCGAAACCATCACCGCAGGCGAACTCAAGATCGCCGGAAAAACCATGACCGGCGTGCCGCCGCGCCATCGCGACATTGCCATGGTGTTCCAGTCCTACGCGCTCTACCCGCATATGACGGTGGAGGAAAACCTCACCTATTCGCTGCGCCTCCATGGCGTCGGCAAGGCCGAGGCAAAGGCCAAGGCCGCCGAAGTCGCGGCCACGACCGGTCTCTCCCAGCTCCTCGGGCGCTATCCCCGCCAGCTTTCCGGCGGCCAGCGCCAGCGCGTCGCCATGGGCCGGGCCATCATCCGCAACCCCAAAGCCTTCCTCTTCGATGAGCCGCTCTCCAATCTGGACGCGGCTTTGCGCGTCCAGATGCGCAAGGAGATCCGCGCGCTCCATGATCGCCTCGGCGCCACCTCGGTCTATGTTACCCACGACCAGATCGAGGCCATGACCATGGCCGACTGGGTCGTCGTCATGCGCGATGGCATCATCGAGCAGCAGGGCCGCCCACTCGACCTCTACGACAAGCCGGTCAATCGCTTCGTCGCCGGCTTCATAGGCTCACCGGCCATGAATTTCATCGACGGCCGCATTGCCGAGGCTGGCAGATCCGTAGTCCTCGCCGATGGCGCCGGTGAACTGCCATTGCCGCGCAGTCTCGAGCCGGGCAGGGCGGTGGTCGTCGGGCTGCGCCCCGAACATCTCCAGCCCGCCAGCACTGACGCCACCTTCCATCTGGAGATCGGTGTCATCGAATCCACCGGTTCCGCCACTTATCTGACCTCGCCCGATGGCGCGTTCCAGCTGGTTCAGTCCGAGCGCTCAAGCCTCAGGCCAGGCGATCGCATCGGCCTCTCCATAGCGCCCGAAAATATCCACCTCTTCGATCCGCAAACCGGCGTCGCACTCTAAGGGCACATAATATGTCTCGTTACGCTCCCGTCCCGTTCCCGTCGGTCAAGCTGGAAGGCCAGTTCTGGCATGAACGGCTCGACACGGTCCTCGCCCGCACCGTCCCCAGCCAGCATAAAAAGCTCGGCGAATACGGCATTCTCGACAGTCTCAAACTCCCCAATCCACCGCCGCCGCTGCGCTTCCCGCGCCACCCCAATGGCTTCACCGTTCAGGTGTTCTGGGACAGCGATGTCGGCAAGTGGATCGAGGCGGCCAGCTATGCGCTCGCCCATCGGCGCGATGCCGATATCGAAGCCAAGATCGAGGCCGCTATCGACGATCTCGAAAAGGCTCAGGCGCCCGACGGCTATCTCAATTGCTGGTATCTCGGTCGCGAGCCCGAAAAACGCTGGACCAATCTGCGCGACAATCACGAGATGTATAATGCCGGCCACCTGCTCGAAGGCGCTGTGGCCTATTTCCAGGTTACCGGCCGCCGGCGCTTCCTCGACATCATGGAGCGCTATCTCGACCATATCTACGCCGAGTTCGGCACCGGCCCTGGCCAGCGCCGCGGCTATGACGGCCACGAGGAAATTGAGCTTGCCCTGATGAAGCTCTATTACCTCACCGGCGAAAAGAAGCACCTCGACTTCGCCACCTATATGATCAATGAGCGCGGCCGCCAGCCGCCACATTATTTCGACTGGGAGCGCGATCAGCGTGAGGGCGGGGATGCCGGCCAGCGCTATGTCTTCGGCAATTACGAATATTCCCAGAGCCACAAACCGGTTCGCGAGCAGGACAAGGTCGTCGGCCACGCCGTGCGCGCCATGTATCTCTATACCGCCATGGCCGACCTCGCCGCCGAACTTGGCGACGCCGATCTCAAGCGGGCTTGCGAAGTCCTCTGGGACGATGTCATGCAGACAAAAATGTATGTCACGGCAGGCCTCGGCCCCTCGGCACACAATGAGGGTTTTACCCACGATTTCGAC
Source organism: Devosia sp. FJ2-5-3 (assembly GCF_029201545.1). Lineage (NCBI taxonomy): Bacteria > Pseudomonadati > Pseudomonadota > Alphaproteobacteria > Hyphomicrobiales > Devosiaceae > Devosia > Devosia sp. FJ2-5-3. Next base: position 2,806,494 of record NZ_CP104007.1, on the reverse strand, counting down.
CTGCCCAACCAGACCGCCTATGCCGAAACCTGTGCCTCGGTTGCCCTGATCTTCTGGGCTCAGCGCATGCTGCATCTCGATCTCGATGGCAAATATGCCGATATCCTCGAGCTCGCCATGTTCAACGGCGCGCTCTCCGGCCTCAGCCGCGATGGCGAGCACTATTTCTACGCCAATCCGCTCGAAAGCGATGGCACCCCGACCCGCTGGGACTGGCACACCTGCCCCTGCTGCACCATGAATGTCTCGCGCCTCGTCGCCTCGGTCGGCGGCTATTTCCTCTCGACCGCCGCCGACGGCGTCGCCTTCCACCTCTATGGCGGTATTGCCTCGGACGTGGAAATATCAGGCACCAAGGTGAGCCTGAGGGAAGAGTCCAACTATCCCTGGTCCGGCGACATCACCATTCACGTCGATCCGGAAACGCCCAAAACCTTCGACGTCAAACTGCGCATTCCCGGCTGGTGCTCGGATGCCAAGCTGGCGGTCAATGGCGACGCGGTGGATGTGTCATCGGCCAAGGCCGGCTATGTCACCATCAACCGTCTATGGACCAAGGGCGACGTCGTCACCCTGACGCTCCCCATGCCGCCGGTCCGCCTCTACGCCCATCCCGGCGTTATCATGGACGCCGGTCGCGTTGCGCTCAAGCGCGGGCCGCTGGTCTATTGCCTTGAAGAAACCGACAACGGGGAGGGTAGGGTCCAGCGCCTCAAACTCCCTCGCAGTGCCGAGCTGCGCACCGAGATGGACAAAAACCTCTTCGGCGGCATCGTTAAGCTGCACGCCGCTGGGACCGCAATCGAGGAAGCCGACTTCACTCAGCTTTACCGAACCGCGCCCCCCCAGGAGACCTCTGCCACCCTCACGGCCATCCCCTACTACCTCTGGGCCAACCGAAATCAGGGCTCGATGGTGGTCTGGATCCCGGAAGCGGTCGAATAGAAGTCGTCCGATCGGCAGAGACAAAAAAGCGCCCGGCGTTCTGGCCGGGCGCTGCAACTCTTCAAATGCGCTTAGCGGCTCGAGCCGGCCTGCAGTTCGCGCAGAAATGGGATCGATTCGAACTGATCGGGCTGCACATGGTCCCAGGAAATGCCCTTGGGGCGGGGATGAGCGCTGTTGGTGGTGATCAGCTCTTGTTCGGTGGCGACGTAGTCCATCCAGCAGTCGAAATCCATCATGACGATGTTGCCGTCCGGCACCACCTGGGTGGAGTGGACGCTGGTGACCAGCGGCGTGTCGGGCCTGATCCGGCCCAGCTCGTTGAGCACGCCGGCTTCAAGATCGGCGAATCCGCCGCCCTTGCCGGTCCGCGCCCCCTGCCGGGTAACGGCCACCGAGCCGAACACGCAGAAATCGAGCTCGGGGATGTCGGTGAATTCGATCCGCTCGCCATGGTGCATATAGCCCTGATGGCTGGCAGCCAGCTCGAAGGTAATGCCCTTTTCCTTGAGCACGACAGGGTCGATGCGGACATAGGGCGCGCTCTGCACCAGTTCGGGAACGGGGCAATAAAGGGTCTTGCCCTCGTAGAGCGCCCGCAACCGCAACGAGTACTGGGCGGAATCGGGATTGACCTTGACCGCCTTGGCAGTCTTCCAGGCCGGAATCTGGGTCATGTGCCAGGCGGCAATATCGGCGCCGGTGAAATTGGGGATATGGCTGCGCGCAGGGCCAATCGCGACCCCGTCCTCGACCAGCTGATCCCAGATGGCATTGCGCAACTCGTCTTTGGCAGGGTTGCGACCCGCCCAGCGACCACGATCGGTCATCACAATCTCCATCACTAAAGTGCGGCTTGCAACCGCATGCCGCCATTCGCGTCGAACAAGAGAGGCGTCTCTTGCGGCGGGAAAAGCAGGATTTCGGGGCCAGCGATCGCCTGTTCGGCGGCCATTCGCACGGTCAACTGCGTGCCGCCCGTCTCGACATGGACAAGCCGGTCCCCACCGACGAATTCGATCGCGGCAATTCGGGCCGACAGGCCGCCCTCGCCGGCGGTTTCGATGGCGAGGGTCTCCGGCCGCAGCGCCATCAGGCACGCCGTGCCGGGTTTGACGCCATTGGCCTGGGGGGCGAGGCGGGCGAGAGGCCGCCAGACATGCCCGTTTGCCAGGGTCCAGCTGTCGGCATCCCTGGCCGTCAGCGGCAGGAGGTTTGCAGGCGGGCTACCGACAAAGCCCGCGATAAACGCAGTCGCCGGCGCGCGATAAAGGGTCTCCGGCGGCTCATACTGCTGGATCCGGCCCGAATTCATCACCGCGATCCGATCGGAGGTGGCGAGGGCCTCGGCCTGGTCATGGGTCACCATGATGGTGGTGATCCCCGTGCGGTCGTGCAACTCGCGCAGTTCGAGGCGCACCTTGTGGCGGAGCACGGCATCGAGATTGGAAAGCGGTTCGTCGAGCAGCAGCAGTCGCGGCCGGATGGCGATGGCCCGGGCAATGGCGACACGCTGCTGCTGACCGCCCGAGAGTTCGCCGGGCCGACGGCTCAGCGCAGGGTCGAGACCGACCATGGCCAGGGATTCATCGACGCGCTTTTCGGCTTCGGCGCGGTCCATGCCCAGCATGTCGAGCCCGAAGCGGACATTCTGGCGAATGCTGAGATGGGGAAACAGCGCATAGTTCTGGAACACCAGCCCGATATTGCGTTTCCAGGGCGGCAGATCGGTGATGTCTTCGCCGCCCAGTTCGATCTGTCCGCGATCGGCGTCGAGCAGGCCGGCGAGGATCTGCAGCAGGGTCGACTTGCCGCAACCGCTGGGGCCGAGCAGGGAGATGAACGCGCCCTGTTCGACATCGAGGTTGATGTCATGCAGCGCCACCGCGCCCTTGTAGCTCTTCTGCACGGAGCGGATGCGTAGATAGGAAGATCCGGTCATCAGAACCGCCTTGAAAGCTGGAAGAGGCGCTGTCCGAGGACGATCACCAATATTGTGAAGCCGACGATCATCGCGGCAATGGCGATCGTTGTCGGGTCGATACCCTCGGTGCGCAGCCGCGAGAAGGTGCGGACCGGGAAGGTAATCCACCCGGCTCCCGCGATCAGCGTCGTCACCACCACATCGTTGAACGAAACGAGGAAGGCGATGGCCGTGCTGGACAGAAGTCCGGGCATGGCTAGGGGCAGGGTGACGCGGCGCACGACATTCCAGGGTGAGGCGCCGAGGCTCTTGGCTGCGGCCTCGAGCTTGGGATCGATCTCGTCAAACGTGGCGATCATGATCCGCGCCGCAAACGGCATGGTGATGGTGACATGGGCAAGGATCAGGCCGGGCAGTGTGCCGTTCATGCCCAATTGCGCGTAGATCGACAACAGCGCGATGGCCCAGACCACCAGCGGCAGGGTAAGCGGAGCGAGCAGCAGCACTTCGAGCGCCAGGCGATAGGAGGGCTTCCCGCGCACAAGGCCGAAGGCGGCGAGGCTCGAAAGCCCGACGGCGATGGCCGTCGAGATGACGCCCAGCACTGTGCTGATCCACAGGCTGCTCTTGTACTCGTTGTGGTTGAACGCTTCCTCGAACCAGCGCAGCGAATAGCTGCGCGGCGGAAAGCGGAAAATATTGCCGCCGTCGAAGGCCGAAAAGATCAGCACCAGGATCGGGGCCAGGAGGAACAGCAGGATGGCCACGACGCCCGCGAGCATCAGGCCCTTGCCGAAACGAGATGTCATGAGGCCCTCGCCAGTCGACGGGAAATCAGCGCGCCGACAAGACCGGCGAGGGCGAGGAACAGCAGCATGACAATGCCGAGGGCCGAGGCAAAGGGCCAGTCGAGCACCATGGCGGCCTGCTGATAGGCGAGAGAGGCAAAGGTAACGACCTTGCCCTGGCCGAGAATCTGCGGCGTCACGAAGGCCGTGAGCGCGGCGCAGAAAACGAGGAGGCTGCCGGCCACGATGCCCGGAAGCATCAAGGGCAGCAGCACTCGCCGCCAGACTACGAATGGCGACGCGCCAAGGGACATGGCGGCCTTTTCATAGTCGTGCGGAATTCGTTCAACAGTGTTGATGAGCGGCAGCACCATCAGCGGCAGGAAGGCCTGCACGAGCCCGATGCTGACGCCGGTAATATTGCCCAGAAGCGGCAGGCTGGTCTGGATCAGGCCCATCGATTTGAGCGCGCCATTGATGAAGCCGAGCGGGCTCAGGAGATTGACGAGTCCCAGCGTGGGCAAGAGCGCGCCACAGATCAGCGGGAGGATCGAGATGCCGATGAGCAGGCCCTTGGCGCGCCCCGCATGGAGCACGATCCACCGCGCCAGGGGCAGGGCGAGGAGCAGGCAGATGAGCGTCACGAAGCCGCTCAGCCAAAGCGTCGTCCACAAACCGCCCAGATAATAGCTGTCGCTGAAGATGCGGACATAGTTGGTGAGAGTGAAACTGGTGTCGAGACTGAGCGAGCCGGGCACCTGGCTCCAGAAGCTCAATACCACCAGAAAGAGGAACGGCAGCACGAAGACACCGAACATCAGGACGGCCGCGGGCGCGACGAGGAGCGCCGTTGTCGTCGGGGTGATGTCCGGTGTCTGGTTCAAGGCGTGCGGTCCTGTGCTCGGGCAGACTGATTACTGGCCGAGGATTTCCTTGTTCCAGCGGTCGGTCCAGTCAGAGCGCTGCGCAATGACATAGGTCCAGTCGAGCTGGAGCAGGCTTTTCACCTCTTCCGGCGTGTTGATCACCTTGGCGGCCTGTTCATCGGACAGGACGACCTTGGAATTGGTCGGGCCGAAGTTCAGTTCATTGGCGTAGGCGGTCTGGGTTTCGACACCGAGGGCGAGGTCGATGAACATCTGGGCCAGCTCGGGCTCAGGGCTGTTGGCGACCTGGCAGACCATGTCACGCACCAGCACCGGACCGGGGTCCTTCGGGAACACGAAGCCGATGCCTTCGTAGTTCTCGAGGTTGGAGATGACATAGCCCGAGATCATCGGCGCGGCGGCGATTTCGCCGGCATCCATCAGGGTCAGCACTTCATCGAGGCTGTTATAGGTCAGCATCGGCGCGCCCAGCTCGGCCAGCTTTGCAAAGGCCGCGTCCGGGTTGGTTTCGTCCGCGCCGGCGATGCGGGCGGCCACGGCCAGCATGCCGTCGCCTTCCGAGCTCGGATAGGGGGCATAGGCCATCTTGCCCTTGAGTTCTGGGTTCCACAGATCGGACCATTCCGGGGCTTCAGGGAATACGGCCTTGCTGTAGGCGATGCCGAGCCCGACAAGGCTCATCGCGTAGCAGCCATCGTTCATGCCGGCCCAGACGTCGGCTGCGGCGGGAACGAGAGCGGCGTCAGGTGCAATGACGAGGCCTTCCTTCAGCGCGGAGGGCGCTTCATAAATGTTCTGGAAGGTCACATCCATGGTGGGATTATTGCGTTCCGCCACCATCTTGGAGAGGCGATCGCCGCTGCCGCCGAGGAGGAACTCGACCTTGGCGCCGGTCTTGGCTTCGAGCGGGCCGGCAACATGCTCCCGGAGGAGGCGTTCGATATCGCCGCCCCAGGTGCCGACGACGAGAGTGCGACCCGAGTAATCCTGCGCAAAGGTTGGCAGGCACGGGAAAAGGCTCACTGCGGTCACTGCCGCGTAACAAGCGATGCGTTTCATGATTCCCTGCTATGTTAAGTTTAATAACGCTGTTCCCGTGCCCACTCGCAAAGGCACGTTGAATTCAGACTAGGCAGGGCACCAGGACAGGAAAAGTTGCCCATCCCATATATGAGTCATAATCCCGGCCTTATGGGCGACCGCCTGGAACCGCCAAAACATCCTGCTCCCGTACGAGCCGGCGTATAGTCTCCCGCAGCCAGCGGTGATAGCGGCTGGCCTGGGAGCGCTCATGCCAGAGCAGGTAGAAGGCCATTACGCCCAGCTCTTCGGGCATTTGCAGAAGTTTGAGCCTGCCGCCGCGCGTCGCATGCTCGGCATAACGCCGCCCGACGGTGAAAGCGTGCTGGGTTCCGGGCAATAATTGCGGAATGATGGAATAGTCGGGGACGGAAATAACCACGCGCCGCTCGAGCCCCAGCCGCGCCAGCATCCCCTCTATGGGGCTGATCGACAAATCCTGCTGGGAAGACGGGGAGATGTGGCTCAGCCTTACATAGTCTTCGAGGGTCAACTGCGTGCCCGCCGGGAGGGGATGGGAAACGCAGACGAGGCAGGCCAATTCCGCGCTCGCCAAAGGCATGTGCTTGAGGTGCGCCGGCGGCACGGGCCAGTTCCCGACGATGGCATCGAGCCCGCCCGATTCCCGCTCCGTTTCGTCACCGCTGTGCAGAGTGGGCACGAAAAGCTCGAGCCGGCAGCGTGGCGCGATCCGGTTCAGCTCGGCGATGAGGTGGGGCACGAGAAAGAACTCGAACGAGGTCGCCGCCGCGATCCGAATTGTCCGTTCCGAGGTGGCGGGGTCGAACGTCTCGTCCGATTCCAGTAGGTCGACGAAGCCGTTCATCAGCGCGTCCACCTGCGCGGAAACCAGCATGCCCTTTTCGGTGAGAACCATCTTCTGGCCCGACCGGACCAGCAGCGGATCGCCGAAAATGTCGCGCAACCGGCGCAGGATCGCACTGACCGAGGGCTGGCTCTGGCCCAGTTGCGCCGCCACGCCCGACACGCTCCGAACCGAAAGCAGGCGCCGCAGAATGTCGAGATCGCGCAGGCTGAGGCCAAAGAAATTGGATCTGCTACTCATCGTCCGCTCCCCGCGCAGCGTCGCTTCCTGCCCTCTTTGATAAGCCACTGCGCGAACAAATCACGGTGTTTATGCGCGAGACGCTTTGGCAGGCGTCATAGAGCCTGTGCCCATATTCTGCCATCGCCCGCTCGCGCGGCAAATGACCGCTCCCGCGAGGCAAGCCGCCGAGATTGCGACCCCTGGTATAAGCAATTTGCCCCGCAATTTTCCCGCCCGGATACTACCACGCCCGCAGGAACGCCTCAAAAACAGGCATTTTCTGCAACTGCTAAAGGTTGTGTCATCAAATTATGTATGACAGTCTACAGATGTTACAAAGTTCGAGGGGGCTTTTGTGAAGCATCTGATCCGCGGCAGGGTTCTGATTGATGGCAAGGGCGGCAGTATCGACCAGGGGGCGGTGCTGTTCGAAGGTGACCGGATCGTCGCCGCCGGTCGCGCTGCCGATATCGGTGTTCCGGAAGGGGCCGAAATCATCGACACGGACGGCACGGTCATGCCGGGAATGTTCGACGCCCATGTGCATTTGCGCTCGCCGGGTACGCCGGATGAGACCGGCATGCACAAATGGGAGATGGCGAGCATGTCCTATGCCGACATGTCCCTGCGCGCCGCCTATTACGCCCAGCAGACGCTGCGGTCAGGCTTCACCTCCGTCCGTGACCTTGCCGCTCCGGGCGGAACGATCATCGATCTGCGCAAGGCCATCGATGCCGGGTATATTACCGGGCCGCGCATCAAGGCGTGCGGCATGGGTCTCACCGTAACCGGCGGTCATATGGACGAGGGCGGTTGGGCCGATCACGTCAGCTTCGCCAACATGACCGCGCCCTGCAATGGCGCCGACGGTTTCCGTCAGGGTGTGCGCGAGCAGCTCAAGCGCGGCGCCGACTTTATCAAGCTCAACACTTGGGTCTCCTATCACAACAGCCCGACCCGCTTCTGGCGGCAGGAGATGACCGAAGACGAGATCCGGGCGGCCTGCGATGAAGCGCACGCCCAGGGGGTCCATGTTGCGGCTCACACCTATGGTCCGGACGGTGTCGCGGCCTCGGTGCGCAACGGGGTCGACACGATCGAGCACGGTCACTGGATCGACGAGCCGACCATAGAATTGATGGTCAAGCACAACACCACTTTCGTGCCGACGCTGACCATCAACGATGTTCATGCCAGCTACGCCGTCGACAATCCGAACCTGGCGGAAAAATACAAGCGCTGGCACCGGGAATCGAGCGCGGCCAAGTGGAAGACGCTCGAATTGGTGCGCAAGGCCGGCATCCGCGTCTGCACCGGCACCGACAGCGGCTTCCAGCTCGAAAACGGCAAATGGGGCGCCTATGAGCTCATGCTCATGGTCAAGGGCGGGTTCACCCCGATGGAGTCCATCGTCGCCGCCACCGCGTCTAGTGCCGACATGATGGAGATCGAGGCGGGGCGCCTCGAAGCCGGCAAATATGCCGACATCGTCATCGTTGACGGCAATCCGCTCGATGACATCTCCATTCTTCACGACATCAGCAAACTCCGCGTCTTCAAGGGCGGGGTCGCGGTGCAGTGACCGGATAAAGGACGGCCGGCCCGACCGGCCCGCAGCGAAAGAGATCACGAGCAGACTTCATCAAGGCCCCCGACAGGAGGGCCTTCCTGAAGACCTGCGCAAAATTACCGACGAAGGAAACGCGCCATGAGACAAATCTTTCTCGCCGACAAGGTGATCGACTGCACGGGAGCGGCGGCGATCGAGAAAGGCGCCGTGCTGGTGGAAAAAGGCCGGATCGTCGCGGTGGGCCGACAGGCCGATATGGGCGTGCCGGACGGCGCGGTCATGGTCGAGACCAGGCCCGGCTCCACCCTCATGCCCGGCCTGATCGATAGCCATGTGCACATTGTCTATAGCGGCTCCGAGAATGCAGCCGTGGCGCGGGCCGAACAGACCGATACCTCCTATCCGGCGATGGCCCTGCGCGCGGCCGCCCACGCGCAATTGGCGCTGGCCAGCGGCTTCACCGCCCTGCGCGACATGCACGCCCCCGGCGGCGTCGCCATAGATCTGCGCAACGCCATCGCGCGTGGCGATGTGGTGGGACCGCGCCTGAGTGCCTGCGGTCGCGGCCTGACCGTCACCGGTGGTCACATGGACTTGCCCGGCTATGCCGATCACGTTTCGCTCGATGGGTTTGCCCATCCCTGCGACGGCCCGGACGAGTTCCTCAAGGGCGTGCGCGTCGAGGCAAGGCGGGGCGCCGACTTCATCAAGCTCAACACCGCGGTGGGGTCGCGCAAGGTGCCGGGCGTCTATTGGCGTCCGGAAATGAACCCCGCCGAAATCCGGGCGGCCTGCGACGAGGCCCACGCGCAGGGGCTCTATGTCGCCTCGCACACCTCCGGCGGTCCTCCGCTCACCGCCACCGTGGCGAACGGGGTTGATTGCGTCGAGCACGCCCACTGGATCGATGATGAGTGCATCGATCTGATGGCGGAGCGGGGCACCTTTCTGGTGCCGACCCTGCTCGTTAACGAGCGCAATTTCGAGGTTGAGCTCGCCCCCGGCCAGACCCTCTCGGACTGGGCCTATTCCTCCCGCGACGCAAAATGGGTGTCGCTCGAAAAGGCCCGCAAGGCCGGGGTCAAGATCGGGGCGGGCACCGATGCCGGCTTCATGGTGCCCCACGGAACCATGCACTGGCGCGAGCTGGCGCTGCTGGTTCAGGGCGGCTTCACCGAGATGGAAGCAATCATTGCGGCCACGCGCGTCAATGCCGAACTCATGTCGCTGCCCGTCGGCGTGCTCGCAGCCGGAAAGCTGGCCGATTTGCTTGTCGTCGATGGCGATCCTCTCGCCGACATCTCCATTCTCGGCGATGCAAGCCGGCTGACCGTATTCAAGGACGGCTTCAAGGTCGCCGAGGGCGGCACACTGATTTCTTCCTTTCCTGCCGAGGTGGCCGCATGAAACTGATCCGAGCCGACAAGCTGATCGATGGCACGGGAGCCAAGGCTCTCGAAGGGGCCGCCATCCTGATCGAGGGCGATCGCATCAAGGCCGTTGGACGCGCTGCCGACATTGGTCAGCCCGAGGGCGCCGAAATTATCGATGCGCCGAAAGGCACGACGATCATTCCCGGCCTCATCGATGCTCATGTGCACATGGCCTATAGCGGCGCGGTGGATCTCGATGCCTTCCGGGTCGAGACGGCGCTGATACACTGCCCGGCAATGGCCCTGCGAGCCGCGCGCTATGCCCGCGAGACGCTCGAATACGGGATCACCGCCGTGCGCGACATGCACGCGCCGGGCGGGACCATCATCGATCTGCGCCGGGCCATCGATGCCGGGCAGGTCGAAGGCCCGCGCATCAAGGCCTGCGGCCTGGGCCTGACCGTCACCGGCGGCCACATGGACCAGCCCGGCTTCGGCGATCACGTAATGTTCCGCGACATGAACGCCAATTGCGAGGGTCCCGACGGTTTCCGGGCCGGCGTGCGCCAACAGCTCAAGCGCGGCGCCGATTTCATCAAGCTCAATCCCTGCGTCGGCTCGCGCCGCGACGAGCGCTATTTCCGCTTCGAGATGACGCTGGCCGAAATCACTGCCGCCTGCGAAGAAGCCCACGAACAGGGCGTCATGGTCGGCGCCCATACGTCGGGCGGCCCCCCGCTGTCTGCGGCCATCCGCGCCGGCTGCGACACGGTCGAGCACGCCCACTGGATCGATGACGAGACGCTTGCTTATATGGCCGAGCACGGCACTTACCTCGTCCCCACGCTCGCGGTGAACGAGGCCTCCTCGGCCTATATCCTGGAACACGGCGCCTCCGAGCGGACGCTCAAATGGGCCAGCGATTCCGAAACCGCCAAATGGGAGCGTCTGACGCGTGCCAAGGCAGCGGGCGTGAAGGTCGCCATGGGCTCCGATGCCGGCTTCTTCCTGCCGCATGGCGCTGGCAATCTCCGCGAGATCGAACTCCTCGTCCAGGGTGGCTATTCCCCCATCGAGGCGATCCATTGCGCGACCGCGGTGGGTGCCGACCTCATGCAGATCGACGCCGGGCGGCTAATTGCGGGCAAGTTCGCCGACATCGTCCTCGTGGCCGGCGATCCCACCGAAAATATCTCAATCCTGCGCGACAAGACCAAACTCACCGTCTTCAAGGGCGGCAAGCCGGTCTCGCGTCGTCTGAAGCACTAGCATGGCATCCGCCAGGTGGTTTCGATGTCTGAGGGGGCATCGAAACCACCCCGTTTTCTGACCCAAGGAAGGAGGGTTTCCTCATGAAGCTCATAAGACATCTGCTCGCAGCAGGCACGGTCGCGCTGGTCGCGCCCGTTTCTGCGGTGATTGCAGCGCCGCCGGACAACACCATCGTGGTGGGCCTGTCCACGGACGCCGTTACGTTCGATCCCGCACAGATTTCAGCGCGCGACAATTCAAACATCGCCCGCCACATCTTCCAGACGCTCTATGAGCCGGTTCCCACCGGCGGCCTCGTGCCCGATCTGGCCTCGGGCTATTCCATCTCGGAAGATGGGCTCGAATATACCTACACCATCCCGGAGGGCCTTACCTGCTCGGATGGCGAGCCGCTGACCGCCGAAGACGTGGCCTATTCCTTCACCCGCCCAGCCGATCCGCAGTACAATTTCACCGGCAATACGCCGGGCTACATCTTCTCCTCGGTCGGCTTCAAAAGCGCCGAGGCGCTGAGCGACACCGAGGTCAAGATCACCATCGGCCGCAAGAACCCCATCGCTTTCACGCTGATGAGTGAAGTGATGATCCACTGCAAGGATAGCTACGAGGCCATGACGGTGGAAGAAGCCGCCGAACGCCCGATCGGCTCCGGGTCCTATAAGCTGACCACCTGGGATCGCGCCTCCCAGATCGTCCTTGAAAAATACCGCGAGCCGGGCAATTTCGACACGCTCGTCTATCGCATCATCCCGGAAGCATCGACCCGTTCGGCCGAGCTGATCGCCGGCAATGTCGATATCATCACCAATGTGGCGCCCGACCAGCTCGAGCCCATCAACACCTCCGGAACGGCCGAGGTCCAGGCTGTACAGGGCACGCGCCGCATCTATGTCGGTTTCAATCTGCGCGATGATTTCGCCCAGGGAAGCGAGGGTGGGGCTGCCATCCAGAACACCGATGTTCGCGTCGCCCTGCAATATGCCATCGACGTGCCCTCCATCTGCTCGCAGCTGCTCAATTTCGAGTGCGAGCGCGCCACGGGCCTGGTGAACCCGCCCAACGGCAATCCCGACATCGAACCTTATCCCTATGATCCGGAGATGGCTGAAAAGCTGCTGGACGAAGCCGGCTATCCGCGGGGCGAAAACGGCGTTCGTTTCAATATCAAGCTGCAGGGGCCGCGCGGCCGCTACCTCAATGACGCCAATGTCGTTCAGGCCATTGGCCAGTATCTCAACGATATCGGCGTCGAAACCGAAGTTGAATTGCTGGAATTCGCCTCGGTCTATGTCCCGCTCATCCGCGAGCACGATGCCGGTCCGCTGTTCTTCCTGGGCACCGGTGGTGACCTCGCCGAGCCGCTTGTCGACATGACCGATCTGGCCACCGTCGAATCCGGCACCAACTACACGTCCTGGAAAAACCCGGACTGGTTCAACGGCTGGGCAGACATCTCCAAGACCACCACCAAGGAGGAGCAGCGCCCCATCATCAATCGCATGCTGGACGTTTTCTACAACGATCCGCCGTGGCTGATGCTCTACTTTCAGCCTGACTTCTACGGCGTGTCCGATCGGGTGAACTGGCAGGCCCGCCGCGACGAACGCGTCTACCTCTGGGATGCCTCACTCGCAAAATAACGCATAACGAACTCAGAAGCGCGGCCGCCGGATCACTCCGGCGGCCGCAACTCATTGGCGATTTGTGTGGCGCCTATTCGGCGAGGCCAGGCGGCAGGGTGCCGGCCTTGAACAGCACTTTCGGTTCGTCATAGGTGTCGGCCTCCACATCGACGTCTGCGGAGTAGGCCCAGACGCCCGCCCTTGAAGGCGCGATCCGCTCAGCTGCCGCTATCGCAGCCTCCGCCGACCGGGCAGCCTGCGGCTGATCCGGCTCCAGCTTGCGCCCTTTGGCGCGGAAGCCTTGAACAAAGTACAGGGTTGGCACGAGTGCGATCCTTCTGATGAGCCGGACCATGAACCGAGGTAATAAGGACGAGGTCCTTACCGCAATCGACGGGATCTGGCTGACGTGACTTGCGACAGTGCAGTTCTGCAGCATCGATCGTCCAGCGATCCCACCGTGGAAAAACAAATGGGAAAGCGACTGAAATTCTGGCGATCCCGACAGGATTCGAACCTGTGACCAACAGCTTAGAAGGCTGCTGCTCTATCCAGCTGAGCTACGGGACCGCGCGCCCTTCCTTTATCGCATTTTGCGGGAAATGGAATGCCTCTTGGGTCAGGGCAGGGCAGGCGCGTCGGCGCGTTCCACAGATGGCGGACGTCCGGTGCTCTCGCGCACCACCAGCTCGCTCCGCAGGACGATACGCAGGGGTTTTTCCCGGTTCGCCGAGCCCTCGATCATGTCGATAAGCGCCTCGGCGGCCATCCGCCCGAGCATTTCCCGCGGCTGGCGCATGGTGGTCAGGGGCGGGTCGATATGCGGGGTAACGCCCAGATCATCGAACCCGATGACCGAGATGTCCCGGGGGCAGATGATCCCGTGCTGGCGCAGTCCCGAGAGGAAGCCGATGGCCGATTCATCATTGGCCGCGAAGAAGGCGGTGGGCCGCTCGGGCAGCGACAGGAACCGCGCCGCCGCTGCATAGCCCGTTTCCATTTCGAAATTGCCGCGCAGGCACCACTCGGGTCGCACTTCGAGCCCGACCTTGTCCAAAGCCCGCGCGAAGCCGCTATGCCGTTCGCGCGCAACGATATTTTGCTCCGGCCCCAGCAAATGCCCGATTCGGGTGTGGCCCAGATCGATCAGGTGCCGCGTCGCCCTCTCCGCCGCCTCGATATTGTCGGTCAGAACCGTGTGAAAACCCGATTTGGGAATCTCCTCGCAGGCGATCACCACCGGTACCATCGCCGCCTGGTCGCGCAACGATTGCAGCTGCGCCACCTCGATCGAGCCATCGAGCAGCAACAGCCCGTCGGCGCGATTGGACAGCAGGAAATCCTGCAGCCGCCCCACGGTCTGCCTGCCGAAATAGAGGTTGATGACGAGGACGCCATAGCCCCGCAGCGCCGCCTCTCGCTCGATGGCGTCGAGGATCGACGAAAAGAACGGATTGCGGATGTCAGGGAGGGCAACCAGGATTGCTTTTGCACTGCGCTGGCGCAGCGAGCGGGCGGTCTGGTTAAGCGTGTAACCGGTTACACGAACGGCCTCCGAAACACGGGCGCGCGTCGCCTCGCTCACCTTTCCGGGGGCGGAGAGGGCGCGGCTCACTGTTGCTGTAGAGACTTTCGCAAAACGCGCAACGTCTTGGATTGTCGGCGTTTTTCTTGGTTCTTGCACGTGAGCCAGCGCCTCCATTCGCTGTCAATTCTGCAAAGGGTCTAAAACGATCTTGACAGGTCCGCAAGTCCTGTATGAAACTCCTGAAATCGATTGCACTGGGCGTTTTGGTCAATTGCAATCGATTACACGCGGCCGGCCTGGGATGTCTCATTCAAAGAAGACAACCTCGCGGCTGGCGGCATGATTGGGGCGGAGGCCCCTCGTGTTCGTTGGGAGGACATATCTATGAAGAAGTTTGCAGTAGTTGCCGCCATGGCAACTGCGTTGCTCGGCTCGACTTCGGCCATGGCAGCGGATCTTGAAGTCACCCACTGGTGGACTTCTGCCGGTGAAGCTGCCGCTATCGCCGAATTCGCCAAGATTTTCGAGGCAGAGACGGGCAATACCTGGGTCGACAGCGCGCTGGCCGGTTCGGGCACTGGCGCAAACCCGGTCATCATCAGCCGTATCATCGGTGGCAACCCGATGGGCGCCACCCAGATGAACACCGGCCGTGATGCCGAGGAGCTCATCCAGGCTGGCCTGATGCGCGACCTGACCGACGTTGTTGCCGATCTCGATATCGACAGCTTCTATGTCGACCAGTCCCTGCTCGAGCCGTGCCGCTACGAAGGCGGTCTCTACTGCCTGCCGATCAACATCCACTCGTGGGACTGGCTGTGGCTCTCCACTGCTGCCTACGAAAAGATCGGCCAGCCCGTCCCGACCAATTGGGATGAATATGTTGCCTCCTGGCCTGCACTGCAGGAAGCCGGCATCCTGCCCTTCGGCCTCGCGACCGGCTGGCCGATCAACGGCATTCCCGGCGTTCTCATGAACGGCATCGGTGGTGCCGACCTCGTCAAGCGCATCAACACCGACAAGGATCCGGAAGCCGTTCGCGGGCCGGAATTCCGCAAGGTTGCTGAAGCTCTCGACGCCCTGCGCAAGGTGACTTCGCCCGAAACCATGGTTCCGTCCTTCGGTGACGTTGGCAATCAGCTGCTCGAAGGCACTGCTGCCGGCAACATCCATGGCGACTGGCTCGCTGGCGATCTGCAGATCGCAGGCGGCGTCCCCGGTGAAGACTATGAATGTCTCCCCGCTCTCGGCGTCGGCGATCAGCTGACCGGTGGCGGTGACTCCTTCTACTTCCCCAAGCTTCCCGAAGGCACCGATCCGGCTGTGATCGAAGCCCAGGCCCAGCTGGCACGCATCCTGATCTCGCCTGAAGCCCAGCTCAAGTTCAACATGGTCAAGGGCTCCATGCCGATCCGTACCGACATCGACCTGTCGGGCGCCAACGCCTGCATGACCAAGGCTCTTGGTCTGCTCAAGAACGGCCTGCTGCCCTCGGGCGACTCCTCGCTCTCCAGCGACACCCAGCAGCAGCTGCAGGATCTCGATCTCGAATTCTTCGCTGACGAAAGCGTCACCGTTGATGACTACATCGAGCGCCGCGCCGAGATCATCGCTCAGGCTGACTAATTCTGCCCGGGTTGAATGAGGCTCAGCTCTCATTCCAAAAAGCGGTGGTCGGTCTCTTAGGAGATCGACCACCTTCTCAATGGAGAGAAGTTTATGGCGGACATTGCCGTTAAATCGGGGGAGGAGGCACGCGACGTCGCTCGGCCTGGCCTCCTGCAAAAGACCTTCCTGAAAAATCTGCCCGCCAAAATAGCGGCGCTGCCCATGATGGCGACCGTTCTCGTCGTCTTCGTCGGGTGCACGATCTGGACAATCTACTACTCCTTCACCAACTCTAAGCTCCTGCCGACCGGCAAGTTCGTCGGTTTCGATCAGTATGAGCGCCTGTTCACCACCAATCGCTGGAATATCTCGGTCACCAATCTGATCACCTATGGCGCCATGAGCCTGGTGTTGACACTGACCCTTGGCTTCCTGCTTGCCGTGCTGATGGACCAGAAGATCCGCTTCGAAAGCGCCTTCCGCACCATCATGCTCTACCCCTTCGCCCTCTCGTTCATCGTCACCGGCCTCGTCTGGCAGTGGATCATGAACCCCACGCTCGGCCTCCAGGGCGCGATGCGTAATCTGGGCTGGGAGAATTTCACCTTCGACTGGATCACCAATCCGCGCATGGTGCTGTTCGCGCTCCTCATTGCCGGTCTCTGGCAGGGCGTCGGCTTCTGCATGATCCTGATGCTCGCTGGTTTGCGCGGCGTCGATGAAGAGATCTGGAAGGCCGCGCGCGTCGACGGCATCCCCACCTGGCGCACCTATGTGTCCATCGTTCTGCCGATGATGCGCGGCGTGCTCGTCACCGCCGTGGTGCTGATCGGCTCGGGCATTGTCCGTCTCTATGATCTGGTCGTGGCCCTCACCAATGGCGGCCCGGGCATTTCGTCCGAAGTACCGGCCAAATACGTCGTCAACTATATGTTCTCCGGCGGCAATATCGGTCAGGCACTCGCAGCCGCGACCATGATGCTGCTGACGGTGATGATCATCATGATCCCGTGGGCCTATCTGGAATTTGGCGGAAAGGGCCGACGTACATGAGCAATACCGCAACTCTGTCAGGCTCGGCGCCTGTCTCGTCCGGCCCGTCCGTCGAGCCGCGTGGCCCGAGGCCAAAGCCCTTCTTCACCCCGAAGAAGATCATGATCTATACGACCCTGGTCTTCTTCTCGCTCTACTTCCTCTTTCCGCTCTATGTGATGGTCTCGACCTCGTTCAAGACCATGCCGGAAATCCGCTTCGGCTCGATCTTCGCTCTGCCCAGCCAGATCAATTTCGACGCCTGGGCACGGGCCTGGACCAGTGCCTGCACCGGCCTGAACTGCAACGGTCTTGCTCCGGGCTTCTGGAACTCGGTCAAGATCACCATTCCGTCCACGATCGTGTCGATCTTCATCGCGGCGATCAACGGCTATGCGCTGGTCAACTGGCGCTTCAAGGGTTCGGAAATCTTCTTTGCCATCCTCATCTTCGGCTCGTTCATCCCCTATCAGGTGATGCTCTATCCGCTGGTGATCATCACCCGTGAGCTCGGCATTTTCGGCAAGCTCGAAGCCGTCATCCTGATCCACACCATCTTCGGCATGCCCATTCTGACGCTGCTGTTCCGCAATTACTTCGCCTCGCTGCCGCAGGAGCTGTTCAAGGCCGCCCGCGTCGATGGGGCAGGGTTCTGGCGCATCTTCTTCGAGATCATGCTGCCCATGTCGCTGCCGATCTTCGTGGTGGCGCTCATCCTGCAGATCACCGGCATCTGGAATGACTTCCTGTTCGGCGCCGTCTTTGCCGGCACGCAGAACCAGCCGATGACGGTGCAGCTGAACAATATCGTCAATTCTGCCCAGGGCACGCCCGAGTACAACGTCAACATGGCGGCCACCGTGCTCACCGGCCTCGTGCCTCTGATTGTCTACTTTGTCTCCGGCAAGCTGTTCGTTCGCGGCGTGGCCGCTGGCGCCGTGAAGGGATAAACGACTATGCAACCCAGCGTTTCCATCAAAGACCTCTCGCTCAATTTCGGCAATGTGAAGGTGCTCGAGCGCCTCAATCTCGACATTGCCCAGGGTGAGTTCATCGTGCTGCTCGGGCCCTCGGGCTGTGGCAAGTCGACCCTGCTGAACTGCATCGCGGGGCTTCTCGAAGTCTCCGACGGGCAGATCTTCATCAATGGCAAGAACGTCACCTGGGAAGAGCCCAAGGACCGCGGCATCGGCATGGTGTTCCAGTCCTACGCGCTCTATCCGCAGATGACGGTCGAAAAGAACCTGTCCTTCGGCCTGCGCGTTTCGGGCATGGCCAAGGATGAGATCGAAAAGCGCGTCAAGCGCGCCGCCGAAATCCTCCAGATCGAGCCGCTGCTGCAGCGCAAGCCGGCCAATCTCTCCGGTGGCCAGCGTCAGCGCGTCGCCATCGGCCGCGCCCTCGTGCGTGATGTGGATGTGTTCCTCTTCGACGAGCCGCTATCCAACCTCGACGCCAAGCTCCGCTCGGATCTGCGCGTCGAGATCAAGCGCCTGCACCAGCGCCTCAAGAACACCATGATCTACGTGACCCACGACCAGATCGAGGCCCTGACGCTTGCCGACCGCATCGCCATCATGAAGAGCGGTGTCATCCAGCAGCTGGCCGATCCGCACACCATCTACAACAAGCCCGTCAATCTCTATGTGGCAGGCTTCATCGGTTCGCCGTCGATGAACTTCCTCAACGGCACGCTGGATGGCGCGACCTTCACCGCCGATGATGGCACCAAGATCCCGGTCGGCTCCTACGATTTCACCGCGCCGGCAAATGGGGCGCGCAAGGCCGTCCTTGGCGTCCGTCCCGAGCATATTTTCCTCGGCGATGCGGCGCATGGTTCGCCCTTCACCACGTCGGCGGAGATCGAGATCGTCGAGCCCATGGGCTCGGAGACCCTCGCCTGGACCAAGGTTGCCGGCATTCCGGTCACCTTCCGCTGCTCCAGCGATATCGAGCTCAATGTTGGTGACAAGGTCACCCTCGGCTTCGATATCGCGCGCGGTTCGCTGTTCGACGCACAGACGGAAAACCGTCTCTGATTTCCAACCCGTCCGGCGCCTCAAACTGGTGCCGGACGGCCGCCTCGGCGGCAAAAACTTACCTTTGCGGTACTTGGTCTGGCATTCCGGCAGGACTGGTTATTGTGTTTAGCCTATTTCTGTCCGCGCGATGCGAGGCCGCATTTTAATTATTGGACGGGGCCATTATGGACTTCTCTTACCAGCTTTACAGTGCACGCAACGAGGCGTCGCTGGATGATACCCTCAAGACGCTCAGCGGGCTTGGCTATACTCAGGTCGAAGGTTGGGGTGGCCAGTTCGCCGATCCTGCAGCGCTGGCCCAGAGCCTGAAGAACGCCGGCCTCAGCATGCCGACCGCGCATATGGGCTTTGCCCAGCTCGAAGATACCGACGCTGCCCTGCGCATCGTCGACACGGTTGGCATCGACACCGTCTATTGCCCCGCTCCTCCGTCCGAGGCCTTCCGCCTCGGCCTCGGCGACTGGCAGCATTTCGCCGAAGGTCTCGCCAGGATCGCCGCTGCCTTCAAGGCCGCCGGCAAGGGCTTCGGCTACCACAATCACCATTGGGAATTCGCCAGGGACGCCAATGGCAAGACGCCGATGGAGCTGATCCTCGACGCCTCCCCGGACACGCAGTGGGAAATGGACCTCGCCTGGGTGGTCAAGGCCAATGAAGACCCGCTCTTCTGGCTCGACAAGCTCGGCAGCCGCATTACCGCCGTCCACGTCAAGGATATCGCCCCTGCCGGCGAGAATGCCGATGAAGATGGCTGGGCCGATGTCGGCCACGGCACGCTCGACTGGAAAACCCTGATTGGTGAAGTGAAGGCCAAGACCAAGGCCCGCTATTTCGTCCTCGAGCATGATAAGCCCGCCGATGCGATCCGCTTTGCGCGCCGCTCGATGGATACCCTCAAGAGCTTCGGAGTCTAAGCCATGGCAAAGACCTATGGCGTCGGCATCATGGGTGCCGGCAATATTTCTGGCGCCTATCTGCGCCTCGCGCCCCTGTTCAAGGGGCTCGAGGTCCGCGCCGTTGCGGACATCCGCCCGGAAGCCGCCAAGCTGCGCGCCGACGAGTTCGGCGTCGCCGCCCAGACCCCCGATGAACTGCTGAAAAACAGCGAGATCGACGTCATCGTCAATCTCACTATTCCGGCGACCCACTACCAGGTTTCGTCCGACATCATCTCGGCCGGCAAGCACGCCTATTCCGAAAAGCCGTTCGTGCTCTCGGTTGAAGAGGGCCTCGCCCTCAAGAAGGCTGCCGACGAGCGTGGTCTCAAGGTTGGCTCGGCGCCGGACACCTTCCTCGGCGGCGCGCACCAGCAGGCCCGCGACATCATCGACAGCGGCAAGCTCGGCAAGATCATGAGCGGCACCACCCACGTGATGAGCCGCGGCATGGAACACTGGCACCCCAATCCGGACTTCTTCTTCCAGCCCGGTGGTGGCCCGATCCTCGATCTCGGCCCCTATTACGTTACCGAGCTGATCCATCTCCTCGGCCCGGTCAAGCGCCTCTCGGCCTTCACCAACATGGCCCGCGCCGAACGCACCGTCACCGCCGAAGGCCCGTTCAAGGGCAGCACCATCAAGGTCGGCACCCCGACTACGATCCACGGTGTCCTCGAATTCCATAACGGCGCCATCGTCACCGTCGGCGCCAGCTGGGACGTGGCGGCCCATGGCCACCACAATATCGAGCTCTATGGCACCGATGGCTCCATCTTCGTGCCCGATCCGAACTTCTTTGGTGGCGATCTCGTCACGGCCAGCATCGATGGTACCCGGACCCCGGTCACCCCATGGGATCACCCGTTCGGCAAGCCGAACCAGGAACTCGACAAGCCCGTTCCGCGCGCCAACTATCGCGCTGCTGGCCTTGCCGACATGATGAACACCATCGAAACCGGTGCCCCGGCGCGTTGCGGCCTCGATGTTGCCCTCCACGTCATCGAAGTCCTCGATGGTCTGCTGCGGGCTGGTGCGAGCGGTGAGGTCCTCACCCTGACCACCACCTGCGAGCGCCCGCTGGCCCTCGGCCCAGACGAGGCCCGGGCCCTGCTCAAGGCCTGATGGACGTACCTCATTGACAGGTGCGAGGCACTGGTCAAGACTATTTCGAATTTGATCCGGGCGGCGGCAATCCGTCGCCCGTTTTCGTCTATGCGGGCATCAGACCCGCGCTGAGGATAAGGTCTGCGGCGCCACTGCCGACGGGCCGTAGAGAGGAGAAAATTCATGCGCACCATCAAGGGGCCCGCAATTTTTCTGGCCCAGTTTGCCGGCGACACTGCGCCGTTCGACACTCTGGACAATATCTGCCGCTGGGCTGCCGGTCTCGGCTACAAGGGCGTTCAGATCCCGACCTGGGTCTCGAGCTTTATCGATCTCGAAAAGGCCGCCAATTCAAAGACCTATGCGGACGAGATCAAGGGCATCGTCAATAGCCACGGTCTCGAGATCACCGAGCTTTCCACCCACCTTCAGGGACAGCTCGTCGCCGTTCATCCGGCCTATGACACCGCATTCGATGGTTTCGCCCCGGCCGCTGTGCATGGCAATCCCAAGGCCCGTCAGGAATGGGCCGTCCAGACGCTCAAGAACGCCGCCAAGGCTTCCCAGAACCTCGGCCTCAAGGCCCACGCCACCTTCTCCGGCGCCCTTGCATGGCCCTATGTCTATCCGTGGCCGCAGCGCCCCGCAGGCCTCGTCGAAGAGGCCTTCGATGAACTGGCCCGCCGCTGGACGCCGATCCTGAATGCCTTTGATGATGCCGGCGTCGACGTCTGCTACGAAATCCATCCCGGCGAGGATCTGCACGATGGCATTTCCTTCGAAATGTTCCTCGAGCGCGTGAACAACCACCCGCGCGCCAACATCCTCTACGATCCCAGCCATTTCGTTCTGCAGCAGCTGAACTATCTCGACTTCATCGACATCTACAAGGACCGCATCAAGGCGTTCCACGTCAAGGATGCCGAGTTCAACCCCACCGGCCGTCAGGGCGTCTATGGTGGCTTCCAGTCCTGGGTAGACCGGGCAGGGCGCTTCCGCTCGATCGGCGATGGTCAGGTCGACTTCCCCGCCATCTTCGCCAAGCTGACCGCCAATGATTTCGACGGCTGGGCCGTGCTCGAATGGGAATGCGCCATCAAGCACCCCGAAGACGGCGCGCGTGAAGGTGCCGAGTTCATCAAGAGCTACATCATCCGCGTCACGGAAAAGGCCTTCGACGATTTCGCCAGCGGCGGCACCGATCAGGCGGCCAACCGCAAGATGCTCGGCCTGAGCTGAGCCGTTAGCAGGTCTGTGACGTATTCTCGTCGCAGGCCTGCTCGATGCTAACAGTCTGCTACCCAATTGCAGCATTAAGGACACGCAAAATGGCTGAAAACGGCGCAAAGCGCATTCGCCTTGGCATGGTCGGCGGCGGCACGGGAGCCTTCATCGGCTACGTCCACCGCATCGCAGCGCGGCTTGACGGAGACTATGAACTCGTCGCCGGCGCCCTGTCCTCCCGCCCGGAAGTGGCTCTGGAATCAGGGAAAAATCTCGGTCTCGCCGAAGACCGAATCTATACGTCCTACGAGGAAATGGCCCGCGCCGAGGCGGCTCGCCCGGACGGTATCCAGGCGGTTTCCATCGTCACGCCCAACCACATGCACTTCGGTCCCGCCAAGGCCTTTCTCGAAGCCGGCATCCATGTGATCTGCGACAAGCCGATCACCTCGACCATCGAGGATGCTCGTAAGCTCCTGGAAATCCAGCCGAAAAACGGCGCGAAGTTCCTGCTCACCCACAACTACACCGGCTATCCGCTGATCCGTCAGGCCCGAGACATGATCGCGGCCGGCGCCCTCGGCAAGATCCGTGTCGTCCAGGCTGAATACGCCCAGGACTGGCTGACGGAAGCCGCTGGCGACGACAATAAGCAGGCCGCCTGGCGAACCGACCCCGCCCGGTCCGGTGCCGGCGGTGCCATCGGCGATATCGGCACCCACGCCTACAATCTGCTTCGCTTCGTCACCGGGCTAAAAACCGAAGCAGTTTCAGCAGACTTGACTGCATTTGTCCCCGGGCGTCAGCTTGATGATAATGTGCACATCATGCTGCGTTTCGAAGGCGGGGCAAAAGGCATGCTTTGGGCGAGCCAGGTCGCGGTAGGCAAGGAAAATGGTCTCCTGCTGCGGGTCTATGGCGACAAGGGTGGGCTCGAATGGTCTCAGGAGAACCCGAACTATATGTGGTTCACTGAGTTCGGCAAGCCGCGCCAGTTGTTGACCCGTGGTGGCTCGATCTCCATGCCGCCCGCCGCGTCTATGAACGTGCGCATTCCGTCCGGTCACCCGGAAGGATATTTGGAAGCCTTTGCAACGCTTTACAGCCAGTTCGCTGCTGTCATTCGCGGTGAGGGCAGCGAGTACGAAGGTCTTCTGCCCACCATGGCGGACGGTATCGAAGGCATGCAGTTCATCACTGCCTCGGTAAAGTCCAGCCAGAACGACAGCCGCTGGACCAAGTTCAGCGACATCTGATGTCCTGCGCCGCCCAGCCCTCCGGCTGGGCGGTTTCTACTGAATGCGTTCTGCGGAAAAGCCCTTTTCTTCCAACAACTTAACGACGCTCATCTCTCCCAGGAGATGCCCGGCGCCCACCACAATCAGCGCTTCGTCGTTTTTGTCCAACAGCGTTTCGATCTGATCGACCCAGTTGCGATTGCGCTGGTTGATGAGAATCTCGATGAAGGCATCGCCATAGGCGCCGGCATCGGCCATGAAGAGATCGGCCAGCGCCTCTGGATTGCCGTCCGCCCAGGCCGCCTTCATCTCATCGAGCATCTCGACCAGGCGATCGGCTTCGGTCAGCGTTCCTTCCAGCATCGCCACCTCGCTGGCTTCGTCCCCGCCCGCCAGGAAGCCGATCTGCTCCGCCGCCGTCTCGAAGAACCGCAGCCGATCCCGGTCGATTTCATTTTGAAGGGTCAGGTCGACACCCAGATTTGGGTCATACCCCGCCTGGGCCAGGGCCGTTACGGAGATCGTGCTGGCCGCCAGCCATGGTCGCATGGCCAGCAAGGTGGGCACGGGTACGCCGTAAAGCCCTGCCGCATCACGCACTTTTGCCATCAGGCCGGCATCGATCCGTTCATTGAGCAAGCGCCCATCCCGCGCAAACCCATGCTCCATGGTCAGGGCGATAATCTCCGGCTGTGCCTCCAGACCCAAATCGGTTTCGAAATAGACCAGGTCAGCCTTGGCCATGATCTTCTCCAGCGCCGCCGTGCGCCATTCGGTGTCCTCTGGGAGCAGGTGGATCGAGCCGAACAGCCAGATGGCGCTGTCCGCGTCATGGACCTTCCACAGCGCGGGCGCGCTTGCCGCCGGCAGGGTGGCCGAGACGGCAAGAGTTAGGGCGGCAATCAGCTTCCGGATGATCATACTTGCGCTCCATTTGGGTCGTGACAGCAGACTACAGGAGCTTATCCGCTGGCCCAAACTTGTCCTGATAATGTGAACGCGTATTTTCTGCCGGGGCCAAAAACAAAAAGCGCTGCAATCACTTGCAGCGCTTCGCGGACTCAATATGGCAGGTGCTTAGTGCGTCCAGGGTGTCCGGCGGTCCGAACGGAAATTGTCCGGATAGCTGACTTTCTTGGGCGTGGTGTCATGCGCTGGTTGCACTGTGTATTCGATGCCATTGCGCTGCGCATAGGCCTCGGCTTCTTCCTGGCTATCGAAGGAAAGGCGAACCTGCTGGCGGGTTTCCGCCGTCGTCGTATAGCCCATGAGCGGGTCGATGCCGCGCGGAACGGCGGCCTCATGAACAAGGACCCAGCTCTTGGACTTGCCTCTGCCGGATTGCATCACATTACGAGAAGGGCGGTAGATGCGGGCGGTCATGCAAAGTCCTCTAAACGATGCGGCGTCGGGTTGATGGCAGGCGCTCCAGAGCGCTCGAACACCCGGAATCCCTGCAGCCGAGAATAGGTTCCGAAGCTATAGTTGGCCATGGGCCGCGGGGGAAGTAGAAAAACGCTCCTCATCCGCCGGAACGATCTTTCGAGGCGCAGATCCAGCCCAATCATGCGTCGATTTCGACTTCTCCCGGCTTCGGAAAGAGCCCGGCCCATGGCAGGGCAACCGGCAACTCGACGGTTTTGCGGGTGGGACTTGCTTACAAGCCGGTTTTGGTCCGTCTGGGGCGCTGGTTCCCTTGGCCGTGGCCCAATAACCTGCCTGCGCTTTTCAAGAGGGATCCAAGGGTGCTAATAGTGCTTATAAAGCGCATTGGTGAGTGATCTCAAACCCTTCATGGTTACGCGTCAAAAAGACAACTCATCGGATCTCGTTCATCGGCGCAAGCCCGAGACGGCACGGCGCGTCACGATGACGGACGTGGCGCGGGAGGCTGGCTGTTCTCAGGCGACAGTGTCGTTCGTTTTGAATAATGCATCCGGCATACGTCTGTCGGAGGAGACGCGCCGGCGGGTGTTCGACGCCGCGCGGCGGCTGGGCTATGACGGGCATGTGGCGCGTGCGGCGCAGGCCGTTCGCGCCCAGCGTGGGCGGCGGATTGGTTTCGTCGTCGACCAGTTAGCGACCAGCCCGGAGGCGGTGCAGGCGGTCGAGGGATTGAGCCAGGCGGTGCAGGCCGCGGGGGATCTGGTTTTCGTGGCGCAGAGCCGCACCGATGCCCGGATCGAGGCCGAGCTGATAGCGTCTTTTGTGGAGCAGGGGGCTGTGGCCCTCGTCTACATGACCATTTTCACGCGCGAGATCGAATTGCCCAAGGCATTGCTCGATCTCGATATTCCCGTGCTCCTCCTCAATTGCTACACCACCGATCAGTCCCGGCCGGCAGTTGTTCCCAGCGAGATCGCCGGAGGGCAGAGGGCTACCCAGCATCTGATTTCCAAGGGGCATCGCCGGATCGCCACCATTACCGGAGAAATCTGGATGGAGGCAGCGCAGGACCGGTTGAAGGGCTATCGCCGGGCTCTCTCGACGGCGGACATACCCTTTGACGAGGACCTGGTGTTCAATGGCGACTGGTCTGCCAGCGCCGGCTACGAGGCGACACGGAAAATCCTGGCGCTTCAGGACATTCCCACGGCCATATTCTGCCAGAACGACCGGATGTCCATCGGCTGCTATGAGGCCTTGAAGGAAGCGGGCTACGAGATCCCGCGGGACATGAGCGTGGTCGGATATGACGACGAGGAAATTGCCCGGCACCTCCACCCCCGCTTGACCACCTCGGTGCTGCCGCACCGGGCGATGGGGCAGTGGATCGCCGAGCAATTGGCGGAGCATTGGTCGGCCGACCAGCAGCGCTATGCCATCGTCAAGCTTGAATGCCCACTGGTCGAACGACTTTCCGTGACATCGCCCCGGGGTGAGCTGCCGCTCTAGGTCCTTGGCGGCGCAACCGAATTTCGGGTTACCAGCTCGCATTCCAGCTTGGTTTTCTGCATCCGTTGGTCTGCGTCGGCATCCTCGAAACTGTCGAGCAACTGACTAACTGCCCACCGCGCCATCTCGTCGTGCGGCAAAAGGATGGTGGTGAGCGGGGGATCCATATTGGCCGCAATGTCCTCGTCGTCAAAGCCGACGATGGAGAGATCTTCGGGGATGCTGAGGCCAAGCATGCGCGCCGCTTCGTAGCAGCCAATGGCCATTCGGTCACAATAGCAGAAGATGGCGGTCGGCCGGTTTGGCTGGGAGAGCAGGGCGAGGGCGCGCTCGCGGCCGGCCTGGATGGTCCAGCCCCCAAGCGTGACGAGGCCGTCTTCCACCGGCAGCCCCCATTTCTGCATCGCCATCCGATAACCCTTTTCCCGGTCGATGGCGGCTTCGATCACGTGCTCGCCGGCCAGGTGCGCGATCCGTCTGTGACCGGCCCGGATCAGGGTCTCGGTGGCGGTAAAGCCGCCGACCAGGTCCCCGGGCACGACTGACGGATAGCGGAGCCGCTTTTCGTAGCAGTTCAAGAGGATCAGCGGGAGACGAGAAAGCTGTTCCGGAACAATTACTTCCCGGGTCATCAGCGTGCTGTAGATGACGCCGATCGCGTTGTGGGCGACGAGCATGTCCAAGCCGGCCTGTTCGAGCACGGGGTTATTGCCCGTGCAGAACGTGGCGATGATGATGTCCTGCAGGGCCGCCTCGTCTCGCGCGCCTTCGATCAGGGGTGCGGCAAGGGGCGTGGTGGAAATCTCGTCGATGAAGAGGCCGATGACCCGGTGCCGGCCGGCAGGCAGTTTGTGGCCGGGTCCACGACGGTAGCCCAGGGCCTCGGCGGCTTCCTGGACCCGGCGGCGGGTCAGGCGGGAAATCCGGGCGTTGGCGACGCCGTTGAGAACCAGGGACACTGTGGCCTGGGAAACACCCGCCAACTCGGCGACCTGATGCATAGTTGCGCGCTTTTCCACCCCGCCTCCCCAGCGTTAACAGATCACCACCCTTTAGCTCTATTTGCTAGCAGACTGCTAGCATTTGGGAGGCCGAAATGCGCCATGTGTTGTCGCGAGGAAGGGACCGCTCGGGCGCCTCTTGCCAAGGTTCAAGTTCAGACCTAAGGTGATTATAATATAACTAATAGGGTGGAGAGATGAGCGCAAATCCTGCTGAAGCGTTTAGCGCCGACATGGCCCCGCGCATGAGCCTGTCCCTGGACGGTGTCTGGCAGTTCCGGCACGAGAATGGGCCGTGGCGGGAAGCGCAGGTGCCCTCACCCTGGCAGGCCCAATTCTCCGATCTCGTCGACACCTTCGGCCACGCGGTCTACCGGCGCAGCTTCACCATCCCTGACGGATGGAAGCAGAAGGAGTTGGTTCTCCATTTCGGGGCCGTGAGCTATTTCTGCGAAGTCTTCGTCAATGGCGAAAAGCTCGGGAGCCATGAAGGCGCCTTCCTGCCTTTCGATTTCGTTCTTGCCCCGGACCTGCTGAAGGCAAGCAACGAGATCGAGGTGCGGGTGACCATGCCATCGACGGATCACCGCGCTTTCCCGGATTTCCCCTTCGCCGAAGTCCCGCATGGCAAGATGTCCTGGTACGGCCGTGTCGGCGGCCTCTGGCAATCGGTATCTCTTCAGGCGCGTGATCGCCGTCACCTGCAAGCTGTCGTGGTCACGGCAGGCATGGACGGAAGGCTCAATGCGCAGCTGTCCTTTTCGGCCGCTTCGGCAGGCCTTCCGGCGCTGCTGGAGGTGCTGGATGCTGACGGCATGGCTGTCGCGCACACGAATATATCGGCCGGCGCAGAGGTCGAAGCGGCGCTCGCTCTCGACGCGCCCCGGCTCTGGGGGATCGACCAGCCCAATCTCTATACCCTTGTCGTGACGCTGGGTGAAAATCTCGACCGTTTCGAGCAGAGCTTTGGCTTCCGAACGATAGAGACGCGCGACGGCAGGATGCTGCTCAACGGCCAGCCGATCTATATGCGCGGGGCGCTGGACCAGGACTATTATCCGGACGGCCTCTACACGCCGCCATCGCTGGAATTTCTCGAGGACCAGGCGCGCAAAGCAAAGCAACTGGGGCTCAACACCCTGCGGTGCCACATCAAGGTGCCGGATCCTCGATATTACGATGTCGCCGACCGCTATGGCCTGCTGGTCTGGACCGAAGTGCCCAACGTGGCCAATTTCACGACGGCTTCGGCGCGGCGGATGCGTCAAACCATGGAAGGCATTCTCCAGCGCGATCGCAACCATCCCTCCATCATCGCCTGGACGCTGATCAATGAAGACTGGGGGACGCGGCTCATCGAAAACGAAGAGCACCGCCAATGGCTCGCGGACAGCTACGACTGGCTCAAGCAAGCCGATCCCACGCGCCTGGTGGTCGACAATTCGGCATGTTTCCCGAACTTCCACGTCAAATCGGACCTGAACGATTTTCACTACTATCGCTCGGTGCCGGAACGACGGGGGGAATGGGACGATCTTACGGCGCAGTTCGCGGCCGGTGCGGACTGGACCTATTCTCCCCTGGGAGACGCCGAGCGGCGCGGGGATGAGCCGCTGATCGTCTCGGAGTTCGGCGTCTGGGGGCTGCCGCATCCGGACAAGCTGCGCAAGGACGGCCGAGAGCCGGACTGGTTCGAAACCGGCGCGCTTTGGGGCGATGGCGTGGCCCTGCCGCATGGCATCGAAGAACGCTTCGCAGCGCTCGACCTGCACAGAACCTTTGGCAGCTTCGACGATTTCATCGAGCAGGTGCAGTGGTACCAGTTCATGAATCTGCGCTACGAAATCGAGGAAATGCGCCGCTATGCCTCGATCATAGGTTACGTCATCACCGAGCTGACCGACGTGCACTGGGAGGCAAACGGCCTCCTGGACATGGAGCGCAATCCCCGCGTCTTCCATGACGTTTTCGGCACAATCAACGCGGACATCGTCATCGTGCCGCGCCCCGAACGGTATTCGGCCTATGCGGGAGAAAACCTCGACATTGCGCTGACAATCGGCACAGGGGGCCTCTCCATTCCCGGAGGCGCAGTGTTGCGCTGGAGTGGCGAGATCTCAGGCGAGGCCGCCGTTCCGGCAACAGGACCAGTCTCGACGGTCGATCTCGGCCGGATCGGTTTTGGGATGCCGGCTACGGGCGGCAATCGCATGCTGGAAATTGCGTTCGTGCTGGAATCCGAAGGCGTGGTTCTGGCACGCAACACTTGCGAGATCGCGCTCTACTCCCGGCGCGACAATGCGGGACTGCCCTCCATCGCTGCAGCCGATCCGCATCTTGCAAGTCATGCCAGCGGCCTCGGCTATCGGGTCGTGCCCGCAGCCGAGGCCGACATCGTCCTGGTCCATGCCGTGGATGGGGACGATGTCGAAGCAATCAAGGCCGGGGCGCGCTATCTGATCCTGGCCGATGGCACTGTTGAGACCAATCGCAATCTGCGCACGGACATGCCGATCGGGGAGCTGCCGCATCGCTCCATCGTGGCGGGCGGCAAGCAGTTCCGCCCGAGCCTCGACCAGCATTTGCCCGGCATCAGTCTCGTCGAGCGCGACGGCACCATATGGCGCGGCGACTGGATCGCGGGCTTTTCCTGGCTGCGGCGGCAACACGGCTTCGCCGACATGCCCGGTGGCCCGATTTTTGATCTCAGTTTTTCCGACGTGGTGCCCCATCACCTGCTGACCGGTTTCCGGCCGTGGGAGTTCGGCAGCAATGTGATCGCCGGGATCATATGCGGATGGGTGCACAAGCCCGCTGCGATCATCGGCGAAAAGCGTGTCGGCCGCGGCGGTGTCGTGGCCACGACATTCCGGCTGACACGGGAGGCGCCGGGCGCCGATCCGGTGGCGGCAGCCCTTTTTGACGGCCTGGTGAGAACGGCAATGGAAATGCCGATCGACCTAAAACACTAGGGAGGCAATTCAACCTGGCGCGGCCCGTCATGGGCCGCGACTGCAACGAGTTTGATCCGGAAGATGGCAAAGCCGCGCCGGATGCAAGCGGGAGGAGCGAGATGGCAGACATCGTGCTGTCGGAGGTGAGCAAGGCCTTTGGCGCCGTACGGGTGCTCGACAATGTGTCGATGCATATCCGCTCGGGTGAGTTCATCGTTTTCCTGGGTCCCTCGGGCTGCGGAAAATCAACGTTGCTGCGCATGATTGCAGGGCTCGAGACCGTCAATGGCGGCACCATTCATATCGGTGATCGCCGCGTCGACAATTTGCCGCCAAACCAGCGCGGCGTGGCCATGGTCTTCCAGAATTACGCGCTCTATCCCCATATGAGCGTGCGCCAGAACATGAGCTTCGGCCTCGAAAACATCGGCACCGACAAGGGCGAGATCGCCCGACGCGTCGACGAGGCCGCGCGCATGCTGGAGATCGGGGCCCTCCTGGACCGCCGTCCAGCCCAGCTTTCGGGTGGGCAGCGACAGCGCGTCGCCATCGGCCGGGCAATCGTCCGTGAACCGGAGGCCTTCCTCCTTGATGAGCCGCTCAGCAATCTCGATGCCGGTTTGCGCGTGCGCACGCGGGTGGAACTGGCGCAGCTGCACAAGCGGATCGGCACGACAATGATCTTCGTGACCCACGACCAGACCGAAGCCATGACACTGGCCGACCGGATCGTGGTGATGAATAACCGCAAGATCGAACAGATCGGCACGCCGATGGACGTCTACTCCCGCCCGGCCAGTCGGTTTGTGGCCGGCTTTGTCGGCTCTCCCGCGATGAATTTTCTCCCGGTGCAAGACATCCGGGAGGAGGGCGGCAAGCTGGTCGTGCGGGCAGGGGGCGCCGATATAGCCACCGACATCGATAGCGGCGCACTCGCCGGCAGGGACGCGTTGACGCTGGGCATCCGGCCCGACGGTCTGAAGGTCGTCGCGGGAGACGGCCTGCCCGGCACGATCGAGCTGGTGGAACATCTGGGCGACCGCACTTTGGTCCATGTTCGCCTCGAGGAGGGCGAACTGGTGATCGCGGAGGATATCGGCAAGAGCACGCTGGTTCCGGGACTGCCCGTGTCGCTCATGGCGGCCCGCGGCGAAACCCACATCTTCGATGCACAGGGGGCGGGATACCACTCCAGCTGAGTGTCGAATGGTTCAGGCGGTGCGAAAATACCTGCTCAATGCGACGCACCGGCCGCAGTGGACCGCATAGGGCATCAATCCTTTTGGGAGGAAAGAATGATGAAATCTCTACGGCGAATTGCCCTGGCCTCGACCGCGTTTCTCGCGCTCGCGACCAGTGCCTATGCCCAGCAGAATGTTGTCTGGTGGGACTTCCTTGCCGGTGGTGACGGCGTGCGCATGAAAGCGCTGATCGACGCATTCAATACCGAACATCAGGGTGAGATTACCATCCAGGGCACAACGCTCGAATGGGGCACCCCTTTCTACACCAAGCTGCAGACATCGGCGGCGATCGGCGAGGGGCCCGATATCGCCACCTATCATCTGTCGCGCATTCCGCTGGCCGTCGATAGCGGCACGCTGAGCGAAATCACCGACGAGGACATGGCCGGCGCGGGCATTTCCGACGCCGATTTCACCGCCGCCGCCTCCGAGGCCGGCAAGGTCGACGGAACCCGCTACGCGGTGCCGTTCGACCAGCATGGGCTGATCCTCTATTATAACAAGGACATGCTCGGGGAAGCGGGCATGCTGGATGAGAACGGCCTTCCCACCGGCCTCGACGGGCTCGACGCTTTCGATGCCGTGCTGGCCAAGTTCACCGGCGACGGTAAATATGGCCTGTCCACGCCGACCGGCGACCGCTACCGCACCATCTACAGCCTCTTCGGCCAGCAGGGCGGCACCATGTTCGACGAGGCCGCCGGCGGGTTCTTCCCGACGGACGAGGATCTTGCCAAGCTGACCACTGCCATCGAGACGGTCAAGGGCTGGGTCGACAAGGGTTATACGCCGGTGCAGGTGGAAAGCCCCGCGGCGCTGGCTCTGTTCACGTCCCAGCAGGCGCCGTTCTTCATCATGGGCAATTGGGAAATTCCCACCTTTGTCGACCTGCACGCCAAGGGCGAGCTGTTCGAATGGGGTGCTGTGGAACTGCCGACCCTGTTCGAGAACAAGGCCGCCTGGTCCGATAGCCATGCCTTCGTCATCCCGGCCAATGCCGGCAAGGAAGCGGATGCGGAAAAACGCGCCGCCGTGATGACGGTAATCGCGTGGATGGACCAGCATTCGCTGGACTGGGCCGGAGCGGGCCATATCCCGGCGTTCAACGCGGTTCGCGAGAGCGCAGAATTCCAGGCCCTCAAGCCGCAATCGGATTATGCCGGCTTTGCCGACACGGCCGTGTTCGATCCGCGCACCATTCTGGCGGGCCCTGCGGCCCCGCTTGGTGATGCATGGAGCAACTACATCAATCCGGCCACCACCGGCGAAATCGAGCCTGCCGACGCCGCCGAGCAGATGCGCGACGATCTTAACGGCCAGCTTTAGACCCAGGAGGCCGGCGCCGGACAATGGCGCCGGCCTTCCCACATCGGGAGGCGAGGAAATGCTTCGGGACAAAAGACAGGACTATCTGGCGGCGCTGATCCTGGTCGGGCCCTTCGTGCTCATCTATGGCGTGCTGTTCGTCTGGCCCACGATCCAGATGGTGATGCTCAGCTTCACCAAGGCGCCGCTGATCGGCAGTGGCGATTTCGTGGGTTGGGATAATTACGAAAAGATCCTCACCCAAAAGCTGTTTCACTCCGCCTTCTGGAACACCGCTTATTTCGTTGTGCTGACCGTCATTCCCAGCACGCTGATTTCGCTCCTCATTGCCTTGGCCGTGAACCGGCTCAAGGGCTGGATGCAGGGATTTGTGCTGGCCTGCTTCTTCCTGCCCTATATCCTTCCGGTCTCGGTGGTCTTCCTGACCTGGAACTGGCTGATCGATGTGCAATATGGGTTGGTGCAGGGGGTGGTCGCCCTGTTCAATGGCGGCCAACCGATCTCGCTGACCCGCACCATACCGCTGTTCATGCCGACCGTGGCCTTCGTGACAATCTGGTGGACGATGGGGTTCAATATCCTGCTGTTCATCGCCGGACTGCGCAATATTTCGCCGGAAATCTACGAGGCGGCGCAGCTCGACAGTGCCAGCCGATGGCGCCAGTTCAGCCGCATCACCTGGCCCTTGATCTGGCCCATCACGGTTCTGGTGATGACCATCCAGCTCATCGCGCAGCTCAAAATCTTCGACCAAGTCTATCTGTTCTCGATCGGCGGGCGGCAGGACGCGACTATCACTCTGGTTCAATTCGTCTACAAGCTCGCCTTCCAGCAAAACCGCGGTGGCGAGGCAGCGACGGCGGCCGTGCTGCTGTTCGGGATCATCATCGTCCTGTCGGTTCTGCAATATCAATTGCTGCGGGCGCGAGGTGAGAAATGACCACACAAACCCTGAGTCAGACTGAAAGCCTGGCGCCGCCCCGCGATCGTTCGCTCGATATTATCGGTATCGTGTTGACTGCGATAACGCTTGCCGTGGCCGTCGCGTCCTTCTTCCCGATCTACTGGGCCATCGTCACCTCGATCAAGCCGGACAGCGAGGTGATCTCGGGCAGCAATTCGCTATGGCCGGGCCGGGTAACCTTCGACAGCTATATCCACATCTGGAACAACACCAATATCGCCACCTGGTATCTGAATTCCCTCGTCACCTCCGCGATCATTTCCGCCCTGGTGATCGTCTCCTCGGCCGGGTGCGCCTATGCACTGAGCCAGCTCGAGTTCCCCGGCCGGCGGCTGATCTATGTGCTCATCCTGGCCTGCTTCATGGTGCCGATGCAGGCCCTGATCGTGAACCATTTCGTGCTCATGGCTCAGTTCAAGCTGCTCAATACCTGGGCCGGCATCATCCTGCCGCAACTGATCGTTCCGGTCGTGATTATCGTCTACAAACAGTTCTTCGACAGCGTTCCCAAGGAATTCCGGGAAGCCGCGCAGATGGACAGCGCGGGCCACTTCAAGATCCTGTTCCGCATCTACCTCCCGATGAACTGGGGCGTCACGGCAGCGCTCTCCATCATCACCTTCATCGGCGCATGGAACGCCTTCCTCTGGCCGTTCCTTGCCGCAACAGGCGAGGCGACGATGACGGTGCCGGTGGGGATCACGCAGGTGAAGGACGCCTATGGCATCGTCTATGGAAAGCTGATGGCCTCGGCCGTCGTCGCGGGCCTACCGGTCGCTGTCCTGTACCTGATCTTCCAGCGGCGGGTAACGCAGGCGATCATGCTCTCGGCCGGGGTGAAGGGCTGAATATTTCCATCGCAAAAAAATGCCCCTCGTCGAGCGGTCCAGTGTGCTCGACCAAGGGGCAATGAGTTCGGCGCTTTGTTCGGCAGCGCCGTCAGGCGGAGGGGCGGATGTTCTGGTTGACGTGGAAGAGGTTCGACGGATCGAACTGGGCCTTTGCAGCCGCGAGCCGAGTGTAATTGTCGCCATAACTGGCGCGAACGCGCGCATCGCCCTCATCATCCATCATGAAGTTGATATAGCCGCCGCCCGAATTGAACTGATGCACATTGTCCCAATATTCCCGCCCCCAGCGCGTAATCGGGCCGGCCATCTGCGGGTTGGAGTCGATTGCAGCGATGACCATTGACCACCTGGCGTCGCGCGCGCCCCAGGGGGTGTCGTCCTTATTGGCCCGGTGAACCGCTCCGTCGATGGGGTAGAGATGCATCAGGCAGAGTTCGCTCGGCGCCTTGGCCGCCTGCGCGATGTGGGCGTCAATGGCCGCGTCAGTAAGCTCGCTCACATAGTCGCCTTTCCAGTACCATTGCAGGCCCTTCGGGAAGAAGGGGTCGAACAAGGCCTGGATCGAGGGGAAAGGCATCATGCCCATCCAGTTGAACAACGGCTCTGGAAGGTGGTCGAGCAGCCGCGCCATCACCGCAATGCCTTCGTCTTCCGGGCCATTGAATGACGATATGACGGCGCAGGCTCTCTTGCCCCAGTGCTCGCGGGGGAACGGATCCATGGACGGGACGGTCTTCAACCCGACAAAGGAGCCCAGAGCCTCCGGCGCGCTGCCGATGAAATCGCGATAGGCCCGCATGACCGTGGCGCCATGCTTGGCAGCATCCCAGAAGATTGGGCCGGCAAAGACGTCCTTGACCGGATGCGCCTGGAATTCGAAGCTGCTGACCACCCCGAAATTTCCCCCTCCACCCCGTATCGCCCAGAACAATTCCGGGTTTTCCGTCTTGCTGGCGGTTTTGACGGTGCCGTCGGCCATGACGACATCGGCGGACAAGAGATTGTCGATCGTCAGCCCATGCTGGCGCGTCAGATAGCCCGTGCCACCGCCCAATGTCAGTCCACCGACGCCCGTGGTCGAAACAATCCCGAACGGGACGGCCAGCCCAAAGGCATGCGTAGCATGATCGACATCGCCCGAAGTGCAGCCCGGCTCGACCCGAACCGTCGCGCGATCGGGGTCCACGTAAACCCCCTTCATCATCGACAGATCGATCATCAGCCCGTCATCGACGCTGCCAAGCCCGGGACCATTGTGCCCGCCACCCCGTATGGCGATGTCGAGCCCGTTTTCGCGCCCGAAATTGACGGCCGTCATGATGTCGGCAACGTCGGCGCAGCGCGCGATCAGCTTTGGCCGCTTGTCGATCATGCCGTTATAGAGTTTGCGCGTCTCATCATAGTCGCTGTCCCCGGGGCGCACGACCGGCCCCCGCATGCGCGCCGCGAAATTGGTGATGGTTTCCTCGTTCATGATATCGCTCCGGGACAATCGCCTGATGCAGGGGAGGAACGTTAGTCCGGGCAAATGGCGCTTCAAATGGCCCATCGTCCTGTTTCATTGCTCATTCGTCCGAACGCTTGAAACGGTATTGACGGTTGTTCGGGAAGGGCGGACTCTCGGCGGCCAACCGCTGCCCTCCAAGGGGCTATGCGTTTGTCTCGACTGCCTTTGCAATCAAGGTGAGGCAAATGGATGTGCTCTCCGATGTGCTTGCCGCAGTTCGTTTGACCGGTGCGATCTTCTTTGACAGTACCTTCCGCAACGATTGGGTGGCGGAAGCGCCGAAAGCCTCGAGCATTGCCCATCAGGTCATGCCAAGCGCCCAGTATGTGTTCTATTTTCACACCCTGCTCGAGGGAGCGTGCTGGGCGGAACTGACCGATGGTTCGATCGAGCCGATCCGGCTCCGGACCGGCGATGTCATAGCCTTCCCCATGGATGATGCCCACGTCCTGTGTTCGAAAATCGGCATGAGGGCCAAGCCGGAACTGGCCATGTTCGTGCATCCGGTGGATCGGCAATTGCCCTATCTGATCAACCAGGGCATTGGCCGGGAATCCTGCCGCTTCGTCTGCGGATATCTTGGTTGCGATATCCGACCCTACAATCCATTCATCAGCGCCTTGCCGCGCGTTCTGCTCGCCCGGGGCGCTGCCAGCCAGCTGTGGTTGTCCCATCTCGTCAACCACGCGGTGTCGGAAACCGACTGCCATGATGCGGGGGGCGAGATTGTCCTGGCAAAGCTGGCCGAACTTCTCTTCATCGAGATCGTCCGCCAACACATCGACAGTCTCCCGATGGGTTCACGGGGATGGTTGTCGGGCCTGCGCCATCCCCAGATCGGCCAGGCGCTCCGGCTTATCCACGGTCGACCGTCCGAGGACTGGACCATCGAGCGCTTGGCACGCGAAATCGGGCTGTCGCGGTCGGTATTCGCCGACCGTTTTACCCATTTCGCGGGTGTCACACCGATGCAGTATGTGGCGCGCTGGCGGATGCAGCTGGCCGCGCGCCGGCTGGAGACCCCGGGGATCAGCGTCGCGCAGGCCGGCGCCGAAGTGGGCTACGAATCGGAGGCGGCCTTCAACCGCGCCTTCAAAAAGATCGTCGGCACCCCGCCGGGGTCCTGGCGCAGGAACCTGACCCACAGGCCCGGGGTGGCGGAGGCGCCCTTCGCCAATGGGGGCCACTTACCCCTGATAACCAAACTGCAGGAAACGCCCGGGCCAGCGCTGTAGGCGCCAGGATTCCAGATGACCGCGCCGGGGGGCAGCGGTCTCGAATGCCTCGGTTCGGCGGAAGGAGGTCGGCCATGGTGCGTTTGATCGACACTGACTACCTCGTCGTCGGGGCAGGGGCGATGGGCATGGCCTTCACGGATGCACTGATCGACCATGCCGATGTCCATGTCACCCTTGTCGACCGACGACCTGCGGCAGGCGGACATTGGAACGACGCCTATCCTTTCGTGCAGCTTCACCAGGCATCCTTGTTTTATGGAGTGGCCTCGCGGCAGCTGGGGACAGGTGCAATCCAGCCGGACGGGCCGGAAGCCGGCCTGCAGGTCCGGGCACGACTGGCGGAGATCCAGGCCTATTACGACGATATCCTGCATCGGCATTTCCTGGGAACCGGGCGCGTGAGATTTCTCGCAAATTGCTGCTATCGCGAGACGGACGGCCGCCATTTGGTGTCGTCCCTGGTGTCCGGAGAGACGATCGAGGTCAGGGTCCGCCGCCGCATTGTCGATGCGACCTATCTGTCTCCGACCATCCCCGCGACCACTCCGCCACCTTTCGATGTCGCCGATGGCGTCAGGGTCGTGCCGATCAATGAGATCACCCGGCTCGCCGACGCTCCGAAGCGGTTTGTGTTCGTGGGAAGCGGCAAGACCGCCACAGATGGCATTATCTGGCTTCTGGGCAATGGGGCGCCGCCCGATCGCATCATCTGGATCCGCCCGCGCGATCCATGGATGCTCAATCGGGAAGTGGTGCAGCCCGGCGCCGTTACGGCCCTCGACCTGGCGAGCGGTGTCATGGCTTCAGCGGCCGAAGCCAGCTCTGCCGATGATATGTTTCTCCGCCTCGAGGCGGCCGGAATCATGCTGCGGATCGACAGAAATGTAACCCCGACAATGGCCAAGACCCCGACAATGGCCAAATGGGAGCTCGACCTGCTCCGGACAGTGGACCGGGTCGTGCGGCTTGGTCCCATCAAGAAGATCGATCGACATGAAATCGCGCTCGACAGAGGAATGATCGCTTTGCCGGCCGGCACGCTCATCGTCCATTGCGCCGCCTCGGGCCTGACATATAGGCCGCTGGTCCCCATCTGGGGGCCTGACAGGATCCGCCTCCAGGGGATCAGGGCCGGCTTTCCCTGCTTCTGCGCCGCGCTGGCCGGGTTCGTGGAGGCCACTTATGACGATGACCGGGAGCGCAACCGGGTGTGCCCTCCCAATGTGTTTCCCGACAATCCGCGCAGCTGGGCCGAAATGCAGTGGCGCGGCGCGCTGGCCACGCGGCTCTATGGTGCCGAGCCCGCTATTGCCGCCTGGGCCAATCAATGCGCGCTCAACCCGGCACGTATCGATCCGTCCTCGGCCAGCGATCCCGCAATCGCGGCAGCGGCGGCACGCCTTGCGGCTGTCGCCGGACGCGGACTGGCGCGGTTGGCCCAACTCGCGAGCGTGACGAGCGGCTGATCCATGGCTCGGGCAGCGGCACTCGCACGCCGAAGGTGACTAACGCGTTGTAATCTGAAGATTTTCTGGTGGGTCGCCGCGCGTAGCCGAGAGAAGCCTGTTCTCGAACTACGGGCAGACTTGAGACGCAAATGGTCGGAGTACAAAGATTCGAACTTTGGACCCCCGGTTCCCAAAACCGGTGCTCTACCAGGCTGAGCTACACTCCGACATTGCCCCCCTCCGTTAGCGCGTCCTCATGCAAAGGGCAAGTGCGATCAAGCAGATACCACAAACTCTTGACGCTGAGGCCGGGGCTGTGGACAACAAGGCATGATCGATCTGCAAAAACCCTGGCCGCTGGGCCTCGACCGTCGAACATGGCCACTGTTTCTTGTCGCCATTCTTGTCATCCTGGCGGCGCTTGCCGTGATCGACGTCTCCGCTTCCCGGGGCGCGATTGGCTGGCCAGACGCTTGGCGGGCGCCGTTTTTCTTCATCACCGATTATGGCCTGTCCGAGTGGGTGCTTGTTCCCAGCCTCGTGCTGACGATCGTGGCGGGCCTTGCAATGGTGCCGCTCAAGGGGTTCTGGCGATCGATCGCGTCGGAAACCGCACTGGTCTCGGCCTTCGTCCTCGCGGGGGTGGGCATTCCGGGCCTCCTCACCAATTTGCTGAAACGCCTTATCGGGCGGGGGCGGCCGGTGGAGTTCGACAGCGCCGGCGCCTTTTCCTTCCATAATGTCTTCAACGACTGGACGTATCAGAGCTTTCCAAGCGGCCATTCGGCCACGGCGCTGGGTGTGGCCTTCACCATCGGCTTTGTCTGGCCGCGCACTTTCATTCCGCTGCTGATCGTCGGTCTTCTCGTGGCCATTTCGCGGGTGCCCGTGGGCATGCATTACCCCACCGACGTCTTTGCCGGCTGCGTGGTCGGCATGCTGGGGGCCTATCTCGTGCGCAATCTCTTCGCCCGGAAGGACTGGCTGTTCCACCAGCAGGCCGACGGACGTATGGTCCGCAAGCCGCTGGTGGCGTTCGGGCAGTTGTTTCAGCGCGCCCGCGCATAACGCGAAAGGCCTTCCGACAGGTCGCGCTTGAGATCGTTCACGTCCTCGAGCCCGATATGGACGCGGAACAGATTGCCATCGTCGGTCCAGGGCTTGGCGGTCCGCGCCTTGCCGGGCCGCACGGGCAGGCAGAGGCTTTCGAAGCCGCCCCAGGAATAGCCCATTGAAAACAGCTTCATCTCGTCGACGAACGCCGCCACGGAGGCGCGTGGCGCGGGCTTGAGCACGAAGGCAAAAAGGCTGCCGGAGCCGGTAAAGTCGCGCTTCCATAAAGCATGATCGGGATGGCTGGGCAGGGCAGGGTGAATGACCCGCGCAACCTCGGCCTGTCCTTCGAGCCAGGTGGCGATTTCGAGAGCGCGTTTCTGGTGCGCTTCCATGCGTATGGCCAGCGTCCTGAGGCCCCGGCTGACGAGATAGGCGTCGTCGCCTGAGGTGAAAAAACCGAGCAGAGTGCGCGTCCGCGCTACTTCGGTCCAGGCTTCCTCGGTCGCGGAAACGGTTCCTGCCAGCACATCCGAGTGACCGACAAACATCTTCGTAGCCGCGTGGACGACGATATCGGCGCCCAGCTTGAGCGGCTGGTGGTAAAGTGGTGTCGCCCAGCTGTTGTCGACGATCAGCCGCGCCCCATTGGCCTTCGCGGCGGCGGCCAGGGCCGGAATGTCCTGCATTTCGAAGGTGAGGGAGCCTGGGCTTTCTGCCAGCACGGCCTTTGTATTGGGCCGCATCAAATCGGCGATGCCCGCCCCGATTCGGGGGTCGAAATAGCGGGTGGTGATCCCCATCCGCGTCAAAAACCCATCGGCGAAGACCCGGCCAGGCTCATACGCACTGTCGCTGATCAGCAAATCGTCGCCCGTCTTGAGGCAGGCGAGAAGGGCGATGGTTATGGCCGCCAGCCCCGAGGGCACCAACTTGGTGGCGTGCGCGCCCTCCAGCTTGGTGACCACCGCCTCCGCGCTTTCCGTGGTGGGATTGCCTGCCCGGCCATAGAGATAGCGCTGTTTTTGGTCTTCCAGATCCGACAGGCTTTTAAACAGGACAGTCGAGCCACGGTAGACGGGCGTGTTGACGAAACCGAACTGCTCGTCGGGCTCTCTGCCCTCATGTGTCAGTATGGTCTCGGCCGCCATGTGGGCAGGCGAGGAGGGCGATATGTCGGTCATGGGCGTAGTGCTCAAATTCAGATCACAATTTCACTCTGGCGAAAAAAGAGACAGAGTGCTTGTCTCAATTCATCATCTGCCCTTGACGTTACGGTCAAGAGACGATTGCATGCTTAACAGCATCGCAACTGTCATACAAAGGATGGTGGTGCTACTCGGACAGTCGTTGGGCAAACAGCGGCATGTTGTTCGGGCACTGAGGGTCAGGGAACAAAGGTAACTAATATGCAGAAAAAGCTTGCAACACTCGCAGTATCCGCCGCGATCAGCCTTATGGCTGTCGCAGCTCATGCCGCGACGCTGGAAGACGTCAAGGCAAAGGGTTACGTGCAGTGCGGCGTGACCGGGGGTGTACCCGGTTTTTCCGCGCCGGATGCCAATAACAATTGGTCCGGCCTGGAAGTAGACTTCTGCCGCGCTGTCGCGGCAGCTATTTTCGATGACGCAGACAAGGTCCGCTACACGCCCCTGACGTCACAGGAGCGCTTCGCTGCACTGTCCGCAGGCGAAATCGACATTCTGTCGCGCACGACCACCTGGACCATGAGCCGCGATACCGACCTCGGCATCACCTTTGTCGGCACGATGTATTATGACGGCCAGGGCTTCATGGTTCGCGAAGCTGACGGTATCGCGTCGGCCACCGATCTTTCGGGCGCCGCCATCTGCATCGAATCCGGCACCACCACCGAACTGAACGCTGCCGACTATTTCGAAGCCAACGGCATGGAATACTCCCCGGTCGTGTTCACCGACCAGGACGAAGTCGTGAAGGCATTCGAAGACGGCCGTTGCGACGTCTACACCACCGACGCCTCCGCCCTTGCTGCCGAACGCTCCAAGTTCGCCGTGCCGGATGACTACATCATTCTGCCGGAAATCATTTCCAAGGAGCCGCTTGGCCCCGTCGTTCGCCAGGGCGATCCAGTCTGGTTCAGCATTGCACGCTGGACCTATTTCGCACTGCTCGAAGCTGAAGAGCAGGGCGTGACGCAGGCCAATGTCGACGAAATGCTCGGTTCGGACAATCCGTCGGTCAAGCGTCTGCTGGGTGTTGAAGGTGATTTCGGTACGCCGCTCGGCCTGACTGCAGACTGGGCTTACCGCATCATCAAGCACATCGGCAATTACGGCGAATCCTATGATCGCCATGTCGGCCCCAACACCGAGATTGGCCTGGCTCGCGGCCTGAACGCCCTGTGGACCGATGGCGGTCTGCAGTACGCAATGCCGATCCGCTAAGGCGAAACAGTGCTGGCGCCCATTGATCGGGCGCCAGTTCGTTTAGGCGCATGCATGAAATGAGCGACCTCATCATCCAACGGA
Source organism: Devosia sp. FJ2-5-3 (assembly GCF_029201545.1). NCBI lineage: Bacteria > Pseudomonadati > Pseudomonadota > Alphaproteobacteria > Hyphomicrobiales > Devosiaceae > Devosia > Devosia sp. FJ2-5-3. The sequence continues at coordinate 2,764,280 of NZ_CP104007.1, read as the reverse complement.
ATTTTCGCGTCCCTCCTGCCTGAGGCAGGCCGAGGGTGGCCGGCTGTTCCGCATTTTGATGTCGTCGTGACGCGTATGCGGCCCTAAAAAGGGGACTTTTCGCCAATGGCCGTCCAAGACAATCTCGCGGCCCCGCCGCGAACTGCGTTCTACAACGATCCTGTCATTCGCGGCATTCTGTACCAGGTTCTGGTCGCCGCGGCCGTGATCGTTTTTTTCGTCTGGATCATCATGAACACCGCTGCCAATTTGGCAGCGCAAAACAAGTCGACCGGGTTCGACTTCCTGTTCCAGACATCGGGTTTCGGCATCAGCTTCTCGCTGATCCCGTTTGACCGATCATCCTATTACTGGGAAGCCTTCCTGGTTGGTCTGCTCAATACTCTATTGGTTGCGGCCATCGGTATCGTCTTCGCCACCATGCTGGGCTTTGTCCTGGGCGTGGCAAGACTGTCGTCGAACTGGCTGATCGCGCGTTTCGCCACCGTCTACATCGAGATCATCCGCAACGTGCCGCTGCTGCTGCAGCTGTTCTTCTGGTATTTCGCGGTGCTCAAGGCCATGCCGGCGGTGCGGGAATCCTTCGAGCTGCCTCTCGGCGTCTTCGTCAACCAGCGCGGCATCGTGGTTCCACGGCCCATGCCGGATGCAGAGATCACCTGGGTGGTCGTGGCGGCCGTGCTCTCTATTATCGCGGCAATTGCTCTTGTCCGGTGGTCAGTCGGTGTGCGCGCCCAGACCGGACACTATCCACCATTCGTCAAGCTGGGGTCGCGCATCGCCGCCCTCGTTGTCACGTTCCTCTTCGGGTATTTGGCGTTTTCGCTGCTCGGCAGCGTGGTTCCCGCGCTGGGAACGAATTCCCTGCTGCCATTGGTCGGCGCAGCAGCGCTCGCTGCGCTCAGCCTCACCACCATGGGTGTCTATGGGCGTGCGTTCATCGGCTTTGCCATTGCCTGGGCGATCGGGCGCTTTGCGCTCGGTGGCATGTTCGGCTTCATGTCCGAACTGGCCATCGCCGCGGTCTCGGGCCTCCTCGCCCTGGCCTATGGCTGGACCTTGCTTGGTGCGGACCGTCGGCCCGCAGCGCGGGACAGCAAATTCCCTCTCGCCCTGCCGGTGCTGCTCATCATCGCCGTGCCGGCCCTGATCTACTGGGTCACCGGGGCCTCGCTCGCCTTCGAAATGCCGCTGCTCGAGCGGTTCAATTTCCGGGGTGGGTTGCAGCTCGTCCCCGAAATGGTGGCCCTCGTCATGGGGCTCACCATCTACACGGCCGCCTTCATTGCCGAAAACGTGCGCAGCGGCATCCAGGCCGTCAACAAGGGCCAGACCGAGGCTGCGGCCTCGCTGGGCCTGCGCGAAGGCGATCGCCTACGCCTCGTGGTCATCCCACAGGCCATGCGGGTCATCATCCCGCCGCTCACCAGCCAGTATCTCAACTTGACCAAGAACTCCTCGCTCGGGGCGGCAATCGGCTATCCCGAACTGGTCAACGTCTTCATGGGCACCACGCTCAACCAGACAGGCAAAGCCATCGAGGTCATCGCCATCACCATGGCGGTCTACCTCACCCTGTCGTTGAGCACATCGGCCTTCATGAACTGGTACAATGCGCGCGTTGCGCTGGTCGAACGGTAGGAGCAGCCAATGACAAGCATGTTTGTCCGCAGTCAAATGGTTGCCCCTCAGCCGGCCCCGGTCAACAATGCCGGACCGATCGCTTGGCTCAGGCGCAATCTCTTCTCCACACCAGGAAATGCCCTGCTGTCCGTCGTGGCGGTCATTGTCCTGCTCTGGGCCATTCCGCCCATCTATGGTTTCGTGATGCCCACCTTTCTTGGCGGACATGCGGTGCCACCGGGCGGCACGGTCGAGGATTGTCGCGCCTTGGGGGCAGGGGCATGCTGGGCCTATATCGAAGCCCGCATGAGCTTTTTCATCTATGGCTTCTATCCGCCGTCCGAATATTGGCGCCCCAATCTGGTGTTCCTGTTCGGTGCCCTGCTGATTGCGCCGCTGCTGATCCCCAGCGTCCCGTTCAAGCGGCTCAACGCCATCCTGTTCTTCGTCGTTTATCCAATTGTCTGCTTCTTCCTGCTCAATGGCGGCGCATTCGGCCTTCGGTCCGTGCCCACCGAGCAATGGGGCGGCCTGCTCGTCACCCTGGTCATTTCCCTCGTGGGCATTATCTGCTCGATACCGCTCGGGATTCTTCTGGCACTGGGACGGCAATCGAAACTGCCGATCATCAAGACGCTCTGCGTCATGTTCATTGAGCTCTGGCGGGCGGTGCCACTGATCACGGTCCTGTTCATGGCCTCGATCATGCTGCCGCTGTTCATGCCTCAGGGTACGACGGTCGACAAATTGCTGCGTGCCCTGGTCGGCGTCACGCTGTTCTCCTCGGCCTATCTGGCCGAAGTGGTTCGCGGCGGCCTGCAGGCGCTGCCGCGCGGGCAATATGAGGCGGCATCGGCGCTCGGGCTGAGCTATTGGAAATCCATGGGGCTGATCATCCTGCCCCAAGCCATCAAGCACGTCATCCCGGGCATCGTGAACAGCTTCATTGCCCTGTTCAAGGACACCTCTCTCGTCTCCATCGTAGGCATTTTCGATCTGCTCAACACGGTGCAGGCGGCCAGTTCGGACATCAACTGGGCGTCCCCGACACAGGCCATAACCGGCTATCTATTCGCCGCCATGGTTTTCTGGATTTTCTGCTTTGCCATGTCGCGCTATTCCATCTTCATGGAGCGGCGCCTGGACACTGGCCACAAGAGGTAACGCGATGAGCGACATCACCACCGGCGCAGATCGCGCCATCGACACCAGCAACATGACCGTGTCCGACACGGACGTCGCCATCGATGTTATCGGCATGCACAAATGGTATGGCGATTTCCACGTGCTGCGCGACATCGACCTGAAAGTGATGCGGGGCGAGCGGATCGTCATTGCCGGGCCGTCCGGGTCCGGCAAGTCGACCCTGATCCGCTGCATCAACCGGCTAGAAGAGCATCAGCAGGGCAAGATCATCGTCAATGGCACCGAGCTTACCGCCGACCTCAAGCGCATCGATGAAGTGCGCCGGGAGGTGGGCATGGTGTTCCAGCACTTTAATCTCTTCCCACACCTGACGATTTTGCAAAACCTTACCCTCGCGCCCATCTGGGTGCGCGGCACCCCAAAGGCCGAGGCGGAAGATTCGGCCATGCACTATCTGGAGCGGGTGAAAATTCCCGAGCAGGCCAATAAATTCCCGGGCCAGCTGTCCGGCGGCCAGCAGCAGCGCGTCGCCATTGCGCGCTCACTCTGCATGCAGCCAAAGATCATGCTGTTCGACGAGCCGACCTCAGCCCTCGACCCGGAAATGGTCAAGGAAGTGCTCGAAGTGATGATCAGCCTGGCCGAAGATGGCATGACCATGCTCTGCGTGACCCACGAAATGGGCTTTGCCCGCCAAGTGGCCAATCGCGTGATCTTCATGGATCAGGGGCAGATCATCGAGCAGAACGATCCGGATAATTTCTTCTCCAACCCGCAGCACGAGCGCACCAAGCTCTTCCTCAGCCAGATCCTGCACTGAGTCTTTGCTGCACAAACTCCTGGGGTCAGGCGAGCGAGCCGCTTGACCCCTCCCTCCCGCCTGCCAATATGCCAAGCTGTTGCAAAAGAAGTTGGCGTCGTGAGACATTTTTTAGAGCAATTGCTATGCGCGCTGACGGTGTTTGCCGGTTTGGCGAGCACTCCCGCCGCCGCACAGACGCTCGATACCGTGCGCGAACGTGGTTTCCTTATCTGTGGCTCGAGCAATCCGCTTGCCGGCTTCGCGCAGCAGGATGCCGATGGACGCTGGTCGGGATTCGATGTCGATCTGTGCCGCGCCCTGGCGGCCGGCATATTCGGCAATCCCGATCTCATCGAGTTCCGCTCCTATCGTGGAGAGGCCCGATTTGCGCCGCTCCAGACGGAAACGGTCGACGTGCTGATGCGCAATGGCGCCTGGACGGCGGGCCGCGATACCCGGTTTGGCGCGCGTTATGTCGCCACGAGCTTCTTCGATGGCCAGGCGTTTCTGGTGCCGCAATCTCTCGGCGTCGTTTCGGCCTATGAGCTGGATAATGTCAGCATCTGCGTTGCCGACAGTTTTGGAGAACTGAAGGCGCTCGACGATTTCTTCTTTGCCAACCAGACCAGCTTCGAAGAAGTGGTCTATGAAGAGGTCGCCGATCTGGCTGTTGCCTATCGCGCCGGGCTCTGCCAGGTCGTATCCGCGCCGGGCCGCCAGCTGCAGGCCATCCGCCGCGACCTTCCCGATCCGCCCCAGCATCGCGTCCTGCCAGAGCGCATTTCCAAGGAAATGCTCGGTCCTGTCGTCCGGCAGGGCGACGACCAGTGGTTCAATATCGTTCGCTGGACCATTTTCGCCCTGATCAATGCCGAGGAAGTGGGCGTCACCAGCCTCAATATCGAGTCGCTTTCGGCTGCGCGCACTGCGGCAGTCCGCCGCCTGCTTGGCGTGGAGGGCGATTTCGGCGCGCCATTGGGCCTCAAACGCTCCTTCATGAGCGATGCCATTCGCGCGGTCGGCAATTATGGCGAACTCTATGACCGCCATTTCGGGTCGCAGACCGGCGCCGCCATGCTGAGGGGCCAAAACGCTCTCTGGAGCAATGGGGGGCTGCTCTACGCCCCGCCGATCCGCTAGAGCGCTTCGAGGAAATGTGGGCACCACGACAAAACACGGACTTAGCGTGACGTCGTCGCGTCAACTAGGCGGTGAAATGCTCTCGGCGAACGCCTTACAGGAGCGGTGACAGGAGCCGGGCCGCCTGGGTGAGAAAATACAGCGTCATCGGTCTGGTCTCGAGCTCCGACGAGCTGACCTCGCGGCAGGATTTGAAGTCCTCGAGCAGCATCGCCTCGACGGCGTCGACGGTCTTGCGATCGGCGAACCACAGCGTGATCTCGAAATTGATCGCGAATGAGCGATTGTCGAAATTGACGCTTCCCACCGTGGCGATCTCATCGTCCATCAGCACCACTTTCTGGTGCAGGAACCCGTCCGTATAGCGGTAGACCGAGATACCATGCTCCACCATGCCGTCAGCATGGGCCATGCTTGCCAGCCAAACCAGGGCGTGGTCGGGGTTGTCGGGCAGCATGATCCGCACATCCACCCCGCGCAATCTCGCCGCGAACAGCGCCGTCCGGATGTCCGTGTCAGGCACGAAATAGGGGCTCACGATCCATAGGCGCTCGCGCGCCCGTCCGATCAGGTCGACATAGGCAATGGCGCATTCCTCGAGCTTGTCGGCGGGGCCACTGCCCATGACCAGCACGGATTGATCGCCCGGGGTCTCAAGCTCCTTGGGCGGGTTGGCCGGCAGTCTTTCGCCGGTGGCCCATTCCCAGTCCTCGCGGAAGAGCAGCGCACACCCCAGAGCCGCCGGGCCGGAAACGCGCACATGGGTGTCGCGCCAATGGCCATAGCGTGGATCCTTGCCCAGATATTCGATGCCCACATTGTGCCCACCGACCCAGGCGTGTTTGCCATCGGCCACGACGATCTTGCGATGATTGCGGTAGTTCATCCGCGTCGGCCCATAGACCCGCAGGAATTTGTGGCGCTGGTTGAAGCCGGCGACCTTGATCCCGGCGTCGCGCAACTGCGTCCGGAAGCGCTTGGGCATGCCGGTACTGCCGATATCATCATAGAGCAGACGAACCTGCACACCCTGTCGCGCCTTGGCGATCAGCCGCTCTGCCAGTTGCTGGCCCAGTTCGTCGTCGCGAACGATATAGAACTGAACGAGGAGATATTCCTGTGCCGCCTCGATCCCTTCGAAGATCGAGTCGAAGGTCGCCTTGCCATCGATGAGTAGTTCAACATCGTTGCCATGCAGGAATGGCAGCTCGGAAACCTGCGCCTGGACCGGCCATTTATCCGTGGTTTCACGGTCAATCAGCGCCAGATCCTTGGCGCGCAACGGCCTGTCCGCGCGTCCGTTCTTGATCCGGTCGGTGGCATAGTCGTCAAAAAACTTCCAGCCGAAGATCATGTAAAGAAAAACGGTGGGGAAGGGCAGCAGCGCCAGCGACAACAGCCAGGCGATCGATCCCTGGGAGGTTCGCGAATTCAGGATTTCGCGAACCGCGCAAATGAAAGCGAGAAGATAAATGGCCGCCATGAGCGCGGCCAACAAATGCAGATCTGCAACGATGGCGCGCAGGATATCGTCTATGCCGAACAACTTGCCCCCTTGCGCATCAGGCGCGCACTCTACCACCTCGAGAGCGCGCCGCAATCCTAAGCCTAAATGGGGATAGGCCGACTGTGATGGAAGGGCGCGCTACTCGGAGACGATCACGCTGGAAATGTCGATCGGCGTTCTTTGTTCCATCCAGGGCGGAACAGGAAGATTGCGTTCCCGCAGGAAGGCCGGGTTGAAAAGCTTGCTGGCATAGCGATTGCCATAGTCGCAGAGGATGGTGACGATGGTCTTGCCCGGACCGAGATCACGCGCCATCCGCACCGCCCCGGCGATATTGATCGCGCTCGAACCGCCGAGGCACAGCCCCTCATGTTCGAGAAGGTCGAAAATGTAGGGCAGGGCTTCGGCGTCGGAAATCTGGTAGGGGTTGTCGATCGTCAGGCCTTCGAGATTGGCCGTAATCCTGCCCTGGCCGATACCCTCGGTGATCGAATTGCCGCTCGAGGCCAGCGCACCATTGGCGTAGAAATTGTAGAGCGCCGCGCCTTCTGGGTCGGCCAGGCCGATCTTGACGTCAGCGCTGCGCGCGCGCAGGGCCTCGGCAACGCCGGCAAGGGTGCCACCCGAACCCACGGCGCAGATGAAGCCATCGATGCGGCCATTGGTCTGCTGCCAGATTTCCGGCCCGGTGGTTTCCACATGTGCGCGCTTGTTCGACACATTGTCGAACTGGTTGGCCCAGACTGCGCCATTGGGGAGCTCCCGGTTGAGCTTCTCCGCCAGCCGCCCGGAAATCTTGATGTAATTATTGGGATCCTTGTAGGGCTTGGCCGGAACTTCGATCAGCTCTGCCCCATAGAGCCGCAGCGCGTCCTTCTTTTCCTGGCTCTGCGTCTCGGGAATGACGATCACCGATTTGAAGCCGAGCGAATTGGCGACCAGGGTCAGCCCAATGCCGGTATTGCCGGCTGTCCCCTCGACGATTGTGCCGCCAGGCTTCAAGGCCCCGGACTTGACCGCATCGTGGATGATGAACAGCGCCGCGCGATCCTTCACCGACTGGCCGGGGTTCAAGAACTCCGCCTTACCCCAGATATCGCAACCGGTTAGCGCCGAGACACGATTGAGCCGAATGAGCGGCGTATTGCCGATGGCGGAGATAAGGTCGTCGTGCTTGCTGGCCATGTCAGATCTTTATTTGTGCTGTGCGGCAGTTTTACGGGCGGTGCCGAGGCTGAACAAGCCTCAAACGTCTCTAACAGCACGACATTCCGGTTCGTTCCACCTTGGGAGCAGGCAGCCATCGTCCTTTCGTGCAACCGGCAAATTCATTCCCCCAATCGGGCGAACCCATCCAGCGCCCTTTGCCGGGACAAGCCGAGGTCGACCACGGGCAGGGGATATGTCTTGCCCAGCAAAACCCCCGCCTCGGACAGCACTGCCGATGGGGCGGCGAAAGGCTTCTGCACCCATTTGTCCGGCAAGCGGGAAAGCTCCGGCACCCATTTACGAACGTAGTTGCCCGTCGCGTCGAACTTTTCCCCCTGCGTCACCGGGTTGAAAATACGGAAATAGGGGGCAGCATCGAGCCCGCTGCCGGCGACCCACTGCCAGCTCGCCGCATTGTTGGCGATGTCCGCATCGACCAGACAATCCCAGAACCAGGCTTCGCCCAGCCGCCAGTCGATTTGCAGGTTCTTGGTCAGGAGCGACGCCACCAGCATGCGGACACGGTTGTGCATGTAGCCCGTTTCCCACATCTCGCGCATGCCCGCATCGATGATCGGAAAGCCCGTCTGTCCGCGCTGCCAGCGTTCGAGATCCCCGGGAGCCATCCGCCATGTCAGCGCGCCGAATCTTTGCTGCATCGGCACCTGCGCGATGTCCTCGCGATGATAAAGCTGGCTGTAGCTGAAGTCCCGCCAGGCGAGTTCGGAGAGAAATTTGTCGATTCCTCCAGCAAGGTCCGGCTGCATGTCCGCCTTGAGCCGCGACGAATGCCAGATCTGGCGGGCGCTGATTTCGCCGAAGCGCAGATGGGGTGAAAGGCGAGACGTGCCGTCCCTGGCCGGAATATCGCGCGCCTCGGGATAGTCCGCCACCATCTCGTCGAGAAACTCCGCGAGGCGCTGCCCTGCGGCGTCTTCGCCGATATCCCAATGGGCGTGGAGCTTTCCCGCCCAGTGCGGTTCGGTGTATTCCCGGTCCGCGCCTTCGGCGGAAATCACCTTGCCCATGGCATGGGGTGCGGGCAACGGCGGCGCGACAGGAACATCCCGCAGCGTCTTCCAGAACGGGGTGAAGACGGAATATGGCTTGCCCTGGCCATTCTTTATCGACCACGGTTCTGCCAGCAAATTGCCGGTGTGGGAGAGAGCCTCCACCCCACGGTCTCGCAAGTCAGCCTTGATGGCGCTGTCAATTTCGCGCTCTGCCGGGCCGTAGCGTCGGTTCCAGTGCACCTGGTCCGCGCCGAGTTCCGCAAGGGTAGCCCGAAGGACTTCGCCGGCCAGGCCCTCACGGACGATCAGCCGGATGCCGAGGCCGGCAAGGGTCTCCTCAAATCGCTCAAGGCTCTGGTGCAGCCACCACCGCGCCGCTCCGCCGATTGGGCGGAGGCCGGTATCCGTTTCGTGGATATAGAGGGCTGTGACTGTTTCCGCCGAGCGGGTGGCGGCCAGAAGGGCCGGATTGTCGGCCACGCGCAGATCATTGCGCAGCCAGACAAGGGCGGTACGGGAATTGGACACAGGCGGCTCTCCGGTGGCGCCATGCTATACGCATTGTCGCGCCATCCGGTTCACCTTGGTGCTATTCCATCAATTCGGCCAGTTGCTCGAGCGCCGCGCTCCAGGCTTCCATCGAAAAGATGCGCGTCTGCGCATCCGCATGGGGCAGGCCGCGCTCGACCAGCGTCACCGCCGTATTGTCGTCGTCGATGGCTTTGAACGTGACCTCGATGACGAAGAGGAATTCCGTGTCGTCCTCCTCGTCACGATGCATCCAGCTCATCACCAGCTTTTCGTCTTCGACGAATTTCAGGATTTCCCCGGTCACCTCGTGGTCGGCCTCGTCGTCTTCCTCGCCATAGGTGACGAAGCGATATTGGCCGCCCTCGAAGCCGTCGAATTCGGCTTCGTCCACCTGCCATTGTTCGATCAGGGCAGGGTCGGTCCATGCAGCAAAGACATCGCTGATATTGCCGCCAATGGTGCGCGTCAGCGTGATCTGGCTGTCACTGTCGATCTGGGTGGGGTCGCTCATGCCAGTTTCTCCCGGCTTTCAGGATGAAGTTCGGCTGTCCGAGGCAGCAGGATGGTGAGGAATCCCAGCGCTGGCAAGAAGGCGCAGATCTGGAATACCGCCACGATGCCGATCCAGTCGGCCAGCGCGCCCATGGCGGCGGCGCCGAGCGCACCCACGCCAAAGGCGAAACCGAAGACGAAGCCTGCAATCATGCCGACCTTTCCGGGCACCAGTTCCTGGGCATAGACCACCATGGCCGAAAATGCGGAGGAGAGGATCAGCCCGGTCATCACGCTCATCGTCGCCGTCCAGAAGAGGTCGAGATAGGGCATGAGGAGGGTAAAGGGCAGGGAGCCCAGGATCGACACCCAGATCACCGCCAGGCGCCCATAGCGGTCGCCGACAGGCCCGCCAATGAAAGTGCCGGCCGCAACCGCGCCGAGGAACAGGAAGAGATAGAGTTGCGCGTCCTGCGCCGAGAGATCGAATTTCTCGATCAGGAAGAAGGAGTAATAGCTCTTGAGCGTCTCGATATAGATGAACTTGCTGAGCAGCAGGGCCCCGATCACGGCGAAGGCGACGATCAGCCGGTCGCGCGACAAAGCGGGCTTGCGTGGCGCGACGGCAGGGCGAGAGGAAATCTGGCGCTGGTGCTCGGCATACCACCGGCCTACATAGCTCAGCAGCGCAACACCGGCGAACCCTGCGAGCACGAACCATAGCGTCGTGAACTGCCCCAGCGGCAGGAGGATCAGCGCCGCAGCCAGCGGTCCGAATGCCGTGCCGAGATTGCCGCCGACCTGGAACAGCGATTGGGCGAAGCCCAGCTTTCCGCCTGAGGCGAGGCGCGCAAGTCGCGATGCTTCCGGGTGGAAAAGCGCCGAACCGATTCCCAGCACTACGGCGGCCACCATGAGCAGCGCAAAGCCATTGGCCGTTGCCAGCGCCACCACGCCGACGCTGACGATCGCGAGCGACAGCGGAAGCCACAAAGGCTTTGGCTTGAGGTCGCCCTGCAACCCGAATAGGGGCTGAAGAATGCAGGCGGTGATCTGCTGACCCAGCGTCAACAGACCAATCTGCAGATAATTGAGATCATAGGTCTCTTTGAGCAGCGGATAGAGCGCCGGCAGCAGGAATTGCAGCAGGTCATTGAGCAGATGCGCGCCGCTCACCGCGAAGATGATGCCCAAGGCTGTGGTCTGCCCCGACGCGGTCGCGGGCCCGGTATTCGCACTCATGTCAGAATTGTCCGTGGAGGAATGGCCCCTCCTAACCCGGCTTGCCAACAAGGGCAATCGCCGCCGCACCATATGCGCAATTATTCAGCAATGTGGAGAAGGGTGTCGGGGTGGAACACCCCGAATGGCTCCGCGAGCTGGACTCGAACCAGCGACCATTCGATTAACAGTCGAACGCTCTACCAACTGAGCTATCGCGGAACACTTTTCGGTAGGCCTTTGGTAGGGGCCTTTCGGTGTGCCTTCTTGCTGAAGGCGAGGTCGATGTACCCCGACTGATTTGGTTTGCCAAGCCCCCAATGCATTTGCCTGTGAATAAAATTGGGAAAGCTCAATCGCGGCGGCGCTTTGGCGGGTTTTTCTCACACGCCGGCTCGGCGGAAAACGCCCGCGCTCTCAGGCTTTTTGTGCCCTGCGCTGCATTTCGATGAGGTCTGAGAGGCTATTGAGGCTGGCAAACGGGTCTTCCGTGAAGAGTTGGCTCCAGTCGACCCGTCGCGCTCCAATCGCCGCCAGAATCGACTTCGGACCGGCATTCGTCTGGTGAATCGCGAGAGCGGACCAAAGAGATTCGAGCGGCCAAGCCGCATTGGTTGGATAAAATGCGTCGCCGAAACTGGCATAGGCCGCGTCTTCGGGCGTCTGGGTAAGGCGCGGAACATAGTCCTCGGGGAGAAAGGGCGAATCCACCGCGACGCTCACAAGGACGTCGCGCGCTATGCCCATCTCGCGAAGATAGGACGCGGCCGCGGTGATTCCGGCCAGCGGGCCTCTGGATTGCATTTCGGCATCCGGCACGCCGATGGCTCCGGCCGGCAGCTTGAGCCTTGTGTGGGTGCCGGTCGAAACCAGCAGGGTTCCGTCTATTCCGCCCAGCCGACCCGCGACGCGGTCGATCAATCTCTGTCCGTCGACAATGAGGTCGGCCTTGCGCACATGCCCAAGCCGGGAGCCGAGGCCACCGGCCAGAATCACGGCATGGACACTCACGCCGGTGTCCGTGTGCGGAGCATGAGCAGCAGGGCGATGCCCCCGACAAGGCCCCAGAACGGGGCGCCGACCCCGATAATGGTCACGCCCGACGCCGTGGCGACAAAGGTGAGGATTGCCGGCAGCCGCGTTTGCTCCTCCGCCAGGGCACCCGACAAGGCTGAGGCGAGGCTGGACAGCAGGGCAAGCCCGGCGACGGCCTGGATGAGCACGGGCGGCGAGGCGGCGATGAACGCTGCGGCGATGCTCGCGGCCGGCCCCAGGATCAGATAGACGACGCCGGCGGCGACAGGCGCGGGCCAGCGCTTGTCCGGATCGGGATGCGCTTCCGGTCCTGCACAGATCGCTGCGGTGATCGCCGCCAGATTGCTGGTGTGCCCGCCGAAAAACGCGGTTACCGCGCTCGCGGCGCCGGTCAGTACGAAAAGCGGTGCCGGGCGCAAATCATAGCCATTGGCTTTCATCACCGCGAGCCCCGGCAGATTCTGCGAGGCCATGGTCACCACATAGAAGGGCAGGCCGATTCGCACGATTGCATCCCAGGTGAAGACGGGCATCACGGGCACGAGACTCGGCCATGCCCCGTCCAGCGCTCCGGCGGGCAGATTGGTCGTGGTGGCGAGGATAATCCCGGTGACCACCACGGCCACGGGCACTGCATAGCGCCGTGCAAATTTGAGCGCGATCATCCAGGCCAGCAGAATGGGCAGGGCCAGCATCGGCATTTCGGCCACCGCGGTGATCGGCGCGAGGCAAAGCGTCAGCAGCATGCCGGCCAGCATGGCATTGGCAAGCGCCGAGGGGATGGCGGCGATGGCGCGTCCCAGTGGCTTCACCAGCCCGGTAATCACGATCAGCACGGCGACAACGAGAAACGCCCCCGCCACAGCTGGAAACGACCCCACCGGCTCGCCAACTGTCAGGAGAAACGCGACCCCGGGGGTCGACCAGGCAAAACTGATCGGCGTTTTCACCCGCGCGGCCACGACAATATTGAGAATGCCGATGGCGATGCAGACCGAGAAGAGGCCCGAACCAGCCTGCTGGGGCGAGGCCCCCGCCGCGGTCAGCGCCGCCAGGACGAGTGTGAACGTGCTCGCATAGCCGACAATGGCGGCAAGCCCCCCCGCCAGCAATGGCTGCAGGAAGTCCTGTCGCGGCGCAGCTTCACTTGTGACGCTCGAGTTCATCCTGATTCCCCCCGAAAATTCGCCTCGCAGGCTATTCAGCCCCAGCTTGAATGGAAAGCACGCAGTCGGACCCGTGGGAATCGCTCCCGCCGTGCCGGCGCGCCCGGCGCTCTCCTCCGCGTCGCCCGCGCGGTGTTGCAGACGTGGGTGCGCAAACGACTTATTCGCGCCAATTCTTGCTAAACCCCCGGAAAACAAGACTTTCTTAATCTTTAGAAAGTGGATTATTAACCATAATCGCAAATTCTCGGACGCAAGATTGCTTCATCCGAGTTGGCGCTGTGTCGGTTTCACGCTTTGTTTTGTCTCTTGTGGTTGCCGGCGCTCTGCTGGGCGGATGTGCCAAGCCGGTGAGCCCCGAGCCGCGTCTGGCCGATACGGCCAAGCTCGACCCCATCGCCACTTCGGCCTTTGTGAGCCCTGCCGTCGCGCGCATGGAGCAGCCCCTGCCGCGGGAGATTTTCTCGCCGCGCAATATCGCGGGACGCACGCTGGCAGTCGCCAGCACCAGCGACATCGTCCTCAAGCCCGGCGAAGTCGTCCTGACATTCGACGATGGTCCGCGCGTCGGCAAGACATCTGTCATCCTGGACACGCTCGACGATTATGGCGTCAAGGCCACCTTCCTCATGCTCGGCTCGGCCGCCAAGGCCAATCCGCGCCTCGCCCAGCAGGTCGCGCAGCGCGGGCATGCCGTCGGCAGCCACACCTATGGCCATGTCGATCTCTCCAAACTGACGCGGCAGGAAGCGATCAACGAGATCGTCAAGGGCGAGGAGGCCGTTGCCGCCGCGCTCGAAGGGTCGGGCAGGGCGGCTGCCCCCTTCTTCCGTTTCCCATATCTCAGCCAGACCGGTTTCCTGCGCACCAATCTGTTGCAGAGCGGCGCCGTCGTGCTCGACGTCGATATCGATAGCAAGGATTATTATCGCGACAGCGCGGCCGTGGTCGCCCAGCGCACCATTGCGCGTCTGGATGCGCGGGGCAGCGGTATCATCCTCTTCCACGATATCCACCAACGCACCGTGGACATGCTCCCTGCATTCCTCGATCAGCTGGCGAAAAAGGGCTACACGGTCGTCCGGCTTGTCCCGCGCAACGGGAAGATCTTCGGTCGCGACCTGATCACCGCTGGAATGGCCGACGAGAGCGCCGAACAGCTCTAGAGCATTTCACCGCGTCGTTGACGCGATGAAATCACTGCAAGTCCTTGTTTTCTCGCGCTTCCGAACCGGAAAAGTGGTGTCCACTTTTCCTGGAAACGCTCTAGATAAGAAATAGGCGCCCAGTGGGCGCCTATTCGTCGTCTTCTTCGACATCGGTCAGGTAGACCGAAAACTCGATATCGATCCCAAAGCCCGCAATCGCCGCGACCGCATGAGCCGGCAGCCTTGCCGACATTGCTTCGCCATGGGGCGGGTAGTCGAATGCCATGTCGAGAACGGCCCGGCCAAGTCGGCGGTCTTCGAGCATTGCGGCAATGCTCGGCCCGGAGCGCTCCGCCAGATCGAGAAGCGCGCGCACCGGCTGTTCCACTGGAACATCCACCTGCGCGTAGAAACTGCCATCGGCATCTTCCGCCTCATAGCGCGAGGTCAGCTGCTTCAGCGCCGTTTCCAGCGCCTCCTGCTCCAGCGTAACGCCAGAGAGGCGAAGGGCCATGGCGAAGGGTTCGAAAACGCTCATCAGCTTCTCCCGGCCGTCGCGGCAAAGAGGGCAATCGCGGCGGCGTTGGACACGTTGAGGGATTTGATCGGGCCTGGCATGTCCAGCCGCACCATCTCGTCGCACAATTCGCGCGTGCGCTGGCGCAGTCCCTTGCCTTCGGCGCCGAGCACCACGGCCAGCGGCGTGTCGTCGGTTCGCGGCTTGAGCGGGGCAGATGCTTCCGAATCAAAGCCCAGCACGGTCATGCCGCGATCCTTGAGCTTCTCCAGCGCGTCCGCCAGATTGCGGACTTCGATCATCGGCACGAGATCGAGGGCGCCGGAGGCGGATTTCGCCATCACGCCGGTTTCGCGGGGCGAGTGGCGGGCCGTGGTGATAACGGCATCGGCGCCGAATGCGCAGGCCGTGCGCAGGATAGCGCCGACATTGTGCGGATCCGTGACCTGGTCGAGAACCACCACCAGCTTGAGGGCGTGGATGTCGTCGAGGCCAAAGCGGCTGACGGGATCGACTTCCAGCGCCAGGCCCTGGTGCACGGCTTCGCCGCCCAGCAGGCGATCGAGATCTTTGGGCGTCGTCTCGCGCACACTGACGCGCCCGATATCACCACTCTCCTTGAGGCGGTTCAGACCGTTGGGGGTGGCCAGCAGCTCCTTTTTGGTGCGGCCTGGATTGTCCAGCGCCGCCCGCACAGTGTGCAGGCCATAGAGATAAACGGGACCCTCATCGGGGTCGTATTTGGGCTTGGGCGGAAATTTGTTGCGGCTCATAGAAAGCGCGTAGCGCCTTTCGCGCATGGCGGCAATGCCCTGCGGTGCGCAATCACAACGATGTCTTGATTATTGCCTGGCAGGGGCTGGGGGACTCGAACCCACGACCCTCGGTTTTGGAGACCGATGCTCTACCAACTGAGCTAAACCCCTTCAGGCGAGCCAGTGTCTAATCGCAAACTTTCGCCTGCGCAAGGGGAAACGGCGTTTTCCCCCGGACCCGTTTCGCCATTTTCGGGAGGGGCGCCAAATCCTGCCGGCTCGCTCCCTTTCTGCGTCTGCGTCGCACACCCAAGGATCTGTCGCACAGCTTTCTTCTCGGACGGTCAGGCCCGGCGGCGCCAAATTGGTTTCGACCCGGCGCGGCGCAGGCGTCGTCCTCTACACCACTCGGTGAGTGGGGGAACGCTTGTGCTCGTTCCGGGATTGAGCAGGAGATACAAAGAAGGAGCCAGCTAAATGGATCATAGCAATCACGTGCGCCTCGGCGCTGCCGAACTCACCCCGGATGTTCTCAAGGATGCAACCATCTACGGTGCCGACGACCACAAGGTCGGCAAGATCGACCATGTGCACGGCGCTGGCGCGTCCACCACTGCCATTATCGATGTCGGCGGCTTCCTGGGAATTGGCGCAAAGCCGGTCGCCGTTCCCTTGAGCGATCTCGAGTTTATGCGCGACGAGAATGGCCATGTCCATGCGGTCACGACCTGGACCAAGGACCAGCTCAAGGAGATGCCTGAGCATCATCACCACTAAAATAGATCGGCCCGCTTCAAGCGGGCCTTTTTCTGTCGGGTATCGATGGGACGGAAGGTGATTCCGGCCTTGGTGCCCTAGACGTCGACCACGCCACCGGATTGTGTGATCACGTCGACCAGCCGCTGCATTTCCTCGCGGGAACACGGCTTGCCGAAGCGCTCGATATGGTCGAAGCGTTCGGGAATGGACCCGTCATTGTAGCCGGTCGCAAAAACGAAGGGTATCGACTGCCCGGCCAGTTCGTCAGCCAGCGGAAATACCAGCTCGCCCTGCAGATTGACGTCCAAAACAGCCGCGTGAATGCTCTCGGCAGCAATCAGCCTGCTGCCCTGCAGGACGGTGCCCACAGGCCCAATCACCTCGGCGCCAAGAGACTCCAGTGCTTCCACCAGATCCATGGCGATGAGGTATTCATCTTCAGCGATAAGGATCCGGCGCCCACTAAGCTCTTTCATGTCTCGCCTTCCCTTGGTCTATGGAATGGGCAGGGTTCGATGGCCATAATATTGGCAACGCGCGACGGTTCAATAGCCCGAGTTTAGGGCTTGTTTCTGCTCTGCTCAATTTAGTCCGGGCCCACATCGCTTTCGACCCTGGCACCACCGGCCAGGGAATCAGTGCCCGTCCCTTTATTCTCATCCAACAAGTCCGTGCGCGCATGCGGGCCCACTGGCGGGACAGGCGTGTCCTTTCGCGGTGCATAAGGATTGCGGTCGTCGTCCGGCTTCGCCATGTTAGCCTCAGCAATTATTAATGCGTCAACACCGTGAATGCGCGTAAGTTCCGTAAGGGAGTATGCGCATTTTGTGGCTGAATGCCGCATGCACGGCCCAAGCCAGAACATTTTTTGCCCGCCATCGAGGAGGCCGCCCGGGCTCGGCGTCTGAGTCTATATTTGCGCGTGGCCGTCCCGGCTGCGCCGACTCGCAAATTGTGCGCTTCCCGTCCCCGGGATAATTGCGGATCGCTAACCTGGGTTAATCTTCGACCGCCTGTGGCGATGACGTCGCCACAATCGTGCGAGAGGCCGACCACCGCACCTATCCCGCAGACCTCCCCTCTACGCGCTCGTTTAAGGCGTTTGGCCAAAATGCTGCCGGCTTGGCTTACAGTCATTTTACCCCAGCGGCGGGACCTAAAGCGATGCGCTGCGTTCTCTCCATGTTGGCAATTCATAGTGCCCTGGAGCGATGATGAAATTGTACCGGAACGACCGGGGCGGCGACTTCCTCGCCAGGCTGTCCGGAGGCGGTGTCTTGAAAGGAGCGGCAGGCGAGGCACTCTCTGACTTGCCCTGGAGTCGTCAGGATATTGCAACCCGCGCGCCTCTTGCCCTCAAGAACAGATTGGCGATTATCGGTGCAGGATGGATCGGACGGCACCGTGGCGGCGCCACCGGCAGCGAGCAATTGCTCGCCCTCTATCTCCCCGGTGAAATATGTGGGTACGGGGTACTGATGTCCGACCCGCCCGATACGATGTTGATGGCGCTCACTCCGGCGACGCTCTGGACGCTGCCTCTGGGAGATTTCCTGACCGTCAGTGAGAAGCACACGGAAGTCATTTCTGCCGTTCTGTCCGCCCTCGCGCGGGAAAGGGCAATTTCGGACGAGCATCTGATTTCGATCGGCTCAAGGAATGCCCTGATGCGCATGGCGCATCTGATCTGCGAAATTCAGTGGCGATTTGCCGCCAGCGGCAGCGCATTGGACGGCATCATCGAGTTTCCGCTGAGCCAGACCCGGCTGGCAGATTATCTGGGCCTGTCGAGCGTACACGTCAATCGGACGCTTCAGGCCCTGCGAAGAGATGGCCTCATCGAGACGCAGGCAAGGCGCCTCCGGGTCCTCGACCAGCAAAAGCTTGCGGACATCGGCGGCTTCACACCGACTTATCTGGAGTTGCCGTCCGCGCCAGCCTCCTCCGCATTACCCTGATCAAGAGGTGCGCCAGCCGGTCCTGGCTCTCGCGGGGCTTGAGGGCGGTATCGACCAGGATGGGTCTATCCAACTCGCGCGGGGCAGAAACCAGCCGGTCCATTTTTATCAGCAGTTCATCGCAGAGATATGGCTTTTGCACATAGGGCATTCCGCGGAACCGCTCGGGAATATGTTCGCTTCCCATCGCCGTGGCAAAAATGAGTGGAGTGCCCCGCTCGAGCAAAAGATCGGCCAGTTCGAAAACTGTCTCCGAATGCAGCCTTATGTCGAGGACCGCGCCGTCGACGCGCCGGCTGAGAAGGTTGGCTGCATAAAAAGGCGTGGGGGCGGGGCCCAATATTGTCGCCTCGTGTCGCCTGAAATAATCACAAACTTCGTTGGCGAGAAAATAATCGTCCTCGACGACCAGAATGCGTTTGCCTCGGAAATCCATGTCCGTCCCAATTGTCATTGCTAGCCTGGAAGGGCGGCGGATCCGGCAGACATACTTTCACACACCGCTCCCGCACTAACGCTATGGCGGCAGGGGCGATCCATCGACAACATGCGTTAGGCTGGGAAAGTTTTTTGCGCGGTCGTGACGGTTGGCGTGGCCGTGGGCAATTTGCACGGCTAGGCATAGGCGCAGCGGCGGGCGACGAGGCGAGCGAAGCTGACGCCAACAGGCCGAAACTGTGCAATACTAGGATTTGGGGGAGCCCGGTCTTCCGGGCGATTGGCCTCCCTGAGGGAGGCCGGTGGTGGAGGGGACTGGATTCGAACCAGTGTACGCTAAGCGGTCAGATTTACAGTCTGATGGATTTAACCACTCTCCCACCCCTCCACATTTCCGGGTAGGAAACGAAGCGCATCGCGTTTCGTTGGGCGGTTTATGGTTGCCACTCGCAAGAGTGTCAACACCCTTGATGCATCTACCCAAAAGAAATCGCGCAGCAGATGAAAAAACCCATCTCATCCACAGGCACGGTCTTGCATTTTGCCGCCTGGTTACGCTAAGCCATCCTTCGCTTCGGTGCTCCGGGCGGGTATAGCTCAATGGTAGAGCAGCAGCCTTCCAAGCTGAATACACGGGTTCGATTCCCGTTACCCGCTCCAGTTTCTCCCATTGAAATCATTGCTGTTCCTCGATGTCGCCAAGAGGGCGCATCAAGCGAACTTCCGTGAGTCCATCGGTCAACGAACCGCGCCGCTGGACGCCCTTCCGGGCGATCCACAACCGATGGTCTAGCCATCTCAATGACTTGGGCTCAGCGGAATCACTGCGTGCGTCATCCCCTCATCGCCTCAATCTCGGTTTGCGGGGGAACTTCCGCGTCTCCGCCTCGTTTTGTTTTCACACCTAAACTGGAGGCAAAAAAATGTTCAAAGGCGGTCTTCTCTGGCTGATCGGTATTCCGATCCCCGTCATTCTCGTACTCTGGTTCATGGGCTTCCTGGGATAATTCCCGGTGTTGGACCCACGCTTCTGACCGATTATTTCCACGGCACCTGTCGCCGGCCCAGAGCCGCACAGGTGCCGTTTCTTTGCACAGACGCGCGACGCCACCGCCCATTCATGTAGCGTTCACGCACCCCATGACACAGTGCGTCCGCAATGGCGCACCACCTTGCCCACCACAATGCAGCGCGAATCCCTATCGCAGCTGCCGCTGAGGAGAATTGAGAATGGCCCGTATTACCGCCAACGCCGGTTTCAACACTTACGATCCCGTCGCCTGGACCGGGCGCCCGACGTTCCTGGGCAGCAACCAGATGACCGTCACCAATGGGTATGACACGACCCGGATCGAAGGCTATAGCCTCACCTATTCTTTCGACGGCCGCTTGACTGGTGGCACCGTCACCAAGATTCAGTATTTCCAGGGCGAACAGCTAAAAGGCGCCATCGACAATTTCTCCCTCTGGGGCGGGACTGTTGGCCAGCATGTGAGCTGGGGCGACTATGCCGGCCTCTATCGCACCATCCAGCAGGGCCACGACACCGTCTTTGCGTCGAGCGGCAACGACCGCCTGGCCGGCCATGATGGCGACGACTCGATCACTGCCGGTGGGGGCACTGACCAGGTCTACGCAGGCGCCGGCAACGATACGATCACGCTGACCCGCGGCAGCACCTATGTGGATGGCGGCAGCGGCTTCGACATCGTCTACATGCCCGGTCGCGGTGGTACCTATGGCCAGTCCAAGACTGCCGAAGGCTGGCAGTTCTGGAACAACGCCGAAGGCATCAACTCCAATATCGCCAATGTCGAACGCGTGGCCTTCTCCGATGGCGTCCGTGCCTTCGACGTCGATGGCAATGCCGGCATGGGTTTCCGCGTTTACCAGGCGGCCTTCGCCCGCGACCCGGATGCGGGTGGCCTTGGCTGGTGGATCAAGGCGCTCGACGCCGGCCGCAAGGACCCGCACAGCATGGCCGCCGATTTCATCTATTCGAGCGAGTTCATCAACAAGTACGGCACGCCGCAGACCGTCAGCAACGGCCGCTACATCGAACTGCTGTACCAGAACGCGCTGGGACGCCAGCTCGACCAGAGCGGCTTTGACTTCTGGAACCAGAAGCTCAGCAGCGGCCAGATGGACCGCAGCGATCTGCTGCTCTACTTCGCGGACAGTGCCGAGAATCGCGCGCAGACCGCACCCGAGATTTCAGACGGCATCTGGTACGTCTGATCCAAAAGAAACGGGCCGCCCAACAGGGTGGCCCTTTCTCTTTCCTGCATCCGCATCTCGATCCGGCCAGCGATCCGCTGGGGCAGGGCACTTCATCCCTTACGGCCCCAAATTCTACTCGGCCGCCGTCAACACCGGCTGGTGCCTGGCCTTGAGCTTGTTCAGCTGCCTGGCGGCATGGGCCAGCAGCGCTTGCCGCACGGCTTCGGAACTGACGGTCCCAATATCCGCCTTCACCTTGAGATCGAGCGAGTAAGTGGTGATATTGCCCATGAAGGTTTCGCGGATTCGGACCCGCACGGCGCCCACCACACGCCCAGGCACCGCCCGATGTGGTCCGAAATGCAGAATCTGGCACGACTTGATTTCGAACGACATTGGGAAGCCCTCCCGCCCCTGCCGCGATTTCGTCACAATTTGATCCAAAGCCATGCGTGACATCTAGGCAAGTAACATTTTTGGATTACTCCTCATATGATTACCGCGCTGGCATTTGCCGATCGGCCCTGTGTGGTTGGTCTCACGAGATTGCATGTTGCAATTGGCATTAAGATTCACTAGATAGCCATCTCCAGCCGTGCGGGTGTCCTGCGCGGCCTTTGGTTTTGCACCAAGATAACCGGAACAGATTCGCTTATGGCTCGTACCAACCCGATCACCTTCTTCCAGCAGGTTCGCTCGGAAGTCTCCAAGGTCACCTGGCCGGGCCGGAATGAAGTCGTGATTTCGACGATCATGGTCCTGGTGCTCGTTGCCTTTGCCAGTGTGTTCTTCCTTTTGGCGGATCAGATTATTTCCTGGCTGGTATCTTTGATGCTTTCGATCCGCTAAGCGGATCTCACGACTAACGAGGAGCGGCGAGGCGGCATGGCCAAGCGCTGGTACATTGTTCAGGCGTATTCGAATTTCGAGCGCAAGGTCGCCGATGCGATCAAGGAAAAGGTCGCACAGACCAAGCTCGAGCATTTGTTCGACGACGTCATCGTGCCGACAGAGAAGGTCGTGGAAGTGCGTCGCGGCCGCAAGGTCGATACCGAGCGCAAATTCTTCCCGGGCTACGTTCTGGTGAAGATGGATCTTACCGATCAGACTTTCCATCTGATCAAGAACACTCCCAAGGTGACCGGTTTCCTGGGCGCTGATAACAAGCCCATGCCGATCTCCGAAAAGGAAGCCATGTCGATCCTGCAGCAGGTGCAGGAAGGCGTTGAGCATCCCAAGCCTTCCGTCAGCTTCGAGGTTGGCGAAAGCGTTCGCGTTTCCGACGGCCCCTTTGCCAGCTTCAATGGCATTGTCGAGGAAGTCGACGAAGAGCGCTCCCGCCTCAAGGTGGAAGTGTCGATTTTCGGGCGTCCCACTCCGGTGGAGCTCGAATACGGTCAGGTCGAAAAGGTCTGATATCAACCTTTTGGCGCAAGCCAAAATGGTTCCCAGCGTTTTGGCGACAGCCAAAATCGCATCAGCGTTTTGGCACCAGCCAAGATCGCGTCAGCGTAGCTTCCGCTGCGTAAAACCGAGACGCTCCGGTGTCTCGAAAACCGTGGAAGGAGATGGCGGTCGCCAAGCCGTCTACTCACTCCGCACCACGGCTCAACTGCCGGTTTCGGCACTAAGAGGATAGAAAATGGCAAAGAAAATCGTTGGCTACGTAAAGCTGCAAGTGCCGGCTGGCTCCGCCACTCCGTCTCCCCCGATCGGCCCGGCCCTCGGTCAGCGCGGTCTGAACATCATGGAATTCTGCAAGGCCTTCAATGCGGCCACGCAGGAGATCGAAAAGGGTGCTCCGATTCCGGTCGTGATCACCGCTTTTGCCGACAAGAGCTTCACCTTCGCGATGAAGCAGCCGCCGGTAACCTACTTCATCAAGAAGGCCGTCAACCTCAAGTCCGGCTCCAAGCTTCCGGGCAAGGAATCGGCTGGCACGATCACGACAGCTCAGCTGCGTGATATCGCCGAGAAGAAGATGAAGGATCTCAACGCCGACAACATCGAAGCCGCTATTTCGATGATCGCCGGTTCCGCCCGTTCCATGGGCATTCAGGTCGAGGGCTGATCACTATGGCAAAGATCGCAAAGAAGGTTGCCGCCGGCCGCGAAGGCATCGACCGCAACAAGCTCTACAAGCTCGAAGAAGCTGTGAAGATGGTAAAGTCGCGCGCTTCGGCCAAGTTCGACGAGACCATCGAGATCGCGATGAACCTGGGCGTTGACCCGCGTCACGCCGACCAGATGGTCCGCGGCGTTGTCAGCCTGCCCAACGGCACCGGCAAGACCGTTCGCGTCGCCGTGTTCGCCCGTGGCGCCAAGGCCGACGAAGCCAAGGAAGCCGGTGCAGACATCGTCGGCGCCGAAGACCTGCTGGAAATCATCCAGGGCGGCAAGATCGATTTCGATCGTTGCATTGCCACTCCGGACATGATGCCGCTCGTTGGTCGTCTCGGTAAGATCCTCGGCCCGCGCAATTTGATGCCGAACCCGAAGGTTGGCACCGTGACCATGGACGTCAAGGGTGCTGTCGGCGCTGCCAAGGGTGGCGCTGTCGAGTACCGCGTCGAGAAGGCTGGTATCATCCATGCCGGTATCGGCAAGGTCTCCTTCTCCGAGGAAGCTCTGCTGCAGAACATCAAGGCCTTCACCGACGCCGTCGTGAAGTCCAAGCCTGCTGGCGCCAAGGGCACCTACGTCAAGAAGGTCGCCGTTTCCTCGACCATGGGCCCTGGCGTCCATGTTGAGCCGGCTTCGGCCATCTAACTAGAATTCCGGGCGGTTCGCCGCCCGGTATGCTCTTCGCAAGAAGGGCAGAAGTCCTGTCCGAGACTGCCGGTGCCAATCAATCTGGGTTGGCTTAAAGCTGCAAGGCGCCAGCATAGATGGGGTGAAGACCAGGATTTCCTGTCCGCCAGGGCAGGGTGTCTCGGTTCGAACCAGGCCAGTTGCCCTTCGCGGGCATCACGGTTGACAGGCATGTAACCGTTGTCCCTCTCCTCCCTTCGGGGAGATCGGAGGGCAGCAATTGGCAATGGCCCGGATGATTTGTGCCGGGCTCAATGTGGAGACTAGCAGTGGAAAGAGCGGAAAAGCGTGAGCTTGTCGCATCGCTTCAGTCAGCCCTCGCGGGCGCTGGATCGATCGTCCTTGCGCAGAATACCGGTCTGACCGTGGCCAATCTGGAGTCGCTTCGCCGTGAGGTGAAGGCTGCAGGTGGCTACGTCAAGGTCGCTAAAAACCGTCTTGCCAAGCTTGCTCTTAAAGAAACCGATCACGCGGACATTTCGGACCTGTTTATCGGTCCGATCGTCATCGCCTACGCGGACGACCCCATGACTGCGCCGAAGATCGCGCAGAAATTCGCTGACAAGAACGCCAAATATGTCGTTCTCGGCGGCGCAATGGGCAAGACCGCGCTCGACGCCAATAGCGTCAAGGCGTTGTCGACCATGCCCTCGCTCGATGAACTGCGCGCCACGCTCGCCGGGATGCTCAAGCAGCCCGCAACGCGTATCGCGTCCGTCATCGTCGCACCGGCTGGTGGTATCGCGCGCGTGTTGGCCGCTCATGCGGAAAAGAGCAACGAAGCAGCGTAATCCCATGGTCCCATCTCGGGGCCGGTTTGAACTGAACACCTTAAAAGAGAGATTTATCAAATGGCCGATCTCGCCAAAATCGTAGACGACCTGTCCGCACTGACCGTTCTGGAAGCTTCCGAGCTGTCCAAGATGCTTGAAGAAAAGTGGGGCGTTTCCGCCGCTGCTCCGGTTGCTGTTGCAGCCGCTGCCGGCGCACCTGCTGCCGCCGCTGAAGAAAAGACTGAATTTGACGTGATCCTCGCCTCCTTCGGCGACAACAAGATCAACGTCATCAAGGAAGTCCGTGCCCTGACCGGCCTGGGCCTCGGCGAAGCCAAGGCTCTCGTTGAAGGCGCTCCGAAGGCCCTCAAGGAAGGCATCTCGAAGGCTGAAGCTGAAGACATCAAGAAGAAGCTGGAAGACGCCGGCGCCAAGGTCGAACTCAAGTAATTTCGACTTTTGCCTTGAAAAACGCGAAATGGCGCCTTATGTGCCATTTCGCTTTTGTCGTTTCTGAACGAAGCGATTCGCCGTGACCGATTGGATGGGTCACTGGCGTCCCCATTGAAATTGAGAAGAATTGGATGACCGCTGCTGGGTGAAAACCCCGTGTGACCTCCGCGGAGGTAGTTTCGGTTATCCCGGCCCGTTGGTCGCAAGACCTGGGCGCACAGAACTGCCCGGGCATATATCCCGAGATCCGACGGCTGATAGTCGGCTCTTTGGATATCTGCCTCCGAGACAATCGCTATAGAAACAGGAGCTTTCATGGCTACCACGTTCAACGGCCGCCGCAAGGTTCGTAAATCCTTCGGCTCCATCCGCGAAGTCACGGAGATGCCCAATCTGATCGAAGTCCAAAAGGCTTCCTACGATCAGTTCCTCATGGTCAACGAGCCCAAGGGCGGTCGTGGCGATGAGGGGCTTCAGTCCGTATTCCGTTCGGTCTTCCCGATCACTGACTTTTCCAACACTGCCAGCCTTGAGTTCGTGCGCTACGAATTCGAGCAGCCCAAATACGACATCGACGAGTGCCGTGCGCGCGACATCACGTTCGCTGCCCCGCTCAAGGTGACGTTGCGGCTGATCGTGTTCGAAGTGGACGAGGAAACCGGCGCCAAGTCCGTCAAGGACATCAAGGAGCAGGACGTCTATATGGGCGACATGCCCTTCATGACGTCGAACGGCACCTTCATCGTCAACGGCACCGAGCGCGTCATCGTCTCCCAGATGCACCGTTCGCCGGGCGTGTTCTTCGATCACGACAAGGGCAAGACCCACTCTTCGGGCAAGCTGCTCTTTGCCGGCCGCATCATTCCCTATCGCGGGTCCTGGCTCGATATCGAGTTTGACGCCAAGGACATCGTCTTTGCGCGTATCGACCGTCGCCGCAAGATCCCGGTCACCTCGCTGCTCAAGGCGCTGGGCATGGATGCCGAGGAAATCCTCGCCACCTATTACACCACGCTCGACTACGAGAAGATCGAGAAGGGCTGGCGCGTTCCCTACGATGCCGAAAAGTGGAAGGGTGCAAAGCCCAGCCATGATCTTATCGATGCCACCACTGGCGACGTCGTGCACGAAGCCGGCAAGAAGCTCTCGGCCCGTCAGGCCAAGAAGCTGGCCGAAGGCGGTCTGACGCACCTGCTGGCAGTCGATGAGGACCTCTACGGCACCTACATCGCCCAGGACATCGTCAACCTCAAGACCGGCGAGATCTATGCCGAGGCTGGTGACGAGCTTGACGAAAAGCTGCTCACCAAGCTGCTCGACATGGGCTTTGACGAGCTGCCGATCCTCGACATCGACCACATCACCATCGGGGCCTACATCCGCAACACGCTGGCCGTGGACAAGAACGAGTCGCGTGAAGACGCGCTGTTCGACATCTACCGCGTCATGCGCCCGGGTGAGCCGCCGACCGTCGATACCGCCGAAGCCATGTTCCAGTCGCTGTTCTTCGACAGCGAGCGCTATGACCTGTCGGCCGTTGGTCGCGTCAAGATGAACATGCGTCTCGAGCTCGATGCTCCCGACACCATGCGCACCCTGCGCAAGGAAGACATCGTTGAAGTCGTCCGCACCCTGGTCGACCTGCGCGATGGCCGCGGCGAAATCGACGACATCGACAATCTCGGCAACCGTCGTGTTCGCTCCGTCGGCGAACTCATGGAAAACTCCTATCGTCTTGGCCTGCTCCGCATGGAACGCGCCATCAAGGAGCGCATGAGCTCGGTCGAAATCGACACGGTCATGCCGCAGGACCTGATCAACGCCAAGCCGGCTGCCGCCGCTGTGCGCGAGTTCTTCGGCTCGTCCCAGCTGTCACAGTTCATGGACCAGACCAACCCGCTCTCCGAAATCACCCACAAGCGCCGTCTTTCGGCACTTGGACCGGGCGGTCTCACCCGTGAGCGCGCTGGCTTTGAAGTCCGCGACGTGCATCCGACCCATTATGGCCGTATCTGCCCGATCGAGACGCCGGAAGGCCCGAACATCGGCCTGATCAACTCGCTCTCGACCTTCGCCCGCGTCAACAAGTACGGCTTCATCGAGACCCCGTACCGCAAGATCGTCGATGGCAAGGTCACGGACGACGTCGTCTACCTCTCCGCCATGGAAGAGGCCAAGCACTACGTCGCCCAGGCCAACGTCGAGATCAACAAGGACGGCACCCTGGTGCACGACCTGGTTGTGGCGCGCCACGCCGGCGACAACGGTCTGACGCCCAAGGAAAACGTCGACCTGATGGACGTTTCCCCCAAGCAGATGGTGTCCGTCGCCGCCTCGCTGATCCCGTTCCTCGAAAACGACGACGCCAACCGCGCTCTCATGGGCTCGAACATGCAGCGTCAGGCCGTGCCGCTTCTGCGCGCCGAAGCCCCGTTCGTCGGTACCGGCATGGAGCCCATCGTGGCCCGTGACTCCGGCGCCGCCATCGTGGCCAAGCGCAAGGGCGTGGTGGACCAGGTGGACGCGACCCGTATCGTTATTCGCGCAACGGAAGAAACCGATGCGTCGAAGTCGGGCGTCGACATCTACAATCTGATGAAGTTCCAGCGCTCGAACCAGTCGACCTGCATCAACCAGCGTCCGCTGGTCGTGGTGGGTGACCATGTCAACCAGGGCGACATCATCGCCGACGGTCCCTCGACCGAACTGGGCGATCTGGCTCTCGGCCGCAACGTGCTCGTCGCCTTCATGCCCTGGAACGGCTACAACTTCGAAGACTCCATCCTGCTCTCCGAGAAGATCGCGATGCAGGACGTCTTCACCTCGATCCACATCGAGGAATATGAAGTCATGGCCCGCGACACCAAGCTTGGTCCGGAAGAAATCACGCGCGACATTCCGAACGTTTCGGAAGAAGCGCTGAAGAACCTCGACGAAGCCGGTATCGTTCACATCGGTGCTGAAGTTCAGCCGGGCGACATCCTGGTCGGCAAGATCACCCCGAAGGGCGAAAGCCCGATGACGCCGGAAGAAAAGCTCCTCCGCGCCATCTTCGGTGAAAAGGCCTCTGACGTTCGCGATACCTCGCTCCGCGTTCCGCCGGGCGATGCTGGTACTGTCGTTGAAGTGCGCGTGTTCAACCGCCACGGCATCGATAAGGACGAGCGCGCCATGGCCATCGAGCGCGAGGAAATCGAACGCCTCGCCAAGGACCGTGACGACGAACAGTCGATCCTCGACCGTAACGTCTATGCCCGTCTCAAGGAAATGCTGTTCGGCAAGGCCGCGACCGCGGGTCCGAAGGGCTATGTTGTGGGCACCAAGCTCAACGATTCCATCTTCGAAGCGCAGCCGCGTTCGAAGTGGTGGCAGTTTGCGGTCGATGACGACAAGGTCATGACCGAGATGGAAGCTCTTCATGCTCAGTATGAAGAGAGCCGTCGTCTGCTCGAGCAGCGCTTCATCGACAAGGTCGACAAGCTCCAGCGCGGTGACGAACTGCCTCCGGGCGTGATGAAGATGGTCAAGGTCTTCATCGCAACCAAGCGCAAGATCCAGCCGGGCGACAAGATGGCCGGTCGTCACGGGAACAAGGGCGTGGTTTCGCGCATCGTTCCGGTCGAAGACATGCCCTATCTTGAAGACGGTACCTCGGTGGATATCGTGCTGAACCCGCTCGGCGTGCCTTCGCGCATGAACGTGGGTCAGATCCTCGAGACCCATCTGGGTTGGGCTTGCGCCGGCATGGGCAAGAAGATCGACAAGATGCTCCGGGCCTATCAGAAGTCGGGCGATCTCAAGCCGCTCCGTCTTGAAGTCCAGGATCTCTTCGCCGGCGACACCGCCATCACCGATCTCGATGATGACGGCATGGTCCGCCTCGGCGAGCACCTCTCCAAGGGTGTTCCGATCGCCACTCCGGTGTTCGACGGCGCCAAGGAAGCCGACATCGTGGTCATGCTGGAAAAGGCGGGCCTCAAGTCCTCCGGCCAGTCGACCGTCTTTGACGGCCGTTCGGGTGAGCAGTTCGACCGCCAGGTGACTGTCGGCTACATCTACATGCTCAAGCTCGACCACCTTGTGGACAACAAGATCCACGCGCGTTCGATCGGTCCGTACTCCCTCGTCACCCAGCAGCCGCTTGGTGGTAAGGCCCAGTTCGGTGGTCAGCGCTTCGGCGAGATGGAAGTGTGGGCTCTTGAAGCGTATGGCGCCGCCTATACGCTGCAGGAAATGCTCACCATCAAGTCGGACGACGTGGCTGGCCGTACCAAGGTCTACGAAGCCATCGTGCGCGGTGACGACACCTTCGAAGCGGGTATCCCGGAAAGCTTCAACGTTCTGGTCAAGGAAATCCGGTCGCTCGGCCTCAATGTCGAACTCGACATGCGCGAGAAGGACGACCAGGGCCAGGCGGAAGCGGAACTCGCACCTCCTCGGGAAGCGGCGGAATAATCCGGCTCTTCCACCCCCATTCATCCTCCGTTCGGGTGCGCAGTGAGCGCGGCGCCCGAACGGATAGAGGAGAAATTTGATGAACCATCATTCCCACGTCATGGACCCGTTCAACCCGGCGGTTCCGGTGCAGACCTTCGATCAGATGAAAATCTCGATCGCGTCGCCCGAGAAAATCCTTTCCTGGTCCTATGGCGAGATCAAGAAGCCTGAGACCATCAACTACCGCACGTTCAAGCCCGAGCGTGACGGCCTGTTCTGCGCGCGCATCTTTGGCCCCGTGAAGGACTATGAGTGCCTGTGCGGCAAGTACAAGCGCATGAAGTTCAAGGGCGTCATCTGCGAGAAGTGCGGTGTCGAAGTCACCCTGAGCCGCGTCCGTCGCGAGCGCATGGGCCATATCGAGCTCGCCGCTCCCGTCGCCCACATCTGGTTCCTGAAGTCGCTGCCGAGCCGCATCGCCCTGCTGCTCGACATGACGCTCAAGGATATCGAGCGCATCCTGTACTTCGAGAACTACGTCATCCTGGATCCGGGTCTGACCCCGTTCACCCAGCACGAACTGCTGACCGAAGAGCAGTATCTCGACGCACAGGACGAATATGGTGCCGATAGCTTCACCGCCAAGATTGGCGCCGAAGCGATCCGGGACATCCTGCTCGCCCTCGATCTCGAAACGATCGCCGCCGATCTGCGCGTCGAAATCGCCGAGTCGACCACCGAGCTGAAGCCCAAGAAGCTGGCCAAGCGTCTCAAGATCGTCGAGCAGTTCATCGTTTCGGGCAACAAGCCCGAATGGATGATCATGACCATTATTCCGGTCATCCCGCCCGAGCTGCGTCCGCTGGTTCCGCTGGATGGCGGCCGCTTTGCGACCTCCGATCTGAACGACCTCTACCGTCGTGTGATCAACCGCAACAACCGCCTGAAGCGCCTCATCGAGCTGCGTGCGCCCGATATCATCATCCGCAACGAAAAGCGCATGCTGCAGGAAGCTGTGGACGCGCTGTTCGACAACGGCCGCCGTGGCCGCACCATCACCGGTGCCAACAAGCGTCCGCTGAAGTCGCTGTCCGACATGCTCAAGGGCAAGCAGGGCCGCTTCCGTCAGAACCTGCTCGGCAAGCGCGTCGACTATTCGGGTCGTTCGGTCATCACCGTGGGCCCGTACCTCAAGCTGCACCAGTGCGGCCTGCCCAAGAAGATGGCGCTTGAGCTCTTCAAGCCCTTCATCTACTCGCGCCTCGAAGCCAAGGGTCTGTCCTCGACCGTCAAGCAGGCCAAGAAGCTTGTGGAGAAGGAAAAGCCAGAGGTCTGGGATATCCTTGACGAAGTCATCCGCGAGCACCCGGTTCTGCTGAACCGCGCGCCCACGCTGCACCGTCTTGGCATCCAGGCGTTCGAACCGATCCTCATCGAAGGCAAGGCTATCCGTCTGCACCCGCTCGTCTGCTCGGCCTTCAACGCCGACTTCGACGGTGACCAGATGGCCGTGCACGTTCCGCTGTCGCTCGAAGCACAGCTGGAAGCGCGCGTGCTGATGATGTCGACCAACAACATCCTGCACCCTGCCAATGGTCAGCCGATCATCGTGCCGTCGCAGGACATCGTGCTTGGCCTCTACTATCTCTCGCTGATGAATGAGCGCGAGCCGGGCGAAGGCATGGCGTTCGCGTCCTATGCAGAGCTCGAGCATGCGCTCGACAACAAGGTCGTGACCCTGCACACCAAGATCAAGGCACGCGTGCCTGCCTGGGATGCAGAGGGCAAGCAGATCACCGAGATCGTGGAAACGACCCCGGGCCGCATGTTGATTGGCCAGATCCTGCCCATCAGCCCGGCGGTGCCGTTCGCAACTGCGAACCAGCTGATGACCAAGAAGATGATCTCCAAGATGATCGACACCGTCTATCGCGGTTGCGGTCAGAAGGAGACGGTCATTTTCTGTGACCGCGTCATGCAGCTCGGCTTCAAGAACGCTTGTGACGCCGGCATCTCGTTCGGCAAGGACGACATGGTTATCCCTGCGTCCAAGTACACGATCGTGGACGAGACCCGTAAGCTGGTCGAGGAATTCGAGCAGCAGTACAATGACGGCCTGATCACCCAGGGCGAAAAGTACAACAAGGTCGTGGACGCCTGGGCCAAGTGCGGTGACAAGATCGCCGAAGAGATGATGAAGGGCATTGCTGCCGTTCAGATCGACGAGGTAACGGGTCGCCAGAAGCCGATCAACTCGGTTTACATGATGAGCCACTCCGGTGCTCGTGGTTCACCGGCACAGATGAAGCAGCTCGCCGGCATGCGCGGCCTTATGGCCAAGCCGGACGGCTCGATCATCGAGACACCGATCACCGCGAACTTCAAGGAAGGCCTGAACGTTCTCGAGTACTTCAACTCGACCCACGGTGCCCGTAAGGGTCTGGCCGATACCGCCCTGAAGACCGCTAACTCCGGTTACCTGACGCGTCGTCTCGTCGACGTCGCCCAGGACGCAATCATCGTCACCGAGGATTGCGGCACCGAGCGCGGCCTCACCATGGAGCCGATCGTCGATGCGGGCCAGATCGTGGCTTCGCTGGGCCAGCGTGTCCTGGGCCGCACCACTGCGGATGATGTCTTCCACCCGATCACGGGTGATCTCATCGCTCCCAAGGGCATCCTGCTCGAGGAAAAGCATGTCGACGTGATCGAAGAGGCGCGTATCCAGTCGATCCGCATCCGTTCGCCGCTGACCTGCGATCTTCGCCAGGGTTGCTGCGCCGCCTGCTATGGTCGTGACCTTGCACGCGGTACGCCGGTCAATATCGGTGAAGCTGTCGGCGTTATCGCCGCTCAGTCCATCGGTGAACCCGGCACCCAGCTCACCATGCGCACGTTCCACATCGGTGGCACGGCACAGGTGGTCGACAGCTCGTTCCTCGAGTCCGGTGCTGAAGGCAAGATCACCATCCGCAACCCCAACCTCGCCAATGTCGAGGGTGGGCGCCAGGTGGTCATGGCCCGTAACGTCGCTCTCGTCATTCTCGATGACGAAGGCAAGGAACGCGCCACCCACAAGGTGACCTACGGCTCCAAGCTGCTCGTCAAGGAAGGCGACAGCGTTCGTCGTGGCCAGCGTCTGGCTGAATGGGACCCCTACACCCGTCCCGTTCTGGCCGAAGTCGAGGGCGAGGTCCTGTTCGAGGATCTGGTCGACGGTGCTTCCGTTGCGGAAAACACCGACGAGGCCACCGGCTTCACCAAGCGCGTTGTCATCGACTGGCGCGGCAATCAGCGTGGTGAGGGTCTCAAGCCCGCACTGGCCATTGCCCGTGGCGGTACGGTGGCCAAGGTCGACCGTGGTGGCGAAGCCCGCTACCTGCTCTCCGTGGACGCGGTTATTGCCGTCGAGCCGGGTGAAAAGGTCATCCCAGGTGACGTTCTCGCGCGTATCCCGCTCGAAAGCGCCAAGACCAAGGACATCACCGGCGGTCTGCCGCGTGTGGCCGAGCTGTTCGAAGCCCGTCGTCCGAAGGATCACGCCATCATCGCCGAGATCGATGGTACCATCCGCTTCGGCCGCGACTACAAGAACAAGCGTCGCGTCATCATCGAGCCGACCGAGGACGGTGCAGATCCGGTCGAGTACCTGATCCCGAAGGGCAAGCCTTTCCACCTCCAGGAAGGCGACACCATCGAGAAGGGCGAATACATCCTGGACGGCAATCCCGCTCCGCACGACATCCTTGCCATCAAGGGCGTCGAGGAACTGGCACGCTACCTCGTCAACGAGATCCAGGAAGTGTACCGCCTGCAGGGCGTGTTGATTAACGACAAGCACATCGAAGTGATCGTTCGCCAGATGCTGCAGAAGGTCGAGATCGTGGATCCAGGTGAGTCTGGCCTGCTCAAGGACGAGCAGCTCGACAAGCTGGACTTCGACGAACTCAACGACCAGCTGGTCAGCGAGGGCAAGAAGCCTGCTACGGCCAACCCGGTGCTGCTCGGCATCACCAAGGCGTCGCTGCAGACCCGTTCGTTCATCTCGGCTGCATCGTTCCAGGAAACCACCCGCGTCCTCACCGAGGCGGCGGTTTCCGGCAAGGCCGACCTGCTCGAAGGCCTCAAGGAGAACGTCATCGTTGGCCGCCTGATCCCGGCGGGTACCGGTGCCGGCACTTCGTCTGCACGCCTCATCGCTGCCAAGCGCGACGAACTCATCCTCGAGGAACGTCGTCGTCAGGCAGAGACGGTGCAGATCGCCGCTCCTGCCGCCGAGTAACTCCCGGCTCCATGAAGAATAGGGAAGGGGCCTTCGGGCCCCTTTTTCTTTTTGTCATTTTCGCACCTCGGGCGGACAAACGGTAACAGTCTGTTAGCGTTCACCATCCGGATGCGAATCGTAACCTTGCCTGCACCGAACGCTTTCAAAACGATCCGTCCACCCCCTCCCGGGGAGCCCCGCAAGGCTGTACTCCCTGAAACGCAAGGCTCTCCGTCCGGTTTTTCACGAAAGAATCCTTGACGGAACGAGTCATCGGTTCTAAACAGCGCCTACCTTAGCGGTCGGTCGTGGTCGTCACACCGGGTCCCTGCCATCTAGCGCGGGAATCCAAGACAACCAAACACACTGTCGGGTAACTAGACGAAGCAAATCCTTGTGCGCATGACTGCCGCCAGAAATGGTGCGTGGTCCGCTGCAATAGAGGCGCCGCCGGTCCTGAAAGGGTTCGGGTGAGCGCCACTTTGGTTTGCTTGTGTAGACCGTATATTTTTGGACCAATGGAAAGAGCGCAATGCCCACCATTAATCAGCTGATCCGCAAGCCACGCGCCAGCAAGCCAAAGCGGAACAAGGTTCCGGCCATGGAAGCTAACCCGCAGAAGCGCGGCGTCTGCTCTCGTGTGTACACCACGACCCCAAAGAAGCCGAACTCCGCTCTCCGCAAGGTGGCCAAGGTTCGTCTCACCAACCAGCGTGAAGTGATTTCCTACATCCCCGGCGAGGGGCATAACCTGCAGGAACACTCCGTGGTGCTGATCCGCGGCGGCCGCGTTCGCGACCTTCCCGGCGTTCGCTATCACATCCTGCGCGGCGTCCTCGACACCCAGAGTGTGAAGGATCGCAAGCAGCGCCGTTCGAAGTATGGCGCGAAGCGTCCGAAGTAAGGAGATCCTGAGTCATGTCCCGTCGCCACCGCGCAGAAAAGCGTGACGTTATTCCAGATGCCAAGTTCGGCGATCTGGTGCTCACCAAGTTCATGAACTCCCTGATGAGGGACGGCAAGAAGTCCGCTGCCGAATCCATCGTCTATGGTGCATTCGACATCGTCGAAGCAAAGCTCAAGCAGGACCCGGTCACCGTTTTCCATGGTGCCCTGGACAACATTCGCCCGGCCGTTGAAGTCAGGTCGCGCCGCGTTGGCGGTGCTACCTACCAGGTGCCGGTTGAGGTTCGTACCGATCGTCAGCAGGCTCTTGCCATTCGCTGGCTGATCGAAAGCGCCCGCAAGCGCGGCGAGAACACCATGCGCGAACGTCTGTCCGGCGAGCTCATGGATGCCATCAACGGCCGCGGTCAGGCCGTCAAGAAACGCGAAGACACGCACCGTATGGCCGATGCCAACCGTGCCTTCTCGCACTACCGCTGGTAGTAGGAGTATCCAATGGCACGCGAATTCCCGATTCACCTCTATCGTAACTTCGGCATCATGGCTCACATTGATGCTGGCAAGACCACTACGACCGAGCGCATCCTCTACTACACGGGCAAGAACCATAAGATGGGCGAGACCCATGATGGTGCTTCGACCATGGACTGGATGGAGCAGGAGCAGGAACGCGGCATCACCATCACTTCGGCTGCCACGACCACGTCGTGGAAGTCGCGTGACGGTGTGCAGCATCGCTTCAACATCATCGACACGCCCGGTCACGTGGACTTCACCATTGAGGTCGAGCGTTCTCTCCGCGTGCTTGACGGTGCCGTTGCGCTGCTTGACGCCAACGCCGGCGTCGAGCCGCAGACCGAAACTGTCTGGCGTCAGGCCGACAAGTACGAAGTTCCGCGTCTGATCTTTGTCAACAAGATGGACAAGATCGGCGCCGACTTCTTCCGCTGCGTCGAAATGATTGGTTCTCGCCTGGGTGCCAAGGGCATTCCCGTGCAGATCCCCGTCGGTGCAGAAACCGAGTTCAAGGGCGTCGTTGACCTGATCGAGATGAATGCTCTGATCTGGCACAACGAAGAGCTGGGCGCTCAGTGGGACGTCGTCGAAATCCCGGAAGACCTCAAGGCAACTGCCGAGAAGTTCCGTGAGAAGATGATCGAAGCCGCCGTCGAAATGGACGACGACGCGATGGAAGCCTATCTGAACGGCGAACTGCCCAACAACGACACCATTCGTCGTCTGCTGCGCAAGGGCGTTCTGGATACCAAGTTCTTCCTCGTCTATGCTGGCTCGGCCTTCAAGAACAAGGGCGTTCAGCCTCTGCTCGACGGCGTGATCGACTTCCTGCCTGCGCCGACCGACATCCCGGCCATCAAGGGCGTCGATGCCAAGACCGACGAGCCGATCGAGCGTCATGCCGACGACAGCGAGCCGCTCTCGATGCTGGCGTTCAAGATCGCCAACGACCCGCACATGGGCACGTTGACCTTCTGCCGCATCTATTCGGGTCACCTCGAAGCCGGTATCAGCCTGGAAAACACCGTGAAGGGCAAGCGCGAACGCGTTGGCCGCATGTTCCAGATGCACTCGAACAGCCGTGAGCAGATCACCGAAGCTTTTGCTGGTGACATCGTGGCTATCGTGGGCCTCAAGGACACCACCACCGGTGACACCCTGGCGCCGACCAACTCGCAGGTTATCCTCGAGCGCATGGTCTTCCCGGATCCGGTTATCGACATCTCCGTCGAGCCGAAGTCCAAGGCCGACCAGGAAAAGATGGGCCTCGCCCTGAACCGCCTGGCTGCCGAAGATCCGTCCTTCCGCGTCAAGACCGACGAAGAATCCGGTCAGACGATCATTTCGGGCATGGGCGAGCTTCACCTCGACATTCTCGTCGATCGCATGAAGCGTGAATTCAAGGTGGAAGCCAATATCGGTCAGCCGCAGGTGGCTTACCGTGAGACGATCACCAAGAAGACCGAAAAAGACTACACCCACAAGAAGCAGTCTGGTGGTTCGGGTCAGTTCGCCCGCATCAAGATCATTGTCGAGCCGGGTGAAGCTGGTAAGGGCCTCGAATTCGTCAACGCCATCGTCGGCGGCGCTGTTCCTCGTGAATACGTCCCGGGCGTTTCGAAGGGTATCGAATCGGTCATGGGCGCAGGCCCGTTGATCGGCTTCCCTGTCGTTGACGTTAAGGTGACCCTTGTCGACGGTGCCTACCACGACGTGGACTCCTCGGTTCTGGCCTTCGAAATCGCCGGCCGTGCAGGCTTCCGTGAAGCCCTGCGTGAAGCTGGCCCGAAGATCCTCGAGCCGATCATGAAGGTTGAAGTTGTCACGCCGGACGATTACATGGGCGATGTCATCGGCGACCTCAACTCGCGTCGTGGGCAGATCCAGGGCACTGAAAGCCGTGGTGTTGTCCAGGTCGTGAATGCGTTCGTGCCGCTTGCAAACATGTTCGGTTATGTGAACTCGCTGCGCTCGATGAGCCAGGGTCGTGCTCAGTACACGATGACGTTCGACCATTACGAGCAGGTTCCGCAGGCCGTCGCTGACGAAGTCCAGGCCAAGTACGCCTAAAAACAGCGCAAGCTATAAACTCAACTGAAAGTCGGCCTTTGCGCTGACGATTTTGGAGAAAAAAGATGGGTAAGGAAAAGTTTTCCCGCTCCAAGCCGCACTGCAACATTGGCACCATTGGCCACGTTGACCATGGCAAGACCTCGCTGACTGCAGCGATCACCAAGGTTTTGGCTGAAGCCGGTGGCGCTCAGTTCAAGGACTATGCGTCGATCGACAGCGCGCCCGAAGAAAAGGCACGCGGCATCACCATCAACACGTCGCACGTCGAGTACGAGACGGCTAACCGTCACTACGCTCACGTCGACTGCCCAGGCCACGCTGACTATGTGAAGAACATGATCACCGGTGCCGCCCAGATGGACGGCGCGATCCTGGTCGTGTCCGCTGCCGACGGCCCGATGCCCCAGACCCGTGAGCACATCCTGCTCGCTCGTCAGGTTGGCGTGCCGGCTCTCGTCGTGTTCCTGAACAAGTGCGACATGGTCGACGATCCGGAACTGCTCGAGCTCGTCGAACTCGAAGTTCGTGAACTGCTGTCCTCGTACGAGTTCCCGGGCGACGATATCCCGATCATCAAGGGTTCGGCTCTGGCCGCTCTTGAAGATTCCGACAAGAAGCTCGGCCACGACGCCGTTCTCGAGCTGATGGCCGCTGTTGACGCGTACATCCCGCAGCCGGAACGTCCGGTTGACCAGCCCTTCCTGCTCCCGATCGAAGACGTGTTCTCGATCTCGGGTCGCGGTACGGTTGTGACCGGTCGCGTTGAGCGCGGTATCGTCAAGGTTGGTGAAGAAGTCGAAATCGTCGGCATCAAAGCCACCCAGAAGACGACCGTTACCGGCGTTGAAATGTTCCGCAAGCTGCTCGATTCGGGCCAGGCTGGCGACAACGTTGGCGCCCTGATCCGTGGTATCGACCGCACGCAGGTCGAGCGCGGCCAGGTGCTCTGCAAGCCCGGTTCCGTGACCCCGCACACCGACTTCACGGCTGAGGTTTATATCCTCACCAAGGAAGAGGGTGGCCGTCACACGCCGTTCTTCGGTAACTACCGTCCGCAGTTCTACTTCCGCACGACGGACGTGACCGGCATCGTGACCCTTCCCGAAGGCACCGAAATGGTGATGCCGGGCGACAACCTGAACATCAACGTTCAGCTGATCGTTCCGATCGCCATGGAAGAGAAGCTCCGCTTCGCTATCCGTGAAGGTGGCCGTACGGTTGGTTCGGGCGTCGTTGCTACGATCCTGAAGTAAGCCTCTTAGACATTCGCGGCGCGCGGATGATCGCGCGCCGCGATCAATTTTGTCAGGATTTGAGAAGATGAACGGTCAGAATATCCGCATCCGCCTCAAGGCGTTTGACCATCGCGTGCTCGATACGTCGACCCGCGAGATCGTCAATACCGCCAAGCGCACGGGTGCACAGGTTCGCGGTCCCATTCCGCTGCCGACCCGCATCGACAAGTTCACCGTCAACCGCTCGCCGCACATCGACAAGAAGGCTCGCGAGCAGTTTGAGATCCGGACCCACAAGCGTTTGCTTGACATTGTGGACCCGACCCCTCAGACGGTGGATGCACTGATGAAGCTTGACCTCGCCGCCGGCGTCGACGTCGAAATCAAGCTCTAAAGCATAAAACAAATTCCGCGCCTGCCGCTAAAGGGGTCCTCTGAAACCATGACCCGGCAGAGCGCCAACAAGAAGGTATAACCGATGCGTTCTGGATTGATCGCACAGAAGCTGGGGATGACTCGCATCTTCGCAGAGGACGGCTCGCACGTCCCTGTGACAGTTCTGAGTCTGGAAAACTGCCAGGTGGTAGCCCAGAAGACCGTGGAGAAGGACGGCTACGTCGCCCTGCAGCTCGGCGCAGGCCAGGCTAAGGCAAAGAACACCTCCAAGGCAGAGCGCGGCCACTTCGCCGCTGCCAAGGTCGAACCCAAGCGTCACGTGACCGAATTCCGCGTCGATGCAGAGAACCTGATCGAGGTTGGCGCCACTCTTAAGGCTGACCACTTTGCTGAAGGCCAGCTCGTCGATGTGACCGGAACGTCCATCGGTAAGGGTTTTGCCGGTGGTATGAAGCGCTGGAACTTCGGTGGTCTGCGCGCCTCGCACGGTGTTTCCGTGTCTCACCGCTCCATCGGTTCGACTGGTGGTCGTCAGGACCCCGGTAAGACCTTCAAGAACAAGAAGATGCCTGGTCACATGGGTGACCGCCGCATCACCACTCAGAATGTCAAGGTCGTCAAGACTGACGTGGAACGTGGCCTGATCCTGATCCAGGGTTCGGTGCCGGGCTCCAAGGGTGCTTGGATCACGATCAAGGACGCCGTCAAGAAGCCGGCTCCCGCGAACGCTGCCCTTCCGGGTTCGTTCGAGGCCGCTGCTGCGGGAGAAGCGAAGTAAATGGAACTCCAGGTAACTACTCTCGACGGGAAGTCGGCCGGTACTGTCGCCCTCGCGGATGACGTGTTCGGTCTCGAGGTTCGCCCCGACATCCTGCACCGTATGGTTCGCTACCAGCAGCTTAAGGCTATGGCTGGCACGCATGACGTGAAGAACCGTTCCGAAGGCGTGCGCACGGGCAAGAAGTTCGTGAAGCAGAAGGGTTCGGGCGGCGCTCGTCACGGCGATCGCAAGGCTCCCCAGTTCCGTGGTGGCGGCCGTGCATTCGGTCCGACCCCGCGTAGCCACGCGATCGATCTTCCCAAGAAGGTCCGCGCCCTGGCACTTAAGCATGCTCTGTCGGCCAAGGCCGCTGCAGGCTCGCTGATCGTGCTGGAAAGCGTTGCACAGGCGGAAGCCAAGACTGCAGCTCTGCGCACCACCTTCGGCAAGCTCGCCTGGGCAAACGC
Source organism: Devosia sp. FJ2-5-3 (assembly GCF_029201545.1). Taxonomy (NCBI): domain Bacteria; kingdom Pseudomonadati; phylum Pseudomonadota; class Alphaproteobacteria; order Hyphomicrobiales; family Devosiaceae; genus Devosia; species Devosia sp. FJ2-5-3. Next base: position 2,724,509 of record NZ_CP104007.1, on the reverse strand, counting down.
TCTGATCATCGACGGTGCAACCGTCGACCAGAACTTCGCTCTTGCCGCGCGCAACATCCCGAATATCGACGTGCTGCCGGTGCAGGGGATCAACGTTGTTTCGATCCTTAAGCGTGACAAGCTCGTCCTGACCAAGGCAGCGCTTGAGGCGCTGGAAGCGAGGTTCGCATGAACAAGCTTGCCGCTTACGATATCGTCCGTAACCCCGTCGTGACTGAAAAGTCGACGATGGCTTCGGAAAACAACCAGGTCGTTTTCGACGTGGCCATCGATGCATCCAAGCCCGAGATCAAGGCTGCCGTCGAGCAGCTCTTCTCGGTCAAGGTCAAGGCAGTGAACACCCTCGTCCGCAAGGGCAAGGTGAAGCGCTTCCGCGGCCGCATCGGCACCCGGAACGACGTGAAGAAGGCCGTTGTGACCCTCGTCGACGGCCAGTCGATCGATATTTCGACCGGCCTCTAAGGGACAAGAGACAGCAAAATGGCTCTAAAGACTTACAATCCCACCTCCGAAGGCCGTCGTACTCTCGTTACGACCGACCGTTCGCAGCTCTGGAAGGGTGCCCCGGTCAAGGCTTTGACCGAAGGCCTCAGCAAATCCGGTGGTCGTAACAACCGTGGTCGCATCACTGCGTTCCACCGTGGTGGCGGTCACAAGCGTACGTATCGCATGATTGATTTCAAGCGTGCCAAGTTTGACGTCGTCGGGACCGTAGAACGTCTCGAATACGATCCGAACCGCACCGCTTGGATCGCTCTGATCAAGTACGAAGATGGCGAGCTTGCCTATATCGTGGCTCCCCAGCGTCTGGCTGCAGGTGACAAGGTCATCTCGTCCATGTCGGCTCTCGACGTGAAGCCGGGCAACGCCATGCCGCTCGAGCGCATGCCGGTCGGCACCATCGTGCACAACGTCGAGCTGAAGCCCCGCAAGGGTGGCCAGGTCGCCCGTTCTGCCGGCGCCTATGCCCAGTACGTTGGCCGCGACTCCGGTTGGGCCATCCTGCGCCTCAACTCGGGTGAGCAGCGTCGTGTGCATGGCACTTGCCTTGCAACCGTCGGTGCTGTGTCCAACCAGGATCACGCCAACACCTCGCTCGGCAAGGCTGGTCGCAATCGCTGGCTCGGCCGCAAGCCGGTCAACCGCGGTGTGACCATGAACCCGGTCGATCACCCGCATGGTGGTGGTGAAGGCCGTACCTCCGGTGGTCGTCACCCGGTTACCCCGTGGGGCAAGCCGACCAAGGGCAAGCGTACGCGTAGCAACAAGGCAACGGACAAGTTCATCGTTCGTAGCCGTCACGTTAAGAAGGGCAGGTAAGCGATGACCCGTTCGATTTGGAAGGGCCCGTTCGTAGACGGCTACATGCTCAAGAAGGCTGAGAAGGCCTTGGCATCCGGCCGCAACGACGTTGTCAAGATCTGGAGCCGTCGCTCTACCATCCTGCCGCAGTTCGTGGGTATCACGTTCGGCGTGCACAATGGCCAGAAGCACATTCCGGTCAGCGTCACCGAAGACATGATCGGCCACAAGTTTGGCGAGTTCGCGCCGACCCGTACCTATTACGGTCACGCCGCCGACAAGAAGGCCAAGAGGAAGTAAGATGGGCAAGCCAAAGACTGAGCGCGCTCTCAAGGACAACGAGGCTAAGGCTGTCCTGCGCATGCTGCGCATCAGCCCTCAGAAGCTGAACCTCGTCGCGCAGTTGATCCGTGGCAAGAAGGTTGAGAAGGCCCTGGCCGATCTCGAATTCAGCCACAAGCGCATCTCTGGCCAGGTGAAGAAGGTGCTCGAGAGCGCCATCGCCAATGCCGAGAACAACCATGGCTTGGACACCGACGCCCTCGTCGTTGCCGAAGCCTTCGTGGGCAATTCGCTTGTCATGAAGCGTTTCACTGCACGTGGTCGCGGTAAATCGTCGCGGATCGAGAAGCCTTTCTCGCATCTGACGATCGTCGTCCGGCAAGTTGAGGAGGCCGCATAATGGGTCAGAAGATCAATCCAATCGGCTTCCGCCTGGGCATCAACCGCACCTGGGATAGCCGCTGGTACGCCAATAAGGGCGAGTATGGTTCGCTGCTTCAGGAAGACCTGAAGATCCGCACCATGCTGATGAAGGATCTGAAGGCGGCCGCCGTCTCCAAGATCGTCATCGAGCGTCCGCACCGCAAGTGCCGCGTGTCGATCCACACCGCCCGTCCGGGCATCGTGATCGGCAAGAAGGGCGCTGACATCGACAAGATCCGCGCCAAGGTGAAGAAGTTCACCGACTCGGAAGTGCACATCAACATCGTTGAAGTGCGCAAGCCCGAGACGGACGCGACCTTGGTTGCCCAGGGCATTGCTCAGCAGCTGGAACGCCGTGTGGCATTCCGTCGCGCCATGAAGCGTGCCGTTCAGACCGCAATCCGCATGGGCGCCGGTGGTATCCGCGTCAATGTTGGTGGTCGTCTTGGTGGTGCCGACATCGCTCGTACCGAATGGTACCGCGAAGGCCGCGTGCCGCTGCACACCCTGCGTGCGGACATCGACTACGGCACGGCCGAAGCCGAAACCACGTATGGCATCATCGGCATCAAGGTCTGGGTCTTCAAGGGCGAAGTCCTCGAGCATGATCCGTCCGCTCATGAGCGTCGCGCTACCGAAGGTAGTGAAGGTGGCCAGCGTAGCGAGCGCGAACCGCGCCGTGAGCGTGGCGATCGCGACCGCGAACGCGCATAAGAAGGTTGAACGACTATGCTGCAACCGAAGAGAACTAAGTTCCGCAAGGCCCACAAGGGTCGCATCCATGGCCAGGCCAAGGGTGGCACCGAGCTGGCATTCGGCCAGTACGCACTGAAGGCCACCGAGCCGGAACGTGTTACTGCCCGCCAGATCGAGGCAGCCCGTCGCGCGATCACTCGCGAGATGAAGCGTCAGGGCCGCGTGTGGATCCGGATTTTCCCGGATCTGCCAGTTTCCAAGAAGCCTACCGAAGTCCGAATGGGTAAGGGTAAGGGCTCCGTGGAGTTCTGGGCGGCACGTGTAAAACCTGGTCGCATCGTTTTTGAGATTGACGGCGTACCCGAAGACGTTGCAAAGGAGGCCCTTCGCCTCGGAGCAATGAAGTTGCCGATCACCACGCGCATCGTACAGCGCATTGTCGACTAAGGAACACGAGCATGAAAGCCAGTGATGTGCGGAGCAAAACCGCAGACGAACTGAAAGATCAGCTCGTCGACCTCAAGAAAGAACAGTTCAACCTGCGTTTCCAGCGTGCTACCCAGCAGCTGGAAAAGCCGGCCCAGGTCAAGCAGGTCCGCCGCGATATCGCGCGGATCAAGACGATCCTCGGCCAAAAGAACGCAGCTAAGTAAGGAATCGATCCCATGCCAAAGCGCGTTCTGCAGGGGACTGTTGTCTCCGACGCCAATGACAAGACTATCGTTGTTCGTGTCGAGCGCCGTTTCACGCACCCCCTTCTGAAGAAGACGGTGCGTCGGTCCAAGAAGTACCATGCCCATGACGAGGCCAATGTGGCCAAGGTCGGGCAGATCGTCTGGATCGAGGAAACTGCGCCGATCAGCAAGAACAAGCGTTGGACGCTTGTTCCGTCAGCGTAAGAGAATTTTTGATATTAGGTCGGCGAGCCGGATGACGGTGCAGCCGGTTCAACTAGAAGGCATCCAGTTATGATCCAGATGCAGTCCAATCTCGACGTCGCCGATAATTCCGGCGCTAAGCGAGTCATGTGCATCAAGGTGCTGGGCGGCTCGCATCGCAAATACGCCTCGGTCGGCGACATTATTGTCGTTTCGGTCAAGGACGCTATTCCGCGTGGTCGCGTTAAGAAGGGCCAGGTAATGAAGGCTGTGGTGGTTCGCACCGCAACTGACATCCGTCGCCCCGATGGCACCGTCATCCGTTTTGACAAGAACGCCGCTGTTCTTCTGAACAATCAGAAAGAGCCCATCGGCACCCGTATCTTCGGACCGGTTCCGCGCGAACTTCGCGCCAAGAACCACATGAAGATCATCTCGCTCGCCCCAGAGGTGCTGTAATGGCCTCCAAGATCAAGAAGGGCGACAAGGTCGTCGTCCTCGCTGGTAAGGACAAGGGCAAGACCGGTCAGGTCCTGCAGGTAATTCCCAGCGAAACCCGCGCGCTCGTTCAGGGTATCAACCTGATCCGCCGCCACACCAAGCAGACTGCGTCGACCGATGCCGGCATCTTCACCAAGGAAGCGCCGATCCATCTGTCCAATCTCGCCGTTGCTGATGCCAATGGCAAGCCGACCCGCGTCGGTTTCCAGATCAAGGACGGCGTGAAGACCCGCGTCGCCAAGACTACCGGAGATGGGATCGATGGCTGAGACCGCTTATATTCCGCGCCTGCGCACGGTCTATGAAGAGACCATCAAGGCTGAACTGACCAAGCAGTTCAACTACACCAACGTCATGCAGCTGCCCAAGGTCGACAAGATCGTGCTGAACATGGGCGTTGGTGAAGCCGTGGCCGACACCAAGAAGGTGAAGTCCGCTGCTGCCGAAATGGAAAAGATCGCTGGTCAGAAGCCGGTTATCACCCATGCGCGCAAGTCTATCGCTGGCTTCAAGGTCCGCGAAGAAATGCCGCTCGGCGTCAAGGTCACCCTGCGCGGCGTGCGCATGTACGAATTCCTGGACCGCTTGGTGAACATCGCCCTGCCGCGCGTCCGTGACTTCCGTGGCCTCAATCCGAATTCCTTTGACGGCCGTGGCAACTATGCCATGGGCATCAAGGAACACATCATTTTCCCCGAAATCAACTACGATCAGATCGATCAGGTTTGGGGCATGGATATCGTGATTGCCACGACGGCCAAGACGGACGATGAAGCACGCGCGCTTCTGCGGGCTTTCAACTTCCCGTTCCGCCAGTAAGCGGGCAGGGAAGGGATAAAGGATCAGGACATGGCAAAGACCAGCTCCATCGAAAAGAACAACAAGCGCGCGGCCCTGGCCAAGCAGTATGCTGACAAGCGTTCTGCCCTCAAGGCAACGATCAAGGACCAGAATCTGTCCATTGAAGAGCGCTTCAACGCAACGCTCAAGCTCGCAGAACTTCCCCGCAACTCGGCAAAGGTGCGCGTGCGCAACCGTTGCGAGGTCTCGGGTCGTCCGCGTGGTTACTATCGCAAGCTCAAGATGAGCCGTATCGCCCTGCGTCAGCTGGGCAACCTGGGTCAGATCCCGGGTTTGGTCAAGTCGAGCTGGTAAGGAGAGAAGACAATGAGCTTTTCCGATCCCATCGGCGATATGCTGACCCGCATCCGCAACGCTCAAGAGCGTCGCAAATCTTCCGTTTCGACACCGGCATCGACCCTTCGCGGTCGCGTGCTGGACGTTCTCCAGTCCGAGGGTTTCATCCGCGGCTATTCGGAGACCAAGTTCGAGAACGGTGCTTCCGAGTACGAGATTGAACTCAAGTACTCCGAGAACGAAGGCGTGATCCGCACCATCGAGCGCGTTTCCCGTCCCGGCCGCCGCGTGTACGCGTCGGTAAAGAATATTCCGCAGGTGGCTAATGGCCTCGGTGTGTCGATCCTGTCCACCCCCAAGGGTGTTATGGCCGACCACGAAGCCAAGGCTGCCAACGTTGGTGGCGAGGTACTCTGCCGCGTCTTCTAAGGTGTGAGCCCGGAATGCAGGGTCCCCTGCGTTCCGGTCACTTGCTCGCATCGCGCGGTAAGACGATTACTCAAGGATAAGAAATGTCACGTACTGGCAAGAAACCGGTGGCCCCGGTAAGCGGCGTCACGGTAACGATCAATGGTCGTACCGTCTCGGCTAAGGGCCCGAAGGGCGAATTGAGCATCGCGCTCATGGATGTGGTGAACGTCGAGCAGGGTGAAGAAGGCGTTGTCGTCTCTCCTGCCAACGACAGCCGTGAAGCCCGTGCGGCTTGGGGCACCACCCGCGCCCTCATCCAGAACATGGTCACCGGTGTCAGCGCCGGCTTCGAAAAGAAGCTTGCGATCCAGGGCGTGGGTTATCGCGCCGCGATGCAGGGTAAGGATGTGAAGCTGTCTCTGGGCTTCAGCCACGAAGTAGTCTATCAGGCGCCCCGGGGGATCACCTTGGCCGTGCCGGCTCCGACCGAAATCATCGTGACCGGTATCGACAAGCAGGCTGTTGGCCAGGTGGCCGCAGAGATCCGCGGCTGGCGTCCGCCCGAGCCCTACAAGGGCAAGGGTGTGCGGTACTCGAACGAGACCGTGTATCGCAAAGAAGGCAAGAAGAAGTAAGGAGCGCCTGCAATGGCTATCACTGCAAAAGGTGCGGATCGCCGCAAGGCCCGTGTCCGCAAGGCGCTCAAGGCTCGTGCCTTTGGTCGTCCCCGTCTCAGCGTTTTCCGCTCGGACAAGAATATCTACGCCCAGATCATCGACGACACGACTGGTCGTACGCTGGCTGCCGCTTCGACCCTCGACAAGGATCTGCGCTCGGGCCTCAAGAGCGGTTCGACCGCCGAGGCTGCTGCGTCCGTCGGCAAGGCGATTGCCGAGCGTGGCGTGAAGGCAGGCGTTGGCGAAGTCGTCTTCGACCGTGGCGCCTACATCTATCACGGCCGTGTTAAGGCCCTTGCAGACGCTGCCCGTGAGGGCGGTCTGCAGTTCTAACCACGGCGAGGAAGAGATAAAATGAGCAGAGACGTTCAAGAGCGCGAAAGCGAATTCGTCGATCGCCTGGTCCACATCAATCGTGTGGCCAAGGTTGTGAAGGGCGGCCGTCGCTTCGGTTTCGCAGCACTCGTCGTTGTTGGTGACCAGAAGGGTCGCGTCGGTTTCGGTCACGGTAAGGCCCGTGAAGTTCCCGAGGCAATCCGCAAGGCCACTGAACAGGCCAAGCGCCAGATGATCCGCGTGCCGCTCCGCGATGCACGTACCCTTCACCACGACGTGACGGGTCGTCACGGCGCCGGCAAGGTGATCCTGCGTGCCGCCGTTCCGGGTACTGGTATCATTGCCGGTGGTCCGATGCGCGCCGTGTTCGAAACGCTTGGCATCAACGATATCGTTGCCAAGTCCCAGGGCACTGCAAACCCCTACAACATGGTTCGCGCCACATTTGATGCGCTCAAGCGCGTTGATAGCCCCCGTGCGGTGGCTTCTCGTCGCGGCCTGAAGGTCTCCGAACTGCAGGCTCGCCGCGGCGAAACTGCTGTCGAAGCTTGACCGTAAGGACGGAGAAGCAAAATGGCTGACAAGAAGACCATCACTGTGCAGCAGATCGGTTCGCCGATCCGCCGCGAAAAGAGCCAGCGCGCGACCCTTATCGGTCTCGGGCTCAACAAGATGAACAAGCAGCGCGAGCTGGTTGATACGCCCGAAGTTCGTGGCATGATCAACAAGGTCCCGCACCTCGTCCGCGTTGTCGGCGAGTAAGAGAGGGTCCGTACAAATGACTCGTTTGAACGAACTTCGCGATAATCCAGGTGCCAACAAGGTCCGCGTTCGCGTTGGCCGTGGTATCGGTTCGGGCGTCGGCAAGACCGGCGGCCGCGGCGGCAAGGGCCAGACAGCTCGCGCCGGTGTTGCGATCAACGGCTTCGAAGGCGGCCAGATGCCCCTTCACATGCGTATGCCGAAGCGTGGCTTCAATGCTTGGAATCCCAAGGATTGGAACGAAGTACGCCTCGACCGCATCCAGGCCTACATCGACAGCGGCAAGCTGGACATCAAGGGTGTGGTTGACTCCGCGGCCCTGGTTGCAGCTGGTGTCATCCGTCGTCCCAAGGACGGCGTGCGCCTGATCGGCTCGGAAGGTTTTTCGGCCAAGAAGGTGACCTTCAAGGTTGACTACGCCACCAAGGGCGCAGCCGCTGCCATCGAGGCAGCCGGCGGCAAGCTTGACCTGATCCCGGTCAAAGAGACCTGGAAAAAGACTCCTTACGCCGCCAAGTAATCTGGCAAATGCGCACCCGACCATTGGATTGGGTGCGCTTTTTGGTTTGTTGCGCCAGGGTGGCAGGACTATATGCTCCTCAGGCGCTCCAACTGCGCCTGGCCTTGAAGCCTTAGGGAGCGAAGTATGGCGTCCGCAGCCGAGCAACTAGCTCGCAATCTTTCTTTTTCGACCTTCTCCAAGGCGAAAGCCCTGCAGCAGCGCATCTGGTTCACGCTGGGCGCGCTGCTTGTGTATCGTTTGGGCACTTTCATTCCGGTTCCGGGCATCGATCCAGATGCGTTCCGGGCCACTTTCGAGCAGAGCCAGCAAGGCATCATCGGCATGTTCAACATGTTCTCCGGTGGCGCCGTGGAACGTATGGCGATCTTTGCTCTCAACCTGATTCCCTACATTACGGCGTCCATCGTCGTGCAGGTGATCTCGACGGCGTCTCCGCGCCTCGAAGCCCTCAAGAAAGAGGGTGAGGCTGGCCGTCGCAAGATGAACCAGTACACCCGCTACCTCGCCGTGCTGTTCTGCGCGGTGCAGGCCTATGGCATTGCCGTGGGTCTGGAAGGCAGCCAGGGCGTCGTCCTCAATCCGGGCTGGTTCTTCCGCATCTCGACCGTCATCACCCTCGTTGGTGGCACGATGTTCCTGATGTGGCTGGGCGAACAGATCACGGCACGCGGCGTCGGCAACGGTATCTCGCTGATTATCTTTGCAGGTATCGTGGCCAATCTGCCCTCGACAGTGGCTCAGACGCTCGAGCTCAGCCGTACTGGCGCCATTCCTGGTTTTGCCGCGCTTGGCATGATCGTTTTGGCCCTCGTGGTCATCGCGATCATCGTCTTCTTCGAACGGGCCCAGCGACGCTTGCTGATCCAGTATCCGAAGCGTCAGGTCGGCAACAAGATGTTCCAGGGGGATACCTCGCATCTGCCGCTCAAGCTGAACACCGCCGGCGTTATCCCGGTGATCTTCGGCTCGTCGCTCCTCCTGCTGCCGGCGACCATTGCGTCCTTTGCAGCGCAGGGGAACGCACCGGGCTGGCTGACCACCGTCACGGCCCTTCTCGGCCGCGGGCAGCCCCTCTATCTGGCGCTGTTTGCGTTCCTGATCATCTTCTTCGCCTTCTTCTACACGGCCATCGTGTTCAATCCCACGGAGACGGCGGATAATCTCAAGCGCTCTGGCGGTTTCATTCCGGGCATCCGTCCGGGTGAGCGGACCGCACAGCACATCGACTATGTGCTGACGCGCATCACCGTTGTCGGTGCTATATACCTCACGGTCGTGGCTCTGATTCCGGAAGTTATGTTCAGCCAGCTCGCTGTCAGCCAATTCATTGGCGGCACCTCGCTCCTGATCATGGTGACGGTGACCCTTGATACGGTCAGTCAGATCCAGAGCCATCTCGTTGCCCAGCAATATGAAGGGCTTTTGAAGAAATCCCGACTTGGAGGGGGCAAGCGTCGATGAGGTTGATCCTTTTGGGACCGCCGGGGGCAGGCAAGGGTACACAGGCAAAGATTCTGGTCGAAGCCTATGGTATTCCCCAGCTGTCCACTGGCGACATTCTGCGCGCCGCGATTGCGGCCAAGACCCCGCTCGGGGTCGAGGCGAAGGCGATCGTGGATCGTGGTGACCTCGTGTCGGACGCCATTGTGAACGGTATTGTCTCTGAGCGGCTCGACGCCGAGGATTGCAAGCCTGGCTTCATCCTCGACGGTTTCCCGCGGACCATCGCCCAGGCGGAAGCCCTCGATGGCATGCTCAAGGACAAGGGTGTCTCGCTTGACGCGGTTATCGAGATCAAGGCAGACGCCGACATTCTCGTGCAACGTGTTATCAATCGGGCTAAGGAATCGGGTGGCGCGCGCGCCGACGACAACGAGGAAGTGCTGCGCAAGCGCCTTGGTGTTTATGCCGATCAGACTGCCCCGCTGGTTTCGTACTATTCCGATAAGGGCCTCCTGTGCCCCGTGGATGGTATGGCCCCGGTGAACGAAGTGACCACTGCCATCAAGGCAGCGATTACCAAATAATTTGATAGAGCGGGGCCTGTTGACTCCGCTCGGTCGAATCCTTAAAGAACCGCATCAGTCTCATGGATTTTTGGGCTGGATTCGGTTCTCAACCATGGTTGGGGGTCGAGATCCGGTCCCTTGTTGTTTAAGGACACCCGCCGGGATGGCGCGTGTTGAATGAAGGAGAGCAGACGTGGCTCGTATTGCTGGCGTCAATATCCCGACGAACAAGCGCGTTGTTATCGCGCTGCAGTATATTCACGGGATCGGCGAAAAGTTCGCCAAGGACATCACCGACACGGTCGGTATCCCCGCTGAGCGTCGGGTCAATGAACTGACCGACGCCGAGGTGATTCAGATCCGTGAAGCCATCGACCGCGACTATGTCGTGGAAGGTGATCTTCGTCGCAGCGTTGCGATGAACATCAAGCGCTTGATGGACCTTGGTAATTATCGTGGTCTGCGTCATCGTCGTGGCCTTCCGGTCCGCGGCCAGCGCACCCACACCAATGCTCGTACCCGCAAGGGTCCGGCAAAGCCGATCGCCGGTAAGAAGAAGTAAGTTTCGCACCCGCTGGGGCGGGGCGGTTGTTTTATCGGAAGTGGCGGGTTTGATCCCTCTGGAGCTTCGTGCTCCTGGATGCGATTCGCTTCTTTCGTGGTGGAGCTGCTGGCACTACGGCAGCGCCGATACCTAAGAGGACCTTTATGGCTAAGACCGAAGTCGCGCGCGTCCGTCGCAAGGAGCGCAAGAATATCACTTCTGGCGTTGCACACGTGAACGCCTCCTTCAACAACACCATGATCACCATCGCGGACATGCAGGGCAACACGATCTCGTGGTCGTCCTCGGGCGTGATGGGTTTTAAGGGCTCGCGCAAGTCGACCCCCTATGCTGCCCAGGTTGCCGCGGAAGACGCAGCAAAGAAGGCTCAGGAACACGGCATGAAGACCCTCGAGGTCGAAGTGCGTGGTCCCGGTTCAGGCCGTGAGTCGGCGCTGCGCGCCCTTCAGGCTGCTGGCTTCAATGTCACCTCGATCCGCGACGTGACTTCGATTCCGCACAACGGTTGCCGTCCGCGCAAGCGGCGCCGCGTCTAAACCTTAGACCACTTGGTAAACTCCCGGCTTCAAGGGCCGGGAGTCCTATTGTGTTTGCGGCGGAGCGGCCTTAGCGGGCCGCGAATTTGAAAGGACAATACCGTGACGATCCAGAGGAACTGGCAGGAACTCATCAAGCCGACCAAGCTGGAGATTGTTTCGGATGGCGTCGATACGCGCCAGGCATCGGTGATCGCCGAGCCTCTCGAGCGCGGCTACGGCCTTACCTTGGGCAATGCGCTGCGTCGCGTTCTGCTGTCGTCGCTTCAGGGCGCCGCAGTCACCGCGATTCAGATCGACGGCATTCTGCACGAATTCTCGTCTCTGCCCGGCGTGCGTGAGGACATCACCGATCTGGTGCTGAACGTCAAGGAAATCGCCATCAAGATGGGTGGCGAAGGTCCGAAGCGTCTCACTCTGACCCGGCAAGGCCCGGGCTCGGTGACGGCTGGCGACATCAAGGTGTCGGGCGACATCGAAGTGCTCAATCCCGAACTCGTGATCTGCCATCTCGACGATGGTGCCGAAATCAATATCGAGTTCACCGTCAATACCGGCAAGGGCTATGTCCCCGCCGACAAGAATCGTCCGGAAGATGCCCCGATTGGCTATATTCCGGTCGACGCCCTGTTCTCGCCGGTTCGCCGCGTGAGCTACAAGGTTGACGCGACCCGCGCTGGCGAAAGCTTGGACAAGGACAAGCTCACCCTGCAGGTCGAGACCAATGGCGCCGTGTCGCCGGAAGATGCCGTGGCTTACGCTGCGCGCATTCTCCAGGACCAGCTGTCGGTTTTCGTGAACTTCGAAGAGCCCAGCAAGGAAAAGGCACAGGATGCCGTTCCCGAACTGGCCTTCAACCCGGCTCTGCTCAAGAAGGTGGACGAACTCGAACTCTCCGTTCGTTCGGCCAACTGCCTCAAGAACGACAACATCGTCTACATCGGCGACCTTATCCAGAAGACGGAAGCCGAAATGCTGCGGACTCCGAATTTCGGCCGCAAGTCGCTCAATGAAATCAAGGAAGTCCTGGCACAAATGGGGCTTCATCTCGGGATGGACGTCAACAACTGGCCGCCTGAGAATATCGATGACCTCGCCAAGCGCTACGAAGATCATTACTGATCCGGCGCCGGCCAAGACTTTTAGGAGATAACCCATGCGACACGGTAATCGCGGCCGCAAATTCAGCCGTACCGCTTCCCACCGTAAGGCGATGTTCGCCAATATGTCTGCTGCGCTGATCAAGCACGAGCAGATCGTTACCACGCTTCCCAAGGCCAAGGACCTGCGTCCGATCGTCGAGAAGCTGATCACCCTCGGCAAGCGCGGCGACCTGCACGCTCGTCGTCAGGCGATCGCCCAGATCCGTGACGAAGCCATGGTTGCGAAGCTTTTCGCAGTCCTCGGCCCGCGTTATGCCGAGCGTCAGGGCGGCTACATCCGCATCCTCAAGGCCGGCTTCCGCTATGGCGACAACGCCCCGCTGGCCGTGATCGAGTTTGTCGATCGCGACGTCAATGCCAAGGGCTTGGACTCCGGTCCGTCCTTCGCACAGGACGACGAAGCCGAAGCCGCATAAGAGCGCTTCAGCATCAAATTCAAAAGGGCGGCCTCTGTGGTCGCCCTTTTTGTTTTCTGTGATCCGGTTGGTACGGTCGGTGTCTGCCTGGGCGGGCAGGGCGGTTCAGCCGCGTCTCTCGGCTTCCGCCCGGGCTTTGAGCCGCTCCGGCGGCACGGGATTGAAGGCCCGGACCTCGACGGGCGCCCTGCAAGCGATTGCGGCCTTCTTGCCCCAGTCCAGCGCGTCCTCGATGTCCTTGCATTCGAGCACCCAGAACCCTCCAACATGCTCCTTGGCTTCGACGAAGGGGCCGTCCGTGATCACGGTGCCGCCATTGCGGTCGGCTCGGATTGTTCGAGCCCGCCGCGCCGGCTCGAGGCCTCCCACGAAGGCCCGAACATTTTTAGCGATCATCTCTTCATTGAGATCTGAAATGTCCGCCCGCAGCGCGCTGTTTTCCTGCGCGGTGTCGTAGTCGTCGGGCAAATGGATCGCGACCAGGAACTGCATTTTCGTCTCCTCACGTTCGGTGGAGCCTCTCTCCGCCGTTGAATCTAGACGAACGGCATGGCGGCAGTCAGACTAAGCAGTTCAATATTCGGGCCCCGACCCTTCGCTGCCAGGTGCAATGACCCTGGCGCCGGGCTTGTTTTCCCGCTTTCACGCGATCCATCCAGTGTGTACCCATTGAGGAGATACGGGGGGACATAATGGATCGCATTCTCGTCACCGGAGCTTCGGGCTTCGTTGCCAGGCATCTTATCGGTGAACTCCTCCGCGCCGGATATCTGGTGCGGGGCACGGTCCGAACCCGCTCGCGCCTGCAGTCGATCCAGGCGGCCACCGTGGCCCTAGCCCCGGGCAGGGAGGATCGCCTCGAGATCGTGGAGGCCGACCTCCTCGACGATGCGGGGTGGGCGTCGGCCATGGCCGATGTCCAGGCGGTGATGCATGTTGCGACTGTCATCGTCGCCGAAGAGCCCCGGGATCCGTCCACTGTAATCCGTCCGGCTGTGGAGGGCACGGAACGCATCCTGCGCTTTGCGCACGCCGAAGGCATCAGGCGCGTGGTGATGACCTCTTCCATTGCCACTGTCGGCTATGGTCATGGTTACGATAGTGGCGTCCGCACTTATACCGAGGCGGATTTCACCGATCTGTCAAAAATGCGCCATCCCTGGGCCTATTGCATCGGCAAGACCCGGGCCGAGCAGGCGGCGTGGGCCTTCGCCAGCGGCAAGGGAATGGAACTTACCACGATCCACCCCGGGGCCATTCTCGGTCCCGCGTCCGATCCCCAGACCAGCATCTCGCTCGGCCTTGTCAGCGGGCTCCTGGATGGCTCGACCCCCGCCATGCCGCGCATCGGCTTTGCGATTTCCGATGTGCGCGATGTCGCGGCAATGCATCTGGCGGCCCTGCGCGATCCCGAAAGCATTGGCCAGCGCTATCTGTGCACGGGCCCCTACACCCGCTTTGACCAGGTCGCCGCGATTCTCCGCCGCGCCTATCCCGATTACCCCGTGACGCTCAAGACTGTCCCCGACTGGCTGATGCGCCTCGTGGCCCTAATGAATGGCCCCGTCCGGCAGATCATAAACGATATCGGCAACGAGAAACATTTTGATGGCGCAAAAGGTGAGCGCCTCCTGGGCCGGCCCTATTTTACCGTCGAGGAGGCAATTCTGAGCGCTGCCGAGAGCCTCATCCGGCTAGGACTTGTGCATCGTCCGAATTCGGCGCGACCGCGTCAGCCTGAGCCGGCGGAATAGGGAAGTTCGTGCCGAACAGCTGGCCTGGATCGTATTCTGCCTTGAGCAAACGCAGTTTTTGCAGCGTCTCGCCGGGGAAGGCCCTGTCGAGCTGAGCGCGGTCCCGCGATGTTTCGAAGTTGAGGTAGAGCCCGTCGAGATAGGGTTCGACTATCGGCCACAGGCTTTCGAGACGGTGGGCTGTGCTGCCAAATCCGCTAGCGTTGAGGCTGAAATTCTGGTGCCGATGGGCGTATGCGGTCGCGTCAACAGGCACATCGTTCACCGCGCCGCCGACCGCCCGCAACTGCATCATATTGGTCGCCTTGCCGCGCAGGATTTCGCCCATGGCCCCGGCCAAGTCGGGCGTCAGCCCTGTCACGAGGCCCGCCCGTGAGACAAAATCGCCGGACCCGTCATGCCCGCTGAAATTGGTTTCGACGAGCCCTGTATAGGGAATGATATAGGCCTGGCTGCCCAGTACCGGGCCGACGCTGAGGAAGGGCTGCAGCATGGGTTCGGCTATGGTTGGATCAGGATTGGCGATCACGATGCTGGCCTGCCCGATTGCCGGATTGCCTGACCGGGCCGGAACCATGGTCAGGAAGCTCGTGAGCTCCCGTGGCGCGGAGACCACCGCCTCTGCCCAGCGGGGCAGGACGGCACGAGCATCGCTGAGATCGTAGGTGAGCTGCGCGAACACAACATTGCCGACGGGATAGGCTTCCAGCTCCAGCGCTGTCACCGCACCAAAATTGGCGCCGGCGCCGCGAATGGCCCAGAACAGGTCCTTGTGATTGTCCTTGTCCGCCCGCACGAGCCGCCCATCGGCCAACACGATCTCGGCCGCCTTGACGTGATCGAGGGTCAGGCCATGTTTTCGCGAAAACCAGCCGATACCGCCTGCCGTGGCGAGCCCACCGACGCCGACATCGCCATAGTCGCCCGAGCCCATGCCCAGCCCATGAGGCGCCAGTGCTGTCGCCACATCGCCCCAGCGGGCCCCCGCGCCGACGCGGAACAGGCCGGTCCTGGCGTCGAGAAGCCTGATCTCGTTCATCTGCCCCAAATCGAGGACGATGCCGCCATCATTGGTAGCCTGGCCTGAAATGCCGTGGCCGCCGCTGCGCACCGCCAGGGCGACGTTCTGCCGTGCCGCATAGGTAGTGGCCGCCGACACCTCTTCCGCCGTCCACGGCCGCAGCACGAGGCCAGGATTCCCCCTATAGAGATAGGTGGAGCGGAATTTGGGAAAGTCGTGGTCGCCCGGTTCGACGACCCGCTCTGCCAGGCTCGCCGGAATAGCGTCGTAGTCTATTCCGATGCGCCTCTTTGCCATTACCGCTCTCGTCCG
The DNA here is from genome assembly GCF_029201545.1 of Devosia sp. FJ2-5-3. NCBI lineage: Bacteria > Pseudomonadati > Pseudomonadota > Alphaproteobacteria > Hyphomicrobiales > Devosiaceae > Devosia > Devosia sp. FJ2-5-3. Next base: position 2,708,805 of record NZ_CP104007.1, on the reverse strand, counting down.
GCCTGGGGCCGCAGCCGTGCCTTTCGACGCCCGGGCCGCTTCCACCTTGGCGCGTACGGCCGGCGCGACCTCGTCGCCGAACAGCGCGATCGGCCCCGAACTGTCTGCAGGCAGGATGAATGTCGAGAAACCGTGCTCGCGCGCCAATCCGACGAGCTGGTCGACCATCTCTGCAACATCTTCGGGCGTTGCCAGCCGGCCGCTGATATTGAGCAGCCGCCTGATGTCGCGCGGGTCGCGTCCGGCCTCCACGGCCGCGTCATCGATAATGGCATTGGATTCGGCCATGGTCGGCGACTTGATATATCCAAGCGAGGGCAGCCAGCCATCGGCCTTTCGGCCCACCAGCCTCAGCATGCGTGGCTTATAGGCGCCGAGCCAGATACCGACGGGATGATGGGGCAGGGGGCCGCGGCGCGCGCCGCGCGCTTTGTGATAGGTGCCATCGAGCCGAGCACCGCCGGCCTCGCCCGCGTCCCAGATACCCCGGATGATATCCATGGCTTCTTCCAGCGCGTCGACCGCCTGTCCGGGCGTGAGCTTTTCTTCGCCCATCGCCTCGATGCCATCCCAGAACGCGCCCGCGCCGAGGCCAAGTTCTACGCGCCCTTGCGTCAGCAGATCGAGGCTGGCAACGGCGCGTGCCAGCACGGCCGGCTGGCGCAAGGGCAGGTTCAGCACATTGCCCGAAAGGCTCACGCGACTGGTCTTGGCCGCGACATAGGACAAGAGCGTCCAGGTATCGACGAAGTTGGACTGGTAGGGGTGGTCCTGGAAGGTGACGAGGTCGAGCCCGTGGGCTTCGGTCTCCTGCGCTAGCACGACGACGTCGTCCACCCGCTGGGCCGAGGGGGTGATGAACGTGCCGAAACGCAGATTATGCCGATAATCGCTCATGGCATGGTCTCTGTGGTTACGAAAGGATACTTGCTATCTAGGCAGTACCGAGCCGATCGCAAGGCGGCACACGGATGTAACTATCGGCTATTGCGCCCCGTGCATGGCGAAACTGGGGGCCCGCCACCAAAATTTAGCCGCGCAGGGGCATTCCCCGGCTGGACCCCAGGCACGCGCCAGCCTGCGACATAGGTTCCCTCTTTTCCTTCCGCCGGTTCTGGGCCATAAGGAGGCGTTCGCGCGACTGGCGAGATGAGATGGGTAACCATCGGGGAACGCGAACCTGAGAGAGCCGCTCGCCTGGGCATCCATCCGTCAATCAGGGGAGCCCTATGATTCTTACTGACTTAACCCGGCCTTGGAATCGCGCCCACCGTCGTGATAACACCGCCGCCACGCCCGTCCGTATCCTCTTGTCCGAGGTTTTCTTCTCATGAGTGCTGCAAACTCACTTCCGCTGTTTCCGAATTTCTTTTCCAATACGCTGGCCGAGACCGATCCCGAGATCGCCGGCGCCATCGGTCAGGAGCTCGGTCGTCAGCAGCACGAAATCGAGCTGATCGCCTCGGAAAACATCGTCTCCCGCGCCGTCCTTGAGGCGCAGGGGTCGGTCATGACCAACAAATATGCCGAAGGCTATCCGGGAAAGCGCTACTACGGCGGCTGCGAGTTCGTCGACATTGCCGAAAGCCTCGCCATCGAGCGCGCCAAGCAGCTCTTCGGCGTCGAGTTCGCCAATGTTCAGCCCAATTCCGGCTCCCAGGCCAACCAGGGCGTCTATCAGGCGCTGGTCCAGCCCGGCGACACCATCCTCGGCATGTCGCTCGACGCCGGTGGCCACCTGACCCACGGCGCCAAGCCTAACCAGTCCGGCAAGTGGTTCAATGCCATCCAGTACGGTCTGCGCAAGCAGGACGGCCGCGTCGACATGGACCAGGTCCGCCAGCTCGCCCGCGAGCACAGCCCCAAGATGATCGTGGCAGGCTTCTCGGCCTATTCGCGGGTCATGGACTGGGCCGAGTTCCGCGCCATCGCCGATGAAGTCGGCGCCATCCTCTTCGTCGACATGGCTCACGTTGCCGGTCTCGTCGCTGGCGGTCAGTACCCCAGCCCGTTCCCGCATGCCCATGTCGCTACCACCACCACGCACAAGACCCTTCGTGGCCCGCGCGGCGGCCTGATCCTGACCAATGACGAGGCGATCGCCAAGAAGATCAACTCGGCCATTTTCCCGGGCATCCAGGGCGGCCCGCTGATGCATGTGATCGCCGCAAAGGCCGTTGCCTTCAAGGAAGCGCTGCAGCCCGAGTTCAAGCAATACGCCGCTCAGGTCGTTGCCAACGCCCAGATCCTGGCCGAAACCCTCGTAAAGGGTGGGGTGGATATCGTCTCGGGCGGTACCGACAACCATCTGATGCTGGTGGACCTGCGTCCCAAGGGGCTCACAGGCAAGGCCACCGAGGCGGCCCTCGGTCGCGCCTTCATCACCTGCAACAAGAACGCCGTCCCGTTCGATCCGGAAAAGCCTGCGATCACCTCGGGCATTCGTCTCGGGACGCCGGCCGGCACCACCCGTGGTTTCGGCACCGAAGAGTTCCGCGAAGTTGGCGAGCTCATCATCGAAGTGCTCGACGGCCTCAAGACCAACGGCGAAGACAACAATTCATCCGTCGAAGCGGCCGTGCGTGAGAAGGTCAAGGCCCTCACCGCCCGCTTCCCAATCTACGCCAACTAAGGGTTACCCATGCGCTGCCCCTATTGTGGCAACGACGACACCCAGGTGAAGGATAGCCGCCCGACCGAAGATTCGGGCGCTATCCGCCGCCGCCGCGTGTGCAATGCCTGCGGCGGCCGCTTCACCACGTTCGAACGTGTGCAGCTGCGCGACCTCACCGTGGTCAAGAAGAGCGGCCGCAAGGTCCCCTTCGACCGCGAAAAGCTCTCCCGCTCGGTCTATACCGCGCTGCGCAAGCGCGCCGTCGATCCCGAGCGCGCCGAGCGGATGATTTCGGGCATTGTCCGCCAGCTCGAAAGCCTCGGCGACGTCGAAATCACCTCCGACCAGATCGGCGAATACGTGATGGAGGGGCTCAAGGGCCTCGACGATGTGGCCTTTGTCCGCTTTGCCTCCGTGTACAAGAATTTCTCTTCTGCCGACGATTTCCGCGACTTCCTGGCTGAACTGGCCGAGGGCGTGACCCCGTCATTCCCGGACGAGGATTGACCGGTCCCTGTTGCAGACCCCGTCAGGCCGGATTAAGGGAATGGACTAGCTCGTGCGCTCCGATTTGGCGGGGCGCGCGGAACACAAGGGTTTCGAGTCATGGACTCCTACGGCGAGCGCTTCCCTATTGAAGCCAATTCGGCGGCCGGACAGCACTTCCTCATCGTGGAAGGGCGCTCCTATCCCGGCATTGCCGATGAGATGCGCGGCGGCGCCGTTGCTGCCCTTGAGGCCGCCGGTGCGACGCACGAGGTCATCGGCGTACCCAGTGCCATGGAAGTGCCTGTCGCCATCGCAATGGCGCTCGAGGCTGGCGACTATGACGGGTTTATCGCCCTTGGCTGCGTTATGCGCGGCCATACCAATCACTACGAGGCTGTGGCCGGCGAGAGCATCCGTGCCTTGGCCGAACTGGCAGTCGTCGATGCCCTTCCGTTGGGCATCGGCATCCTGACCGTCGAGAATGAAGCGCAGGCCTGGATCCGCGCCCGCAAGAATGAGCAGGACCGGGGCGGCGATGCCGCTCGTGCCGCATTGGCCCTGGCCGCGCTTAAGGCAAAGTTGAACGCATAAATGACAGATATTCCCAAACGAGACTCACAGGTCCATCGGCCAGCCAATCAGCGGGGCGCCGCTCGCCTCGCTGCGGTGCAGGCTCTCTATCAGATGGATGTGGGCCGTCAGACACTGGAAGATACGCTCGCCCAGTTCGGCGCCTTCCATCTCGGCCGTGAGATCGAGGGTGAGCAATATCTGCCCGCCGACGCCGACTTCTTCCGTCAGATCGTCCGGGGCGTAGCCAAGCACCAGCTCGAAATCGACCCTGCTGTCGATCAGGCGCTGGCTGACGGCTGGCCGATGGAGCGCGTCGATGCCACCCTGCGCGCCATTTTGCGCGCCGCCGCCTTCGAGCTGCTGCGCCGCAAGGATATCCCCGCCAAGGTGGTCATCACCGAATATGTCGATGTCGCCCGGGCCTTTTACGAAGACGACGCCTCCGGCCTCGTCAACGCCGCCCTCGACACCATCGCCCGCGCTGCCGGCGCCGAACTCTGAGCCAAGCCTCCCGCACCAGGCCTACAATCCCCGCCCAGCGCGGGGATTTTTGTTTTTGGGGCAGCGCGCTGGGCCAGCACTGCCCCCTTCACCTCCCCCTCCGAAGGGGGAGGCAAGCAAAGCTAGGCCCGTTGGCCGTAGCGTCGCTCGGAGGGGGTGACCTCCGTGCTCAGAAAAATCCCAACAAAAAAAAGCCCCGGTGAACCGGGGCTTCCAAAATCTAAAAATACGTAAGACCGATCAGAACGACTGCAGGATCGAGTCGATGAAGGTGCGGTCTTCGCCGAAGGACTGGGTGCGGCGTTGCTCGATGGTCACCACCTTGCCATCGGTCAGGCCGTAGACGGCCTTGTCCGAAACGCGCTTGTTCTTGTCGAAATACACGGCGAGAACGGTGCGTTCCTGGACCATCGACAGGCCAAATGCAGTCTGCTGCACCTTGGTCTCGACATAATACCAGGCGCTCTGGTCGCCGAAGGAATTGGTGGACTGTGGCGATCCCAGCACGACGCGAACCAGGTCCTGGCTCTGGCCGACGCGGATCTGCTGCATGGCCGAGTCGGAAATCTCGTAGCCCTGCGTGCGGCTGGTAACAACCGACGTGCTGCTGGTGCAGGCGACAAGGGCGAGTGCCATGACGGCTGCTGCCGCGATCGGTGCGATAGGAGCGGAGGCAATACGCAGGAGCATGAATTTGACTTTCCCGATGGCTCTCGACTATAGGCGTGACAACAAGGCGCGTGCCCAATGACCGCCGGAATGTGTAGCTGTCAACACCCTGATCTGGCAAGCTGGCAAGCAGCCCGGCGCGCTAATCATGTGTTTGACCGATCCCGAGGCTGAGCGCAATCCCATGATCCTGTCGTTGTTCCGCAAGAACACAGCAACTGACGCCGTTTATGCCGTCTATCGGGCCATTGTGGCGCAATCCCGACAGCCGCAATTCTATGCCCAATTGGGCGTGCCGGATACGGTTACCGGCCGGTTCGACATGATCAGCGTGCACATGGCCCTGTTGTTCCGGCGCCTGCGCGCCGAGACGACCAAGGATTTCAGCCAGGCCGTGTTCGATCTTTTCTTCAAGGATATGGACCGCTCCCTGCGCGAAATGGGCGTCACCGATCTGGGCGTTCCGAAGAAGATCCAGAAGATGGGTAACATCTTTTTCGGGCTGCTCGCCGCCATGAATGAGGCTCTCGATCGCAACGATTCCGAGGCCCTTGCGGGTGTCCTGGCGCGCAATATTTACGAAGGCGAGGCATCCGAGCATGCCGCGGCACTGGCCACATACGTCGCCGCCCAGGATGCCTTTCTTCATACCCAATCGGCCGATTCCATCGTCAAGGGCTCGATCACTTTCGGAGAAGCCGCATGACGCATAAGGCAGAACCCATTTTCGACGCCATCGTCCGTATCGACAAGCTGCCCTCCGCCGGTCGCTCGCTTTCCGTCGATGCCGATGCGCCCACCCGCGCGGCCATTGCCGAGGCCATGAAGGTGACGGCTGTGGAGCGCTTCCAGGCCGAGCTGACCATTGTGCCCCTCCGGGGCGGCCTGCGGGCCCAGGGATGGCTCAAGGCGCGCATCGAGCAACCCTCGGTGGTCACTTTTGAGCCTGTATTCCAGGATATAGCTGCAGAAATCGACCGCGTCTTCCTCCCGGCCAGTGGGCAGAAGGACGCTCCGGCGCCAGGCTCGGAAGTGTTCATCGATCTCGAGGATGACGATTTTCCAGACCATATCGATGGTCCGGAAGTTGATCTGAGCGCGCTTTTGCTTGAAACACTGGGCCTTGAGATCGACCCTTACCCGCGGGCATCAGGTGAAAGCCTCGACGCGCTCGGTCTCGATGAAAAAGACGGGGAAGAAGGGCCATTCGCCGCCCTTGCACGGTTGAAGGCCGAAAAAAAGGACGAAGACTGATCGCAGCGGGCCCTTTCGGTCCGGCGCGGTCGAACGCGTAGGGATGCAGTTCGATCTTGGATCGTCGTGTTCCTTCCCATCGGGTCGGGGCTTGCACCCACCCAGTGATGGGATATGTTTGCATGCCTGCCCAAGCGGGCCGAAACACGGGCTGAAATGACCGATACAATAACGATTTCCGTGGATGCCATGGGCGGCGATCACGCCCCGCGTGCCGTCATCCATGGCGCCGATCTGGCTCTGCGCGAGCGCAAGAATGCCCGGTTCATCTTTCATGGCCGCGAGGAGCAGATCACCCCGCTTCTCGAAGAATTTCCCAGGCTCAAGGCCGCGTCCACCGTTCGCCATTGCGAAACGGTCATCGCCATGGACGAAAAGCCCAGTCAGGCTCTCCGCAAGGGCAAGGGCACGTCCTCCATGTGGATGGCCATTCAGGCGGTCAAGGATGGCGAGGCCGATGTGGCCATCTCTGGGGGCAATACCGGCGCCCTGATGGCCATGGCCACGTTCTGCCTGCGTCCCATGGAAGGCATTTCCCGGCCCGGCATTGCTGCCATCTGGCCGACCCTGAGGACCGACATCATCGTGCTCGACATGGGCGCGACCATCGGTGCCGATGCTCGCCAGCTCGTCGACTACGCCATTCTTGGCTCCGCCCTGGCGCGTTCGCTCTTCGATTCGGAATCGCCCACTGTCGGCCTTCTCAATGTCGGCACCGAGGAAGTGAAGGGGCTCGACTACATCAAGGAAGCCGGCAAGATCCTCCAGCAGGCCAGCGGATCGGGATTCACCTATCACGGCTTCGTCGAAGGGGATGATATCGGCAAGGGCACGGTAGATGTCGTCGTCACCGAAGGATTTGTCGGAAATATCGCCCTCAAGACCGCTGAGGGCACGGCCCGGCAGGTCGCGTCCTATCTCCGCAGCGCTCTCATGGCCAATTGGATGAGCAAGCTGGGCGCTCTTTTCGCCAGTTCGGCGCTCAATGCCCTCAAGCGCAAGATGGACCCGCGCACCGTCAATGGCGGGGTGTTCATGGGCCTCAATGGCATCGTCATCAAATCCCATGGCGGCACCGACGAGATTGGTTACAAGAGCGCCCTGGGCCTTTCCTATGAAATGGCGCGCAGCCGTCTGATCGAGAAAATCGGCGACAGCATGCAGCGCTTTCCCGTCAACAGGGAGGCGCCCAAATCGCCTTCCGATAGTGAGGCCAAGTCGGCGTGACCAGGATTCGTTCAATCGTGCGCGGGGTTGGTGCCTACCTGCCCCAAAAAGTGCTGACCAATGCAGAACTCGCCAAGACGGTCGATACGTCCGACGAGTGGATTCAGCAGCGCGTCGGCATCAAGGAACGGCACATCGCTGCCGAAGGCGAGTACACCTCTGATCTCGCCGTCGCCGCCGCCAAAAACGCGCTCGCCAATGCGGGCCTGACGCCTGATGACATCGACCTCATCATCGTTGCCACGACGACGCCCGACTACACCTTCCCCGCCGCTGCAACCCTCGTGCAGATGAAGCTGGGCATCCACCACGGCATGGCGTTCGACATCCAGGCCGTGTGCTCGGGCTTTGTCTACGCCGTCGCGACTGCCGACAGCTACATCAAGAATGGCCTCGGCACCCGGGCTCTCGTCATCGGCGCCGAGACTTTCTCGCGCCTGCTCGACTGGACCGACCGCACCACCTGCGTGCTGTTCGGCGACGGCGCCGGCGCCATGATCCTCGAAAAAGTCGACCTTGCCGATGGCGAGCCCGAACGCGGCGTTCTGGCTTCTGCGCTCCGCTCCGATGGCCACCATTGGGACAAGCTCTATGTCGATGGTGGTCCGTCCACCACCGGCACCACCGGCCACGTCCATATGCAGGGCCCCGAAGTCTTCCGTCACGCCGTCGGCAAGATCACCGACGTGGTCTATTCCACGCTCGAAAAGACCGGCTACACGGTTGGCGATCTCGACTGGTTCGTCCCTCATCAGGCAAATCGCCGCATTATCGACGGGGCAGGGGCCAAGCTGGGCCTGCCGCCTGAAAAGGTCGTGGTCACTGTCGATATCCACGCCAATACCTCCGCCGCCTCCGTGCCCCTGGCACTCAGCGTGGCGACTGCGGATGGCCGCATCAAGCAAGGCGACCTCGTCATGCTCGAGGCCATGGGCGGCGGCTTCACCTGGGGCGCATCGCTGATCCGCTGGTAACCTTTCTCCACCCGCATTGACCTTAAGCGTTTCAGGGCGTTAGTGTATTTTCGGGTGGAGGAGCCTGGCGCTGAAGCTGGACAAGAAAGTCACGGCGGCGTCGTTTGAGCGGTTTACCTGCCGGCGCAGGCAGTTCGGCGACGAGCTGTGGGGGGTTGTTCGCCGTCTTGCCGGGAAACCACTCATGCAACAGCAATGGGGGTGCTTATGGCGCAGAAGACGGTTACGCGGGCTGACCTATCCGAAGCAGTTTACGGCACTGTGGGCTTGTCCCGCACCGAGTCGGCGGAGCTGGTTGAGCGCGTGCTTGAGCTCATTACCGAGGCCTTGGTCACGGGAGCAAACGTCAAACTGTCGTCCTTTGGGTCGTTCCAGGTCCGCTCCAAGAATGAGCGAGTGGGCCGCAATCCCAAAACCGGTGAGGAGGTGCCGATCCTCCCCCGGCAGGTTCTTGTGTTCAAACCCAGCAACGTGTTGAAGTCCAAGATTAACAAGTCTATGGTCGGCGCTGAAAAGTAAGGTTTTCTTACTGAAGGGGCTAGCGGTTTGGACAAGTCTCCAGACGCATTCCGGACCATTTCTGAGGCGGCTGAGGAGCTTGACCTTCCTCAGCACGTTCTCCGGTTCTGGGAAACGCGCTTCGCGACGATCAAGCCGCTGAAGCGTGGCGGCGGCCGCCGTTATTACCGGCCCGAAGACGTCATGCTCCTGCGGGGCATTCGGCACCTTCTTTACGATCAGGGTTTCACCATCAAGGGCGTCCAGCGCATCCTCAAGGAGCAGGGGCCTCGCTATGTCATCGCCGTTGGCGAGGGCAGGCCGGTGGATGAGATCATCCCGCTCATCGAGGACGCTGAGGAAGCCGCCGACGAGGCAGTGGTCGAAGAGGCGCTGATGGAAGCCAGCCCCGCGCTCGACGAAGAATCGCGCAACAGGCTCTCCGAGGTCCTGCGCGAGCTGCTCGAGTGCAAGCGCATCCTTGAACGCGCCCGCGAGCACTGAGCCTCCCGCTGGCATTCTCGGAATTTCCGTTTCATTCCTTTCAGAAATCGCCTAATCATTCCACCGCAATTCGGCCGCGCCGCCGGCCTCAGCGGTGGAGAGTTTCGCATGTCTGTTCGTTTTGGCCTGCTCGGAGCCGGGCGCATTGGCAAGGTTCACGCCAGGGCCGTGACGTCCAATCCCAAGGCACGCCTCGTCGCAGTCGCCGACGCCATGGCCCAGGCTGCCACTGACCTGACTAGCCAATATGGCGCCGAGGTTCGTACCATTGAGGCGATCGAGGCCGCCGGCGACATCGACGCCGTCGTCATCTGCACGCCAACCGACACGCATGCAGAGCTGATTGAGCGCTTCGCCCGCGCCGGCAAGGCCATCTTCTGCGAGAAGCCCATCGATCTCGACGTCGAGCGCGTCAAATCCTGCCTAAAAATCGTCGACGAAGTCGGCGGGACCTTGATGGTCGGCTTCAATCGTCGCTTCGATCCCCATTTCCAGGCCGTGCGAAAAGCCATCGACGAGGGCCAGATCGGCGACGTCGAGATGGTCACCATCGTCTCGCGCGATCCCGGCGCGCCCCCGGTCGACTACATTAAGCGCTCCGGCGGCATCTTTCGCGATATGACCATCCATGATTTCGACATGGCCCGCTTCCTGCTTGGCGAGGAGATTGACACGGTCAGCGCCCAGGCTTCCGTGCTGGTCGACAAGGCTATCGGCGCGGCCGGCGATTATGACAGCGTCTCGGTCATGCTCGCCACTGCCTCGGGCAAGCACGCCACCATTTCCAATTCGCGCCGCGCCACCTATGGCTACGACCAGCGCATCGAAGTCCATGGCTCCAGGGGCGCCGTAGCCGCCGAAAACCAGCGTCCGGTTTCCATCGAAATCGCCAGTGCGTCCGGTTACACCCGGCCGCCACTGCATGACTTCTTCATGACCCGCTACACCGAAGCTTATGCGAGGGAAATCAGTAGCTTCATCGATTTCGTGGAATCAAAATCTCCGGCCTCGCCGAGCGGCATAGACGGCCTCATCGCCCTTGCGCTTGCCGACGCCGCGCTCAAATCCGTCCGAGAAGGTCGGGCAATAAAAGTCAGCGAAATCACCGGCCCCCTGGCCGACCGCTCGGTGTTCCAGGGGCGGTAACGCTGCCGACTGATCTAGCCCCTCTCTCTCCACGCACACTCTTCTCCCTCCCCTCGATGGGGAGGGCCGGGGTGGGGTGGAGCCACAGAAGCAGACCTACGGGCGTTCATACCCCCACCCAACCTCCCCTGACAGGGGGAGGAGCCGGCTGGTGGCTCACCGACCTTTCCGTGACATCGATGCAATCCCTCCCCCTATCAGGGGGAGGCGAGGAGGGGTTCTTACCCCCAGAAACACAAAAAGGGCGGGAATGATCTCTCATCCCCGCCCCTTCGAAATCACTCGGCCGGCGCCATGTCCTTGCCGGTATAGACCTCTTCGACCCAGTACTGGTCGCGCCGGTCAAAGCCGTTGAACGGCGTCAGCGAGGCCTGGGTATAGGCACCCATCAGACCGAACTCGATCCAGTCATCCTCGTCGATATCGGCCGGCAGGGTGAACACCTGTGGCAGCACGTCATAGCTGTCACAGGTCGGGCCCCACAGCGTGAATTCGCTGAATTCGGCGTTGTTGTCGTGGATACGCGGACCGCGCCAGACGCGAACCGGCGGGGTGAAGTGCATGAACTTCACTTCCATCAGCGCGCCGTAGGCCCCGTCATTGACATAAACGGCCTGGCCGCCGCGCTGGTGTTTTACGCGCAGCAGCAGCGAGGTGGACGACGTCACGATCGCGCGGCCTGGCTCGATGATCAGCTCTGGCTTGCGCTTGCCGAAATGGTCTTCCACGGCATTGCCGATGGTTTCGAAATAGTGGTCCATCGGCGGCGCTTCGCTGGTCGGGTAGGGGGCTGGATAGCCGCCACCGATGTTGAGGCGCTTGAGTTCGATGCCGGCTTCCTCGACGATTCGAGCCGCTGCCGCGATGTGGCGCTCATAGGCATAGGCGTCTTCGCACTGCGAACCGACATGGAAGCAGAGGCTGGGCGTATAGCCCATCTTCTCTACGGCCGTCACGATTTCGGCCGCGCCCTGTTCCATCACGCCGAACTTGATGCCGAAATCATAGGATTTCAGCGCCTTGCCGGCCTTGAAACGGGTGGTCACTTCCACGTCGCGGCTGGGCGACACGACGGAGGCCAGCTGGTCGAGCTGTTGGGGATGGTCGATGGTGAAGCTGCGAACGCCGAACTCTTCATAGGCGCGTTCGATTTCGCGCTTGTTCTTGATCGGGTTGTTGTAGTGCATCACCGCGCCCGGCGCGTAGTCGCGCACCAGTTCCATCTCGCGGTTCGAGGCAACGTCGAACGCCTTGAGCCCTTCGGCATGCAGCTGCGCGATGATGTGCGGGGAGGGGTTGCACTTCACCGCATAGGTCAGCAGCCCGTCAAAGCCCTTCCGGAACACCTTGATGGCGCGATGAAACTCTCGTTCCGAAAACAGGAACGAGGGATAATCCGGCGCTTCCGCAGCGATCAGCGCGGAAGTATTGGGATAGACGGTTTTCGGCTCGTCGGTCATTGGACAACAGGCCTTTCGGGGCTGGAGGAAGGGTGGGGAAGTGCTGCGGGTCCGGGAATTTTCTGTCCCAATCATTCGGCCGGATGCGCATCGAAATGAGCGCTGCATATAGGGCGGTGTGCCCCCCGGCGCAAACGATTATTTCCCCCTGGAAACAACAATGTTCGCGCGTCATTTTCATGACAGATTGCAAGCGTTTTCGTCTGCATCCGGCACCGGTGCTTCGGTGATGAAAAAAAGCGATTGAGGATTGAGCCATGTCATTAAGAACACTGGTGTTTTCGGGTGTCGCCCTGGCGGTTTTGGCGCTTGGGGCCACCCTGGCCCTCACGACAGTCAACGCGCCGACACAGCCTCAGGTTCAACTGCTCGTTTCGCCTCCCGATGCGGGCGAGCGTCTCGTGCCCACCAGCGATGGCCAGGTGAAGCTCAGTTTTGCCCCGGTAGTGAAGGCTGTTTCCCCGTCCGTGGTCAATGTCTATGCCACTCGCATCGAGTCGCAGACGACCTCGCCCTTTGCCAGCGACCCCTTCTTCTCGCGCTTTTTCGGCGATCAATACTTCCAGTCCCGCCCCCGCGAATCCCGCTCCCTTGGTTCGGGCGTTATCGTCGAAGGCGCCGGCGTCATCCTGACCAATAGTCACGTTATCAGCGGCGCGACCGACGTCCGCATCGCCCTCAGCGATGGGCGGGAATTTGCGGTCGATATCGTGGTTGAAGACAAGCAGACCGATCTCGCCGTCCTTCGCGTCCGCGACCCCAAGGGCGCCACCTTCCCCGCCATTACTTTTGCAGACAGCGATGGCTTGCTGGTCGGCGATCTCGTCCTCGCCATCGGCAATCCCTTCGGCGTCGGCCAGACCGTGACCAGCGGCATTGTCTCGGCTTTGGCGCGCACCGGCGTCGAGGCCTCGGAGTATGAGTTCTTCATCCAGACCGACGCCGCCATCAATCCCGGCAATTCCGGCGGCGCCTTGGTCGATCTCGACGGCCATTTGGTTGGCATCAACACCGCCATTTTCTCTCAGACCGGCGGATCGGTCGGCATTGGCTTTGCCATTCCTGCAAATATGGCGCGCCTTGTCGCCGAGGCGGGAGTCACGGGCGGCCAGATCATCCGTCCCTGGTTCGGCGCCAAGATGCAGCCGGTCGACGCCGACATCGCCCAAAGCCTCGGCATGGACGCGCCCCACGGCGCCCTCCTGACCGAAATAGCGCCGGGCGGCCCCGCCGAGCGGGCCGGTTTCCGCTCGGGCGATGTCATCCTGTCCGTGGATGGTCAGCGCGTCGACGATCCCAGCGCCTTCAATTTCCGCCTCGCGACGAGGCCTATTGGGCAGATTGCCCGTCTGGAGCGCCTGCGCGGTGGCGCGGAGGAGACGGTCGAGTTCACCGTCGAGGCCGCACCCGCACCGTCTGACGCCGCTCTCGCCACAATATCGGGCAATTCCCGCTTTTCTGGGGTCTCGGTTCGCCAGCTCGATCCCGCCCTCGCCGAAGCCAAGGGCCTGCCCTATGACGCCACCGGTGTCATCATCACCGCGGTCGCTCCCGGCTCTCCCGCCGAAGGCATGGGCCTGCGCGTCGACGATATCATCCTCTCGCTCAACGATCGGGACATGGTCGATGCCGCGACCTTCTCCTCTCTTGCCTCCCAGCGCGTCCGCACCTGGCAAATCATCCTCCAGCGCAACGGCCGGGTGACCAGATCGATTGTGAGTGGCTGACGACGTAGTCGTCAGGCCCTGAGAGCTATGTTCGAAGGGCGGGCAAAAGCTAAAGCAGATTCAATTTCTCGGACATGTTCAGCAAGAGGCTGAATCTAAACGGGTTATTACCTGCCGTCCCCTGGCTTCCCTCGGGCTCGACCCGAGGGCCACTCAGCGAGCCCCCAAGCTGCAATTGGCGCTCAGACAGACAGCGCTCCAGATAGTGCGATCCCTACCGCACTCTGCTAATAACCTCCCATGTCCGATCTCTTTTCTGCCGATCCCAACGAAACCGACAAGGCCCGTCCGCTGGCAGATCAGCTCCGCCCCCGGACGCTGGATGAGGTTATCGGTCAGGAGCATCTGCTTGGCCCCAACGGCACGCTGCGCCGCATGCTCGCGTCGGGCCGCCTTGGCTCGCTGATCCTCTGGGGACCGCCCGGCACCGGTAAGACCACTGTCGCCCGCCTGCTCGCCGACCAGATCGGCTACAAGTTCGAGCAAATCTCGGCCATCTTCTCCGGCGTCGCCGATCTCAAGAAGGTTTTCGAGAAGGCCCGCTTCGAACGCCTCTCCGGCCACCGCACGCTGCTCTTCGTCGACGAGATTCACCGCTTCAACCGCGCCCAGCTCGACAGCTTCCTGCCCGTCATGGAAGACGGGACCCTGGTCCTCGTTGGAGCGACTACGGAAAATCCGTCCTTCGAACTCAACGCCGCCATGCTCTCGCGCGCCCAGGTGCTCCGCTTCCAGTCCCTCGGGCCAGAGGACCTCGAAAAGCTGATTGGCCGCGCCGAAACCCTGCTCGGGACAAATCTGCCACTCACCGAGGAAGCTCGTCACACCCTGCTCGGTCTCGCCGATGGGGACGGGCGGGCGCTGCTCGGCCTGGTCGAAGAAATTTTAGCATCGGTGGCGGCGAATGAGACGCTTGATGCTAACAGTCTGCTAACAATAGTGCAGCGTAGAGCGCCTATTTATGACAAGGCGCAGGACGGGCACTACAACCTGATTTCGGCGCTGCACAAGACCATTCGCGGCTCCGATCCCGATGCCGCGCTCTACTATTTTGCCCGCATGCTCGACGCTGGCGAGGACCCGCTTTTCCTTGCTAGACGCTTGATTCGTATGGCTTCTGAGGATGTCGGCCTCGCCGACCCCCAGGCCCTTCCCCTCGCCATCGCCGGTCGCGATGCGTACCAGATGCTAGGCTCGCCGGAGGGAGAACTCTCCCTCGCGCAGGTGGTCGTCTATCTCGCCCTCGCCCCCAAGTCGAACGCCGTCTACACCGCCTACAAGTCTGCAGTTTCCATTGCGAAATCAACGGGTTCGCCCATGCCTCCAATGGTCATTCTCAACGCCCCGACCAAACTGATGAAGGGCGAAGGCTATGGCGACGGCTACATTTACGACCACGACACGCCCGAAGCCTTTTCCGGCCAGGAATACTTCCCGGAAAAGATAGGCCGGCAGGCCTTTTATGAGCCGGTGGAACGCGGTTTCGAGAGGGATCTGCGCAAGCGCATGGATTATTTCGCCCGACTTCGTGCTGAAAAATCAAAGGGCAGGGACTAGTTATCCCCGCCCGGTGCTTGCGCGCTATTCTTACGCCGATTGTCGAAGGGTAAGGGGCGTGACGACACTGAGACATCAAAAGAAAAACGCACCAGCGAGGCCAGTGCGTTTGTCCGGTCAGTTGCGGTGGTGCCACGCACCGACCTTGCCGCTTTGCAGGCCGTAATCGTACAGCATGCTCAGCCATTGCGGTGAGCCGAAGAGGCTGCTGCTCTCCGGAAACTCTGCCGGAATGGCCGTGACACGATAGCTCACGCCGCTGTTCTTGGCCGAGCTGGCCAGCTCCGCAAGATTAGCGCGGCCGAGATATTTCAACATTGTCGGCACGGCGCGCTGCAGAAGGCTTACGCTGGATATCTGCACGGTCTCTCTAGTTGGCTCGACGACGCCGTTGAAGATCACATAGAGCTGGGCTGTGCCATTGCCGCGATTGCCGTAGCCGCCAGGCATGAGCAGAACCTGCTGGGTCACCCCTCCATCGACGTGCAGTTCGTTGAACGCCTGGCCCTGGGCTGCCACATCCACCAGAATCGGCGGGAACACGCCCGGAACTGCTGCAGACGCGAGGATGATATTGTGTACCAATTCCAGGCGGTTAGGCAGATTGCTGTTGGCAATGGCGCCGATATCCCAAACCACCGGGCGCTGGGCGTCGAGATTGGTCGTACCGACATAGAGGCGGCGACCGTCGCGATGCGCCTTGGCGATATCAGTGAGCACGCGCTCATCCACGACTGTGGCGATAGCGGCCCGCAGCGGCGCATTGCTGAGGATGGACGGCGCACCGAATACGGCCGAAATGAAATCGGCAGCGGGATTGGTGGCTTCGGTCAGCGACGAGAAGACCAATTTCAATTTTTCGTCGTACGGCGTGCCGAGAAAGGCGAGGGGAGCAATGATGGCACCCACGCTGATTCCGGTGACGACTTCGAATTCAGGCCGTTTTCCGCTCTGCGACCATCCGACCAGGAAACCGGCGCCATAGGCGCCGTTGATTCCGCCACCGGACAGGGTAAGAAAATCCACCTTTCCGTCCGAGCCGGCCTTGACGCGGGTGTGACTGAAAGCAAACTCGGGATCATCGCCCCAATAGCGCAGCGTCGTGCTCGTGC